>VCAX01000067.1 GCA_013607665.1 Campylobacterota bacterium | reverse complement strand
TTACTATATTTTTGTAAAGTCCGTAAGGTCAGTTATCAGTATAGTATTCACTAAAAACAGATGTCCAGAAAAAATAACGTGAAATATATCTGTCATATTTTTCATTGATACGATGATCATTTGCAACCTCCTGAGAATCTTTTGAAGAGATTCTCCCTAAATAATCAAGAGAGAGGCTTGATACGGCTGTACGGCGTTTTAAGTTAAGCTGAGAAGTATAATCTTTTTGATTTGTATTCCCGCTTCTTATATCAATATTCAAAGTAATTTTACCAGACCAATAGTTCTTCTCCAACTCCGCATCAGGAGCGAAAGAGGCAATTTCGGACTTTTTAAACTCATACTTCGTATCACCTTGAATAATTGTGACCTTATCGCCACTAAGGCGTAAAACACCGCTAAAAGATGCCAAATTTTCAATATTTACACTGATAATAGATAACTCTTGATTGTTTTAATATCGTCAAAATCAAAAACATACAGGCCTATCTCATCGCTTTCAAATTCAAGCTTATCATTATAGAGTCCTTTTATTTTACCACGAAACCACTCACCCGATTTTGTCTGCACCCAATCTTTTTGTATAGGAGTGGGGGAAAGATCTTCCCAGCGTACTTTTTGCTTTTTATTTTTAAGTTCTTTTTGCTGTTTCGTATCTATCTTTTTCGCGACTTGACGCACTTCATCTTCGGTCAGCCCAGATGTGTCCTCTACTTTAATGAGCTGTTCTTCATCCACTACTGTAGTGTTGTTATCTTGTTGTTCTGCTGCAAGAAGTGTTGCAAAAAATAAAAAAGGTAAAAAATAGCGATACAAGCTAAAGCTTTCCGTACATTTTATTGTGAAAATTAAGCGCATAACGGTCACTCATACTTGCAATATAATCAGCAACAACCCTATGTTTACTTCTCTGCTGTAATTGTTTATAATAAAAGCCTGGAAGCATTTTTTCTTCTTCCATTAAACCCTTGTAGAGTCCTTTAATAGCCTGTTTACCGGCATACATACGTCGCACGATATTCTTATGTTGATACATCTTGTTAAAGAGCAGTTTTTTAAGCTTTTTTATCTTCGCCTCCAAGACTTTTTCAAAACCTATAGGCATAGCTTCTTTTGCTGCCACTCTCTCTTGAGAGTATGCCAACAAAGAATAAACAAGATGGTTGATAAGATGCGAGCTAAAACGGTAACGAAACATCTCGTCGTTCTCATCTGTTGCTCCTTCAGCTGCCACCTTTTGCAAGATCTCACATGCCAGTTCACTCTCTTTGAGATCTTCAAATGTTATAAGTCCTGAATGTACACCATCATCGATATCATGGGTCATATAGGCGATCTCATCTGCACGATCAACAACCATCGCTTCATATGAAGGGTGTTTTTGTAAGTCAAATTGCTCATCTATTACTTTTGGCAGAAAAGGTTTTTTATATGGATAAGAGTGCTTTAAAATACCCTCTAAGGTTGCAAAGGTAAGATTGAGTCCATCAAAAGCTTTATAGCGTTTTTCCAGCTTCGTAACAACACGAAAACTTTGAAAATTATGCTCAAAACCATTGACAAAACCATCAGCTTTGAGGCATTCATCTAAAGTATCGCCGCCAATATGCCCAAAGGGTGTATGCCCAAGATCATGCGCGAGCGCTATTGCCTCAGCAAGTGACTCATTCAAACCGAGTTGATTTGTAATGGAGCGGGCAATTTGAGAGACTTCAATGGAGTGTGTTAAACGCGTACGAAAAAAATCTCCCTCGTGATTGAGAAAAACCTGTGTCTTATACTCCAGTTTTCGAAAACTTCCAGAGTGTATGATACGATCACGATCTCTCGCATAGGGATTGCGAAAGTCATCATCTATTTTGTAAAAACGCTCATAAGGCTGCATTAGGCTTTTTTAATGAACTCTGTTTTAAGATAGATCTTCGTACCGTTCACGCGACCCTCAACATGATCATTCATATCATTTGGTAATGCGATTTTTGTAACTGTCGTTCCACGTTTTGCAGTAAAACCAGCACCTTTTACATCAAGATCTTTTAAAATGACAATAGAGTCACCGGCATGAAGTTCCACACCATTTGCATCACGAAAAACGACTTTGTTCGCTTCTGCATTGATAGCAGCATCCGCAAGTTTTTGCTCAGCATCTTCTAGGTACATCATATCAAGCATATCAGAACGGCCAAGCTTGTTCCAAAGAATATAGCTCATCACTTTAACGGCAGGAACTTCCGACCACATTGCATCGTTTAAACAGTTAAAGTGCGTCTCATCAAGCTCACCGCTCTCAATTTGTCCTTTGCAGTTTGCACAAACATAGATGCTCTGCTCTTCACTTCCATCACTTACAGGTAACTCCATCAAAGTTACATCTTCACTACTGCCACAAAGTTCACATATTTCACTTCTTGCCATTATTAATCCTTCATAAATATTTTTGCGAATTATACTACTTTTCTCTGTTAAACTCTAGGTCTTTATCTGACACTTTTTTGTCATCTGCCACTTTGTCAAAGGCTTTGTAGGCTTTTTCTTTATCATAATCTCTACACTCTTGCAGTATCTGGGCATTTGGGTCTGCTGCGATCTGGTCACACATTGCAGCGGTTATTTTTATATTGCTACAAGCAGAAAACGCAAGCGCGCACAAAGATGCTATTAAAATTTTATACATAGATATTCCTATTTCTTTTTGATAATCAAATCAAGATATTTTTTTGGAGTGACCTGCATCATCTCCTGTGCTAGCCAGCGTATTTGAAAATATGCAGCACCGCTCTCACGCAAGATAAAGTAGTTTTTGAGGCTTCTTAGATTAAAAGTCACTACCATATCTACCTTCCAGTTATCTGTTACGATGTGTTTAAAAGCATCACCGACATTGCGTTTCTTTTTACCGTTTTGCAATGCCTCATAGAGCTCTTGGGGTTTGTTGTGCAACGTTTCAAGCAAAGGCAGAGAACTCTTTGCTACAGCAATGGCATAAAAATTCTCTACTTTTTGGAGTTGAAAATCAAGCTTATCATACATCGCACCAATCTCTAGACGGTTATAATCTGTATCAGCGGTTACAAACATATCAAACTCAAGCACTTTTTCAATGAAAAACTCTTTGTCTCTCCCATGCTTCGATGCTACAAAGGCATTAATTATGCCGCTCATCGTATAGCGGGTTGAACGCACAGAGATAGCTTGAATACGATGACGGGCATGTTCTTGTAAAACACCGCGACTTGTCCCTCGAACTAAAAATGAAAGATTGGCATGTTCTAATATGGAGTGATGAAAATAGGTCCAGGCAAGATCATCAAGCAGTGCCGACTCTTCTATCTCATTAAGCGTTTCACACATTGCGGCATCGGGAAGCGTATGTTCCAGCTCTTTTATAACACTGTTCTCACTGTTAGTAAAACTGTCATAACAGGTTCGCGAAGCTGTCTCTGCCACACCGATGCCTGTCTCTTGCAGTAGTACAACCTGTGGTCTTGAATATTTTATGCCATACATCTCTTCCATCTCTACGCCCTCTTCTTAAGTGTTGCTCTATTCTACCATAATGAAGCTTTATTTTACAACACCATCGAGTACGGGAACAAAATCACAATCTTCAAGTTCCTCTTCGATAATGCGCTCCCCCTCTTTTAAAAAACGGGTAATGACCTGTTTACCATCACGCTCCATCGGTGCTACCAAAATACCGCCATCTGCCAACTGTTCAAAAAGTTTTGCAGGGATCTCTTTTGCTGTTGCCGAGAAGAGTATTCTATCGTATGGTGCATACTGTATCCATCCCTTTTGTCCGTCATCAGTGCGTGTATGAACGTTATTTATGCCAAGCTGGCGAAAGCGTTTTTTTGCCTCAAGCACCAAAGGCTCTATGCGTTCTATCGTAAATACACCACGAAAAAGTTGTGAGAGTACCGCTGCCTGATATCCACTGCCGCATCCTACCTCTAAAACACGATCAGCTCCTCTTGGAAAAAGATACTCCGTCATCTTCGCCACAGTCAAAGGAGAAGAGATATATTGATTTGCACTGATTGGAAGCGCATCAAGTTTATAAGCTTGATTTCTAAAACCCATAGGCACAAACGCTTCTCTGTTAGTTTTTGCTATTGCCTCTTTTACCTCTGATGAGAGGGGGAACTCTCTCTCTATCTCATCTGCCATGCGTGCTGTTTTTGTCGCTGTTATTCTATCCAATGCCTACATCCATATATCGCCTCATAAGGCTTATCTCTTTTTTACTGTACGGCTTGCTTAAGCAAGCAACATTCCCATTTCTCTGCTCGTTGCCTTGCGGGTCGATGATACCGCTGAGTGCTGTACACTCCTCGTTTTTAGAGTCACTCGCAACGACATAACATTGATTCATCAGTGCTAATGCCTGCGTGAAAATTCTAAAGTGCTCACGCCGCAATACACCCCACCAAGAGGGTACAGCTATCACATCTGCACCTTCACTTTTTTGCCACAGCCCTTTAAAACGCAGCTCAAAACAGATAAAAACCGCTATTTTTATGCCATCAACCTCAATGACTTTAAAATCATCTATGCTGCCCTCTTGCATATATTTATGTTCATCTCCAAAGCGAAAGAGCTTTGCTTTGGCACGCTCATAAACCACTTCACCATTGTGAAAAACTTTTGCAAAATTGTACACTTTACCCTCACGCTCTTCAAGCATCGTCATAATAACAATTTTACTGCGTGAAGCTTTTTTTAAAGCCTCGGTTGCGTGAGGAGCAAAAGCAAGCATCTGGGACATATTTTCATAGTCATACGAAGTCAAACAGACTTCAGGCGCAACAACAATAGAGTTTTCTTCTGCCTTGTCTATAAGAGTAAGCAGTCTCTGTAAGTTGTGTTCATAATCAGGGGTCGTTTCAAAAAGAAGCGAGCAGAGTTTGCGCTCGCCGGAAGTTTTAGAAGTCATCATCAAATGTTAAAGAGCCCTTGGAGTAGTTTGCTACATTTCCTTCAAAGAAATTTGTTTTTTGATCGTTAAATTTTGCAAAGTCATCTACCCATTTAATTGGGTTGCTCACATTATAAAGCTTTTCAAATCCAACCGATGTCAATCTGTCGTCTGCAAGATATTTGATATACTGTTCGACAATATCATCGGTTAGTCCGAGAATTTGCCCCTGTGTAATATATTTACCCCACTCCGCTTCAAGCTTCACAGCCTCTTCGAACATCCTAATGACATCTGCTTTGAGTTGTTCCGTAAAAAGGTCAGGACGCTCTTTTCTGAGTGTGTTGATAAGATTTTGGAAGAGTACAAGGTGTGTCACCTCATCGCGTTGAATGAAACGGATCATCTGTGCACTTCCAAGCATTTTTCCTGCACGTGCAAGTGTATAAATGTAAGTAAAACCGCTGTAAAAATAGATACCCTCTAAGATCTGATTTGCAAAGCAGGCTTTTAAGAAGTTTGTATCTGTCGGATTACTCGCCAACTCTTGGTAGACCGCTGCAATGGCATCATTTTTATGCTTGAGCATCATATCACGACGCCACAGATCATAAATCTCTTCTGAATTTGTCGAGATAGAGTCAACCATAACCGCATAACTCTGTGAGTGCAGTGCCTCTTCAAAAGATTGACGTACTAAAATCAGGTTTATCTCCGGTGAAGTCACATAAGGATTGACATTGTCAATGAGATTGTTCGTCTGGAGTGAATCCATGAAAATCAGCTGCGAAAGTGCCTTGTCATATGCTGTCTTCTCTGCATCTGTGAGATTTTTATAATCATTGACATCCCGGGTCATATCGACTTCTTTTGGGAACCATGTGTTATTTAGCATCATCTCCCAAAGGTTATATGCCCACTGGTACTTAATGTTGTTTAGTTCAAAAATCCCCGTAGGATTACCACCAAAAACTTTCCTGTCGTTTACACTTTCTGTCGAATCTGGATTATATATCTGTTTTCTGTTCATTGGGGCTCCATTGATTATAATTATTACATGATTATAGCCATCTATACATAAAAATTTGATAAGATTAGCCTATGAAATTGCAACCATCCCTGACGCTTAAAAACAGACATGTACAAACGCTCTATGCTTCTCTTTTCCGGAAGTTACCAAAACTCAGTATTCAAGTAGAGACCTTTACACTCAGCGATGGTGATTTCATAGAAGCCTATTGGCATAAAATAACAAAACACACGAACACAACTCCAATTGTTATACTCTTTCATGGACTTGCCGGCTCCTTTGCATCGCCCTATATTCAAGGAGCGATGCAGGCGGCACTCTCTCATGCTGGGTTTTCGTCTGTTGTCATGCATTTTCGAGGATGTTTCGGCAAAGAAAATCGTGAAGCAAGATCCTATCACAGTGGAGATACACAAGATGCACTGGAGTTTATCACTGCCGTGAAAGAACACCACCCTCACGCAAAGCTTTTTGCAGTCGGTTACTCCCTTGGTGCAAATATGCTTTTAAAACTTTTAGGCGAAACAAAAGAGAAAAATCTTTTAGATGCGGCTGTAGCTGTAAGCGCGCCTATGCTGCTAGATGTCTGTGCAAACAGGATGAATCGGGGGTTTTCGAAATTCTATCAACACATTCTCTTAAAAGATCTGCGCTTGATGCTGGATAAAAAATATGACAGACACAATATGCAACAACTCCTTGGTCTTGAGCGAAAAGATATAAAAAATTTAAAGAGTTTTTGGCGCTTCGATGAAGCCTATACGGCAAAAATCAATGGTTTTGCTTCTGCGAAGGATTATTATCAAAAAAGTAGCGCAAAAGCTTATTTAAAAGATATTAGGACACCGACACTCATCATTCACGCAAAGGATGACCCTTTTATGACGCCTGAGGTTATTCCCAAACAAGAAGAGGTCTCAGACAAGGTTGTATTAGAGATATTGGAGCATGGCGGGCATGTAGGGTTTATCTCTGGAAGTTTTTTCAAACCGGACTACTGGCTTGAAAAAAGAGTAGTGCAATATTTTCTTAAATACGCTACCTAACTTCTTCTTCCATCTTCTGAGGATCAAAGCGCTTAATTCCTTTTCTCTCATCAAACTCTTGTGCTTCTTCGTTTATTGAGTTTACAACTTCATTTTCATAAAAACGCTTGAGATAGTTTACATAATTCTCACGCACAGCATCATTATCTTCTACATACAGTATTGAATATTTTGATTTGACTTCATTCATATTTATTCCTTGGAATCTCTATTACTTTTAAAACAAAAGAAAATACTAAAGATGAAGAGCTGCAAAAAGACTTTTTTTACTTTATGCAGATTAATCATAAA
>VCAX01000066.1 GCA_013607665.1 Campylobacterota bacterium | reverse complement strand
AGAATTTAGTTTTTCAGGACTGACTAAATATTGTGTTCTAATTCTTCTCTCATCGTAAATTTTGACTTAATTAAAAAAATGGGTGCTTGAAACACCCTTTATATGATGCATCTGGCTCTTTAAAATAAACTAGAAAATCTGGTGTATATGTTACAGTTCTTCCATTATTATTTTTATATTCTATTGTAAGCGGTTACTCAATGACGTCTTCAACACTATCATTAAATTCTAATAATGTAAGCAAATCTCTTTCAAGTGTTGATTCAAAAGCAATGCTTTTTTGTTTTCTGAAAGAAAAATGTCCTGAAACGCTTCCATACGTATAACCTATCTTTCTATTTTTCATAGATATTCTCATAATTTATCCTTCGCTATTAAGTAATGTTGTAGCATAGTTTATTGTAATTTACCAAGATTGTAGCATAGTTTGTTGATATTATTAGCAAAGTTTAATGGAAAAATCATTGTTTTGCTCCTTATTTAGTGTATGATTGTAGCAAAGTTTAATGGAAATGTCAGCAGATGTAATGAACTCGAGATTCAAAAATATAAAAACAGACTCTCTGAGCCTTTTTTAGATCGTATTGATCTTACTGTAATTATGCAAAATGTCTCTGCTGAAGATAAACCGAGTATATCCTCCAAAGAGATGCACAAGCAGGTGGTTGCAGCCAATATCTTCAGACAAAAACGTAAACAGAAAAACTGTAATGCAAAGATGTATGATGTGGAGATAGAAAAGTATTGTGTGATGACACAAACTGCGAGTGATACTCTTGCAATGGCAGTAGAGCGATTTCGGCTCTCATTTAGAAGCATAAAAAAGGTACAAAAAGTTGCACGAACAATTGCAGATTTGGCTGAGAGTGAAGAGATAGAAAAAGAGCACCTGTTAGAGGCACTCTCTTACAGAAGACGTTAAATGCGCTGCTTAGACATTATAGTAAGTGGCTTCTGGATGATAGACCACAAGTGCAGAGGTTGACTGCTCAGGGTGGATCTGGAATGTCTCACTCAGCTCTATACCAAACTCTTCTGGTTTTAAGAGATTAAAGAGGGGACGATTGAGCTCTAAGTCCGGACAGGCTGCATAGCCAAAAGAGTAGCGGCTTCCCTGATAGCGGTTCATTCTAACATCTGCTAGTGTATTGCCTTCCTCTTTTGCAATGTTTAGATCAAGGCGTATCTGCTTGTGTGCGATTTCAGCAAGGGCTTCTGCAAGCTCAACACCGAGACCGTGAAATTGATAATACTCTGTGTAATCGCCTCGCTCATAAATCTCACGCTCCACTTCACTGAGTTTGCTTCCGGCACTCACGCAGGTCAGGGCAACGACATCATGACGATCTGCGTGAAAGAAGTCGCTCAGTGCACGATGAGGTTTTTTACGTTGTCTTGGAAAGGTAAAGACCTCTTCGGCACGGCCTATGATCTGCTCAAGCGGCTCACGGTTAATCTGATCTTCTGTAAACCAACCTTCATTTTCAGGAAAAATCAGTAAGGAAGTGTCATCACTTCTGCACGGCCAGCAGCCATATAGAATTGTCGGCTCGAAAAGCTGCTCATCTAAAAACCGATTTTTGAGTTTTTCATAGGCAGGCCAGACAACTTCTTCGAGCTGTTTTTGGTAGGCTTCTTTGCTCATTCCTTTTGAGGAGTAACCCCAGCGTGATTTAAAGAGCAGCTTATGGTTTATCCACTCAAATGCCAGTGCTACTTGCTGCTGCGTGAGTTTGATCTCACGTCGTCCCCAAAATGGTGGAGTTGGAACAGGAACATCACGCGAAGGCATTTTTATTTCCTCAAATGGAGGAATAACAACCTCTTTTTGCTCTTTTTTTTCTATTTCAGGAGCATCAGGATGAAGATTTGTATCCATATTACCAGCCTCTATACGGCTCATGGCAGTGACACCATCGAATGCATCGCGGCAGTAAAAGATTGGTCCACTGTATGCTTTATGACAAAAATCATCGATAAAAGAGCGTGTGAGTGCTGCACCTCCGAGTAAGACAGGAATTGTAATGCCTTTTTCTTCTAAGGTCGTAAGATTCTCAAGCATAACCTGTGTCGATTTTACCAGCAGACCACTCATTCCAAATGCCGAGACATGTCCATCGTTTAAGGTTTCTAAGAACTGTTCAAGCTCTACTTTAATGCCGAGATTTTTTACTTTGTAGCCATTGTTTGAGAGAATGATATCGACAAGGTTTTTCCCAACATCATGCACATCTCCTTTGACCGTTCCCAAAACAAGTGTTGTGTCGACCTCTTTTTCTACTTTTGGCAGATAAGGGTTGAGATAATCGACTGTCTTTTTCATTGTTTCTGCGGACTGCAGTACAAAAGGAAGCTGCATCTGACCGCTTCCAAAGAGCTCACCGACAACTTTCATGGCATCAATGAGAATTTCATTTACAATCTTCTCCGGGGCAATGCGGTGACGCACTTCCTCTACAAGGGGAATCATTCGATCTTTGTCCCCATCCATTAAAAGCTTTGCAATCTTCTCTTCATCGCTCATAGCAAGGTACTCTGCGTCTTCGGCTTCATTGTCAACTGCCTCTTTGGAGCTGAAATGTTCGATGAATTTAAAGAGTGGTTCTTCGCCGCGGTTAAAGATGAGATTGTCACATATCTCTTGGTCTTGTTTGCTTATTTTATTAATAGGGATGATATGTTTTACATTGATAATAACCGAGGTGAGCCCTGCCTCCAGACAATGATGCAAGAACATAGAGTTAAGGTATGGGCGTGCATCTTTGTCAAGTCCAAAAGAGATGTTTGAAAGTCCCAATGTTGTTCCGACTTCAGGGTGACGTTTACGTAGCTCCCGAATTGCCTCAATTGTATTGATACCGGCATCAAGATACTCCTCATCACCAGACCCAAGTGTAAAGGTAAGCACATCAAAAACAAGATCCTCTTTTTTGAGACCGTGGCGCTGTGTGGCAAGTTTGATAATACGCTCGGCAACAGCGAGCTTCTTCTCAACTGTTTTTGCCATGCCCTCTTCATCTATTGTCAGACAGACAAGCGCAGTACCGAATTTCTTTGCCAATGCACACACGGCATCGAACTTTTCTTCGCCGTCTTCAAGATTTACGGAGTTTAAAATTGGGCGACCGCCGATATTTTTCAGTGCTGTCTCAAGCCCTTTTGTCTGCGTGGAGTCCGGCATTAGAGGAATGAGGATCTTTTGGTTGTACATGCCCATAACGGCATTCATATCTTTTGTCTCATCGCGTCCGGCAAAACCGACATTGACATCAATAACATGCGCCCCTGCACGTACCTGTTGCTGTGCAACTGAGAGGGTTCCCTCATAATCTTCTGCCAAGAGAAGTTCTCGAAAGGCTTTTGAGCCTGTGGCATTAGAGCGTTCTCCCATTAAAAGCGGGGCAGGTTGCTGCATCAGTGGCACGGTTGAAAAGAGAGAGGCCAAAGAGTTCTCTTGTGAGCCGCTCGGTGCCTTTGGACTAATGGAGTGTACTCTATCTACAAGTGCACGGATATGCTGCGGGGTCGTTCCACAACAGCCGCCCAAGAAGCTCACGCCATCATAGGCTAAAAATTTCTCTTGCTTATCGGCAAACTCATCAGGACCCATTGGGTAGTAGGTGTAGCCCCCGCGGTTTTGCGGCAGTCCTGCATTTGCATGTACCGAAATTGGTTTTGCCCAGAGTTCAGAGAGTGTCTTTACATGTTTTTCAACCTGCTCAGGACCTGTTCCACAGTTAAATCCAAGAGAGATGATGTTAAAAGGCTCCATAATAGTTGCGATTGTTTGGGCATCAGTACCAATGAGCATTGAACCACTCAACTCAATCGTTACAGAGACCATAATGGGAATATCTACATCTTTTTGACGACACGCCTCTTCACAAGCATGTAGAGCCGCTTTTATCTGCAAGGGATCTTGACAGGTCTCAAGCAGAAATATATCGACACCGCCATCGATGAGGGCAAGACAAAACTCTGTATAGCCCGCATACATCTCATCGTAAGTGATATGTCCAAGTGATGGGAGTTTTGTTCCCGGACCGATGGAGCCGAGACAAAAACGGGGATGTTCAGGTGTAGAGAATTTCTCACACTGCTTTTTTACTAACGCTGCACCTGCTTTTGTAAGTTCATAAGCACGATTGCCGATTTGGTACTCATCGAGTACCCAGCTAAAAGAACCGAAGGTATTGGTCGTGATAAAATCAGCTCCTGCGGTTAGGTAAGCAGAGAAAATATCGTTCATAACTTCCGGTGCTGTGACATTTAAGAGCTCATTACATCCTTCATTGCCTTCCCAAGCCTCTTTAGGAATCTGCTCATCACGCTGTTGGAGTTGCGTACCCATCGCTCCATCAATGATAAGTGGACGTTTTTTGATAGTTTCTAAAATGTATTGTTTTGTCGTCATTAACACTCTTTTGTTTCTAAAATATTAAAGATATTTTATCTAATGAGGGCATAAAAACTGCTGTAACGATGCTAAAAAACAAATCTTTTAAGACAAACAAGAGCTAAAATGACGAAATAAACAAAAATTCTATTGACTTTATTCGTCAAAAGAGTGTATAATGACGATGAAAATCAATAATAAGAGAGGTTTAATCGTTAAATGGTAATAGCATACATAAGACCGGATAAGAATTTTGCCCCTGCACATGAACAGTTGCAGTTGATAAACTCTTATGCTGTTGCAAACAATCTTATTATTGATGATGAGTTCGTTGATTATACATCACAGAACAAGCGTCTTCAAGAGCGAGTGGATGTGACAAGATATTTTCAATCAAAAAACAGAGCGACACTGCTTGTTTATGACGTATGGGTGCTTACGACAGATATGGAAGATTTGATTCAGATGTTTTCGTGCCTGCTAAAAAATGAGTTTAGTGTTCATTTTATCAAACAATCTGTTATAATGACACAAGAGAGCAGTGTGATGCTTGTTTTAGGATTGATGGATCAACTGCGTCAAAAACTTCAGAGCGAATCCAAAAAGGTTATTGGCCGACCGAAAGGGAGTCGCTCGAGTTCCAAGTTCGATGTTTATATAAACGATATCATTACATTTATAAAAGATGGTAAAAGTGTGAGTGAAATGGCAAGAATTTTAGATGTAAGCAGAAGTTCACTCAAGGACTATATAGAGTCGCGTGAGCTGAAGCAGGTCGCATTTGGATCACTGCTGCCTGAAACACCAAAAGATGCAGAAGAACAGGTAATCAATACAATTACCTGTCCAAATTAAAAAGGAGAATTATATATGAGTGAAGAGAAAAAAGGCATAGAGATACCTACTCCATGGAGAATTAAACGGTATTATGTATATATTTTGGCAACAGTTGTTTCTTTGGTTTTACCATGGATAAAGGTGAATGGAAATCATTTTTTCCTTTTAAGTTTTGACAAGATGAAACTGCACCTTGCATTTGTGCAGTTCGATATGCAAGAGTTGTATCTTATGCCGTTTTTATTGATGATACTCTTTTTGGGTATTTTTGGTATGACAGTGCTTGGCGGGCGTGTTTTTTGTGGTTGGGTATGTCCGCAAACGGTATTTCGTGTCATCTATCGTGATTTGATTGAGACAAAACTTTTAAAATTACGCAAACGTATCGGCAACAAACAACAAGAGCCGGATATGTCCAAACCTGAGAATAAGGTGAAAAAACTTATTGCGATTCTCATCTGGACAGTATTAGCACTCATTGCAGGCGCTGATTTTATGTGGTACTTCATTCCACCGGAAGACTTTTTTAAATATCTGCAAAACCCGAGTGAACATATGGTTATGATCGGTTTTGTTCTTGGTGTAGCGGGCTTTTTAATTTATGATATTGTATTTTTAAAAGAGAACTTCTGTATTTATGTCTGTCCTTATTCTCGTGTGCAGTCAGTACTCTATGATGACCATACTGTTATGGCGATCTATGATGAGCATCGAGGTGGGAAAATCTATGAGGATGAAGGTAATGGGCAGCATGTCAAACTTGTTAATAAACAAAAAGATCTGCAGGCTATTGACCCAAATGCAGAGTGTACGACCTGTGAGAAGTGTGTAACGGTTTGCCCGACACATATCGACATTCGTCAAGGCTTGCAGCTTGAGTGTATCAACTGTCTTGAGTGTGTAGATGCCTGTACAACGGTAATGGGTAAACTCGGTAAGCCTTCACTTGTTACCTGGTCGAGTGAGTATGAGATTGTAGAGCGTAAAGGAAAGACAAAATATTTCCGTTCAAAAGTTATTGCCTATATGGTTCTGCTTGTTCTTATCAGTGCAATATTAGGTTTTATGGGAAGCACAAAAGAGCATATGCTTTTAAATATCAACAAAGAGACAAGGCTCTACTCGGTCAAACATCTTTCAGATAATAAGTTCGTGGTAGATAACTCCTATATATTCCTGTTACAAAACACAGAGAATGAGCCGATGGAATTCTTTTTTGAGGTGCTTCCTTCAAAAGATATCAATGGTGAGATAAAAATTGTCAAACCATCCAAACCGTTTAGAGTTGTACCAGGTGTGAAAAAGAAAAAAATCGTAACACTTAGAACGACAGATTTACTGGTGGATAATCCAAGAAAAGATACTATCATCCCTATCACAATTTATGCCTATGCTTTGGATAAAGATGGTAAACCAAGTAAAAAGATCTCTGTCCTGAGACACTCTACTTTTGTATTTCCTAAAGAGAGCGTTTTAGGAATTAAGAAGCAATAATCAGGCTTTAATGAAAAAGAGGCTAAACTCCATTAGATAACATTGAATGGAGTTTAGTTTTGTTTCGAAAAATTATCAAATATCTTTTTTATCTTTTTGTTGCCTATCTTTTTTTAGGTTTTTTTATTCTTCCCCTTCTTATAAAACCACAACTTATAAAAATTATCCAAAATGAAACAAAAACAAAAGCGAGCATAGCGTCTCTTTCATTCAATCCCTTGCTCTTTAGTGTAGAAATTTCAGATCTCCAACTCAATGACCTGCAGAATAAAGCTCTTTTCTCTTTTGACACATTGCGTGTTAATGTGAATCCTTCCTTATTACTTTATGGTGCCTTAGAGTTAAAAGAGCTCTCTTTGATCGCTCCAAGAGTCTCTGTCGTTTATAATAAAGACAAAAGCATCAATCTTCTTAAAGTGCTAAAGAGCCAAAAAAGTGAGCAGCAAGAGAGAGCAGCAGAAACGTCAAATAGTTCTTTGCCAAGAATCATTGCCCGGAGCATTAAGATTGAAAACGGAAAAATAGATTATACAGACTATACCCGCAGGCAAACTTTTACCTTTTCGTTGGAAAATATCGGGTTTTCTTTGAAAAATTTTGATACAAAGAACATCAGACAAGACAATGCAGGTCTGCGTCTGTACTCAAAACTTGGAGATGGCGGTTTTATTGATTTTAAGAGTAAAATACGCAGCATTCAACCACTTGAAATAGAGGGAAGTCTCTCTTTTGAAGCCAGTAAGCTCTATACTGAGTGTAGGTAAATCCGATGAAAAATAAAACAAAC
>VCAX01000065.1 GCA_013607665.1 Campylobacterota bacterium | reverse complement strand
ATAGAGTATGTGACAACAGCACTCAAAGAACAGGAGAAGAGCTTCAGAGCTTCAAAGTTCAAACTTGATGAGTTTCTAGGAGCACTTGATTCGATCGTTATTATTTCGCGTACGGATACAGATGGGATTATCACTTACGTGAATGAGCAGTCTGAAAAGATAAGCGGTTACTCTGCAGCGGAGCTCATAGGTAAGCCGCATAGTATTGTACGCGATCCAAATGTAGAGGATGCTCTTTTTGCAAAGATGTGGGAGACGATTAGTAAAGGAAATATCTGGAAGGGTGAATTCTCCAATCGAGCAAAAGACGGGAGTATCTACTATGTAAAATGTGCCATTATTCCTATTCATGATGAAAATAACAATATTATAGAGTATATGGTGATTCGTGAGGATGTTACCTCTTTGGTTGAGAGTCGTAAAAAAGCAGAAGAGGCCGGCATTGCACAAGCCATGTTCTTAGCAAATATGTCGCATGAGATTCGTACACCGATGAACGGTATTCTCGGTTTTTCAGAGCTGCTTGCAAAAACAGAACTAGATGCGACACAAAAAAAATACATCAAAGCTATCAACAGCTCGACAAAGGTCTTACTTGACATTGTCAATGATATTCTTGACTCTTCAAAAATTGCCAACAACAAGATAGTCTTTGAAAAAATTCCACTCAGCCCTGTAGAAGAGTTTACAACGACCTATGAGCTTTTAAAATCTTTGCTCAGGAAAAATCGATCAACTACAGACTCTCAATTGATGAAAAAATTGCAAAATGTCTTCTCAGTGATGCAACACGATTGCGACAGATAAAGATAAATCTGCTCTCCAATGCCATCAAGTTTACTCCAAAATTTGGAGAGGTGACCTTTAGTGTTTCACTTCTTGAAGAAGATGCAAAGAGCCAGACACTGCTCTTTAGCGTTGCAGATAGTGGTATTGGCATCCCTGAAGATAAACTAAAAACAATTTTCAAGCCTTTTTCTCAAGCCGATGCTTCCACGACGAGAAAATTTGGAGGAACAGGTTTGGGACTGAGTATCAGTTCAGACCTTATTAAGGCCTTTGGTAGTCAATTGCATGTCGATTCCGTTGTCGATCAAGGCAGCCGATTCTATTTCACGATGCGTTTTGAAATCTGTGAGGCATCGGATTTACGGGAAGAAGATATACGCGATACCGTATGTCAAAAAGATGAGGATTGTGATAAACTGCATCTAGAAGTTTTGGTTGCGGAAGATTATGATGTCAATCGTATGCTCATTGAGTCTATTTTTCAAAAATACAAGAACATAACATTGACTTTTGCCGTTAATGGAAAAGAGGCAATCGAGCAACTGCAGCAAAAGGCTTACGATCTGGTACTCATGGATATAAATATGCCGGTACTAAACGGCAGGGATGCAACACAGTACATTCGCCAAAAACTCCAGATGGATCTGCCTATTGTCGCTTTAACGGCAAATGCATCAGAAGGAGACAGAGAGAAGTTTCTCGCCTGCGGTATGAATAACTATCTCACAAAACCAATTGATGTCAAAGCTCTGGAAAATATTTTATGTAAATACTCCAAGACAGAGACAGAGCTCAATTCACGCTATGTTACAACACTTCTAGAGCGTTTAAAGAGCAAGGTCGGCTTAGGTGAAGCGGTCTCTTTGAAACTTTTACGAACATTTGTAGACTCTCTAAAAGAGTTGATCCCTGAGTTGCAAGAGGCATTGGAAGTCAAAAATACGCAGCGAGTTTATACAACTGCACATAAATTAAAAGGGGCGGCAAGTGCGCTTTATATCGATGATATCAGTGAGATCATGCAAAAAATAGAGCAGGCTGCACACAATGGTATTATCCTTGATACAAAAGAGGATATGCAGCGTATTTATGCCTATATTAAAATTTTAGATGCGGCTGTGGAAAAAATCATCTAAATTTAAATCACTTTTTGTTAGAATATAACACAATTATGAAACGGAGTGAAATTTGCAACGATTACTACAAAAAGCAAAAGATTTTAATGAACTTGTAATGTTTGAACACTCCATATTTTCCTTGCCGTTCATCTTTATTGCAATGGTCGTTGCAGCAGATGGCTGGTTTGGTTTTGGACTGCTTGTTTTGGGTGTTCTTGCTGCACTCTCGGCACGGAATTTTGCGATGGGGGTGAATCGCTATGCAGACCGTGATATAGATGCGAAAAATCCACGAACGGCAAGTCGTCCCAATGTCGATGGCAGACTTGACAGCTCAAGCATCTTAATATTTATAGGGGTTAATGCCTTTATCTTCATTGCTGTTGCCTATATGATAAACTCGCTTGCTTTTTGGCTCAGTTTTCCTATTCTAGCGGTTTTGGCATCGTACTCCTATTTTAAAAGATTCTCTTCCATGGCACATGTGATTTTAGGTCTTTCTCTTGGACTTGCTCCCATTGCCGGTGTTATTGCCGTAGAGGCAAGTGTTCCTTTATGGTCCGTTTTGCTCTCTTTGGGTGTGATCTTTTGGGTGGCGGGTTTTGATCTGCTTTACTCTCTGCAGGATATCGACTTTGACAAAGAGAACGATCTCTACTCCATTCCTTCACGCTACGGTGCGGATGCAACGCTTTTTATCTCGGCACTCTTTCACGCTTTGGCCGTTTTGTTTTGGTTGTTGTTCGTCTGGGCGGCAGGGCTTGGTTTTTTTGCAACTCTCGCAGCTATAGGGAGTGGATTTGTCCTTTTTTATGAGCAGCGTTTGGTACGCCGTGATTTTAAGCAGATAGATCGTGCTTTTTTTACACTCAACGGCTATCTTGGCATTGCTTTTTTTGTACTTATCGTTCTTGACAGGATCGCAGCATGAGTGAACCACGCTTAGTTCCCGCACCCATAAGTATTCAATTCTCAGAAGCTTCCTTGGATATGGAGTCTTATGAGCGAGAGTTTCAACAGCTTAGTGAGAGTGATGATGATCCAATCTCTCAATGGCTCAAACTTGCAAAAGCACGAGGTGATACGGCAGAGACAGATCCAGTACTGCTCAATCTTGTTGTTGAGTTGCACAGGAAGATAGATGCCCTTGAGGCATTTTTGAAAAACGAGACACCAAAGCGCGTCTCTTTAACGGCAGAAGCAGAGATAGAGAGTATAGGTTTTGAACATTTTAAACTCAAAGATCCACTTTTAGAAGTAGGCAAAGAGTACTATGGACGTGTTGCAATGCCTGTGCATCCAAAACGTGACATCGGTATCTTTTTTAAAGCCATTACACCACAGCTCGCAGCAATTACAAAGATGTATGAGCGAGATGAGAAAGAGTGGGCAGCCTATATGACAGCGCGTGAGAGAATCCTTATTCGCCAAGCAAGAGAGAAAAAACAGTGAACTTAGAAAATTTTCATTTTAATATTGAGTATATCATCGTTGCAATGGCAGGTGTAATCTTATACTTGCTCTATTATGTCTATACAAAAGATGCAGATTACTCACGCAACATCCGTTCTGTTGCATCTGTCGTGGAAGATTTGAACAGAGAGCTTTTTTACCTTAAAAAGCAGCTCAAAGAGACAGAGTCTTCTATAGCAAAAGCACCCTCACGCATGAATGACGAGGAGATATACCAAGAGGTAGAACGCTCAGTTTATGACATGGTGCAACCTCTCTCTCTAGCACTCAAACAGATACAGAGTAACATCAACTCCATTGAGAGTGAAATAGAGACACGTATGGCACAGCTAGAGAGCGGCGTGAAGCAGATATCCATTCCCTCTTCGATTCACGGTAATGACGATGAGAAAATTATATCGCTCTATAAACAGGGCGTCTCTGTCGATACAATCTCAAAAGAGCTGCATATCTCAAAACCTGAAGTTGAGTTTGTACTGAAAATCAATAAGATCAAGTAATGACGGCAGACAGAAAACTCTTTACTTTGGTATCTATCCTTATAGGAGTGAGTATTATTCTCTCTTACACCCTTACTCCTTATACGACACTGCTTTTTGGCGTGAATCAGTTTCATTTTGTCATTCGTCAGACTCTTTTTGGTTTAAGTGGCATCGTTATTATTTTTTGGCTCTCACAGCTCGATCCTGACAAATGGCTCAAGCCCATAGGGTTTACGCTGTTTTTTGGTTCTTTGATTTTGATGATAGCGATGCCGTTTTTGCCTGAGAGCATTGTAAGTGAGGTTGGTGGTGCGAAACGATGGATAAAGATAGCCGGTTTTTCTTTGGCGCCCGTAGAGTTTTTTAAAGTCGGTTTTGTCTACTTCTTGGCTTGGAGTTTCTCACGCAAGCTGGGACATCATGATAATATGGGGCTCTCCAATGAATTTAAAAGGTTCTTACCCTATGCGGTCGTTTTTGTAGCGGCGATGTTTATCATTGCATTTTTGCAAAAAGATATTGGGCAGGTCGTTGTCCTTGGCGCAACACTGCTTTTTATGCTCATCTTCGCAGGCAGCAGTTTTCGATTCTTTCTTGCTATTTTGGGAGGGATATTTACTGCCATCATTATTTTTATTTTAACGGCTGAGCATAGAATTTTGCGCATAAAGTCATGGTGGTCCATTGCACAGAACTCTGTTTTGGAACTTTTTCCAGATGCTTTGGCAGAGAAACTGCGCGTGCCTGTTGAAGTCGAACCATATCAAATAGGAAATTCCCTCAATGCCATTCATAACGGCGGAATCTTTGGTACAGGTCTTGCAGATGGTACCTTTAAACTTGGCTTTTTGTCTGAAGTGCATACTGACTTTATTTTGGCAGGACTTGCCGAGGAGTTTGGTTTTATTGGTGTTCTTTTTGTGGTGGTGGTATTTCTTTGGATGCTGCAGCGAATATATAAAGTGGCAAACCGTGTTGAAGATACGAGTCTCTACCTCTTTAGCATAGGCATTGGCTTGATACTTGCCTTCTCTTTTTTAGTCAATGCGTATGGTATCAGTGGAATTACTCCTGTTAAGGGGATCTCTGTTCCTTTTCTCTCTTATGGCGGTTCAGCGATGCTTGGAGCGGCTTTTGGCGTTGGGATGGTGCTTATGGCTTCGAAAAAAGCAGATATGAGTTAAGGATAAAAAGATGAAACTATGTGTAACAGGTGGTGGAACAGGCGGGCATCTGATGATAGCTGAGGCTATTGTAGAAGCCGCTGTAGCACAGGGACATGAGTGTATTTTTATCGGTTCACAAAAAGGACAGGATAGAAAATATTTTGAATACGGCAGCCCATTTGCACATGTCTATTTTTTAGATACGACAGGCGTGGTCAATCAAAAAGGTCTTGGAAAATTAAAAGCACTCTATAAAGTCTTTAAAGCATTTCTACAGGCACGTAAAATCCTTAAAAAGCATAAAATTCAAGCGACCTATAGTGTCGGTGGATTTTCTGCAGCACCGGCATCTTTCGCCTCTTTGTCCCTTTTTATTCCACTCTTTATTCATGAACAAAATGCTGTTACAGGACGACTGAACAGACTCTTAAAACCCTATGCAAAAAGTTTTGTCTCCGCATATGATAAAGTCTCGCCAATAAAAGGCTATCCTGTTAAAGAGATTTTTTATAAAACAGCACACTTGCGTAAAGAGCTTAAAACCATTATTTTTCTTGGTGGGAGCCATGGTGCAAAAGCCATTAATGACTCGGCACTCAGCGTTGCGTGGAAGCTGAAAAAAAGAGGCATAAGTATCATCCATCAAGCCGGTGAAGCTGATTTTGAAAGAGTAAAAGAGGCGTATGAAAAACTTGGAGTTGCAGTAGAACTCTACGCCTTTACAAAAGAACTGCCGGCATTGATAAACAGAGCCGATATGGCAGTCTCACGCAGCGGTGCTTCTACGCTTTGGGAACTAACGAAAAACGGCTGTCCTGCACTTTTCATCCCCTATCCATACGCTGCGGGAGATCATCAATACTACAATGCAAAGTTCATTGTCGATAATGATATGGGCTGGTGTGAGCGTGAGGGAGAAGGGCTCAAAACAGAACTCTTACGCATTATTAAAGAGTCGAATCTTGAGCAAAAGAGTCAAAAGCTTTTAGCCTATACCAACAAAGATGTCGCACAGCAGATGATAAAAGATGTAGAGGCGAAGATACAATGATTCATGAACTCGCACAGCAGCTTGTGGACCTTATCTTTGCATGGGGGTATCTTGGCATTTTCATTATGATGGCGATAGAGTCGAGTTTTATTCCTTTTCCATCGGAAATTGTGCTTGTACCTGCCGGATATTTGGCTGCAAAAGGTGAAATGAATATGTGGGCAATTATGGCTGCAGCGCTTGGAGGCTCTGTGGTAGGTGCCTATGTCAACTATTTTCTTGCCTTTACACTTGGGCGAAAATTTTTACTCAAGTTTGGAAAGTATTTTTTTATCAAAGAAGAAGTGCTTTTGAAAATGGAAGATTATTTTCAAAAGCATGGGCATATATCTACCTTTACAGGGCGTCTTATTCCGGGTGTGCGACAGCTTATCTCCATTCCGGCAGGTCTTGCTAAAATGAACTTAGCAGAGTTTACCGTTTTTACACTTCTTGGAGCAGGTATCTGGGCACTTATACTCATTTTTCTTGGATACTTTATCGGAGAGAATCAGGAACTTATAAAAGCATACTTAAAAGAGATAACAGCTACCGTTTTTATAGTTGTTGTTTTTATTGGCTTGTTATACTATCGCTATCAAAAACGAAAAGGTATAAGATGAATTATATGTTTGCACCCGGTTTTATTGGAACAAGGGCTCCTTTTTTTATGGATGTCGTAACCTTAATAGTTGCACTGCTACCCCTTTTGGTTTATGGAGCAATACTTTTAGCACGTAATGGACACTACAAACTTCATGCTGTTGTGCAAAACATTATTTTTGTTTTTTCTGTCATAGTTATTGATTACTTTGAAATGGGTGTACGTGTAGGTGGTGGTTTTGATGCCTTTATCTCCGGAAGTGGTGTTTCGCATACCTACGCTTCTATTGTATTAGGTATTCATATTATTATTGCAACTGTCGCTCTTTTTTATTGGGTTATGACAGTTGTATTTGGAAATCGTGAATATAGAGCGAAACAACTGCCAGGCCTTGCTTCAAGAGCACATAGAAAGTTGGCTGTAAAGAGTTTTGTCGGTATTGTGCTGACTTCGTTTAGCGGTATTTGGGTATATTTGCTATTATTCGTCTATTAAACTATATAAGGAGTTACTATGATTGAAGTTGGAGAAAAAGCACCTGATTTTTGCTTGCCAAATCAGGATGATGTAGAGATCTGTTTGCGAGATCTTAAAGGAAAATGGGTAGTTTTGTACTTTTATCCAAAAGACAATACACCAGGTTGTACGACAGAAGCGTGTGAATTTACAGAGGCTGCACCGGATTTTTCATCACTTGATGTTGTCATTGTAGGTGTGAGTGCAGATTCGACCAAAAAACATAGAAACTTCATAGAAAAACATAATCTAGGTATTACGCTTTTAAGTGATGAAAGTACGGAGATGATGCAGAAGTATGGTGTTTGGCAGTTGAAGAAAAATTACGGAAGAGAGTATATGGGCATTGTCCGCTCAACCTTCATCATAGACCCGGAGGGAATAATTCGAGCCAAATGGGAAAAAGTCCGTGTAAAAGGGCATGTTGCAGCTGTTAAAGAAAAACTTGAAGAATTAGACTTAAGGGCACCTCTAAAAACCC
>VCAX01000064.1 GCA_013607665.1 Campylobacterota bacterium | reverse complement strand
GAAAAAGCTCCAAACAAAAAGAAGAAGAGCAGATCAATCCAAACAAGCTTGAGTCCATTGTTATACATGCAATTGAAAATAGAGAGCTTATTATTATGGCACAAGATGTCTATACTGGGGAGGATGAAGCTTTTCATGAATGTTTTGTCAAACTCAAAACAGCTGAGGGAAAAGTGATCTACCCAAAAACCTATCTTAAGGTTATTAATAAACTGGGACTGGCAATTGAATTTGACCTTGTTGTGTTAGAGACAGTGTTAGAGAGCTGCAAAGATAAAAATGAGACATTTGCTCTTAATATTTTGCCTACATCGCTGAGAAATGAGAAATTCTTATCTCGGGCAAAAGAGCTCTTACGTGAGAGTAAAACAACAGTGATGTTTGTTTTGTTTGAATCGGAATACTACTCTTATACAAGCAGGTACAACTCCATTATTAAAAGCTTAAAAGAGTATGGGGTACGTTTTGCCATAGATAGAGCCGCTTCGATACATACAAGTTTTTTATATCTGCGTGAGCTTGATATCGATGTTATTCGTTTTGATACATACTATTCAAATGAAGAGAAACTAGAGAAAAATCGTAGTATAATTGAAAGATTCAATCTTATGGCTCATGAAAAAGGGATAAAATCCTGGATGAAAAACATAGAAAATGAAAAAACATACAGACTTGCAAAAACGATAGGCATAGACTACCTGCAAGGAAAATACCTTGCAAATTTACAAGAGATAAAAAATTAGGAGAAAAGAGATGAAATATGGTGAAAAAATTCTTGCAGAATTTGATGTAGAAAAAGATTTGGAAATATGGCCCAATGAGCATGAGAGAGAGTATCTCATAAAAATGACACTGCCGGAGTTTTCTTGTCTCTGTCCACGAAGCGGTTATCCGGATTATGCGACGATTTATCTTGAATATACACCGGATAAATGGGTTGTAGAGCTCAAAGCGATCAAACTTTACATAAACTCTTTTAGAGACAGACATATATCTCACGAGAACAGTGCAAATAAAATTTATGAGGTTTTAGAAGAGAAGCTCAAGCCAAAATATATGAAGATAACGGCAGATTTTAATCCTCGAGGAAATGTTCATACGGTTATTGAGATAGATAGTTCAAAAATAGCAAAATAAAAAGGCTAAAAGATGTTCAAGAGTATTTTGGGAAGCAAGAAAGAAGATACAAGCCAAGAGAATGCAGTTTTAGTTGAAAAGATATCGAAAATGAATCTAACCGAAATGCGCTCTTACATCAAAAACAAGATTCAAGACTTTCAAGTGAGTGAAGATGGACTCAATGAAGTGATGCGTCGCCTCACGCAAGAAGATGCCAATAATAAACAATATTATCTTAAAGCAGATGATATGGACTCTAAAAAGAAAAAAGCGTTTGATCTTGTTTTGGCAATTGCTCAAAGTAAAAAGATTACACTTGTTACTGTAGAGTTGATACAAAAATTTACAGAAGTCTACAAAGATATAATAGAAGCATATGATAAAGAGTATAAAGAGATCTATGCTTCACGTTTTGCTGATGCTATCAATGCTGCTCTTGCAGGAATAGATCAAAAAGTGGAACTTAAAAACAAAATGAATGTATTAGGAGAGAGTAAGGAGTCTGTCTAAATAGCTCTTTGCTTCCTCTTTTGTGTGAATTTTCTCTTGCATTTGCAGTTCATAGAGTTCATCTAAAAGCGTAGAAAACTTTTTTGAAGGCTTGAGTCCCATAGCAATGAGATCTTTTCCGCTTATAAGTGCTTGTAATTTTCTCTCATAAACATGTAACTCTTTTGCTTTTCTCTCAAGTGTTTCAATGGCAGCTCTCTTTTTTGGATAGAGTGCTTTGAGATAGGGAATAAAGAGAGATATAGAAATTTTTGTTGCAAGCTTATAAGCAGTATAGTTTGTGATGGTATCAAGATCAAAAAATGTCTCTTTGAGTGTGATAACAGCTTGCGTAAGTTTTTTATTACGCGTGATTTTTTCTAAGAGCGTGTAGCTCTGTTTTGTTGTAAGTGGCGTAATAAGAATCGCAAGTAGAAGCACTAACTCCTTTGGTGCTGCATCGAGTGCTTGAAGCAGTGATGTAAACTCTCTTTTACTCAGTGTGTTGAACTCTGTAAAAAATGAAAATGCAGAGAGTTCTTGCAGCAGTAAAAAGACTTTTGAGGGTTTTTGTGTTAGTAACAACATCTTTTTTAGCTCTTCAAAGATTCTCTCTCGTGGCAGTTCTGTGAGAGCACCTGCTTCAATCATACTTTTACAGAGATAAAAGAGCTCTTTTTCTATTTCTAAATCAAAGCGTGCCGCAAAGGTAACAGCACGTAAAATACGCAGAGGGTCCTCGCCAAACGTTTTTAAATCTACCGCCTGTAAAAATCTATTTTGCAAATCATGTATGCCATTGTAGGGATCGAGTATCTCTTGCGTCATGACATCATAACCAATAGCGTTCATTGTAAAATCCCGTCGTTTTGCGGCAGTTTTAAAGTCCATATTGCTCTCAAGCGTAATAGTAAAACCTTTATGACCCTCGGCAGTTTTTGTATCACGCCGAGGCAGAGAAAAATCAAGATCAAACTCTTCATAAAGTAATTTACAGACACCAAAGCTTTTGCCGACACTGTTTACTTTTCCAAATTCTTGCAGGATCTTTTCTATCTTTTGAAGTGAATCTACACCATAAAGTTCAATATCAATGTCCTTAGAATCAAGACCAAGAAAAAAATCTCGTACATAGCCGCCCACGATTATAGCTTTAATATGATAATTATTAAGTTTATCAAATATAATATTTAATTTATTTGGATATTCAAACTTTTTCATTATCATTCTTTTATTTTAATAGGCTTAGGTTCTAAGTAGCAATTATGAAATCAACTTAGAAAATTGTATCTAAAATGGGCGAATTTTCATAGTCGTTTTCAGCAACTAGCATCGACTATGCTAATCAAAAAGACTTCGTGGTGTATGTTTTTTCACGTAGATATCAGCAATTTTAATAACATCCTCTCTACTTGCACCCTCTCCTAATTGTTCTTCATTCAGATAGATTTCATATCGAATATCTTTAATTATAGGAATATAGTGTCTATAGAACTCAAAGTTCTTTGGAGGCAATGGTTCTGTCATAATCTTCTTTATCAAAAATTTGTAGCTACCGCTTCTGTAGTAGGATTCTATGCTTTCTTCAAGAAAAGAGTCGCCTTGGTACATTTTGCTTGATTTTTGTTGCGCATTATGCAAACACTCACCTTTGCAGTCAAACCGTTGTTTCTCGAATCCATACAAATTTATATTGTCTTTTGTAGCGTCAATATTTCTTTGTGCAATGATTTCTCTTATGTCATCTTCTGTTTTTATTATGATTTCTACTATTTTATTGCCGCTTTGAATCTTTTTTTTTGCTGGATCTATGCGTGTACGCAAATTCTATATAGAGCTTTTCTCCGCTACTATTACTTAACAGAATATCAGGAATAAAATCGCCATCTTTTTTCTCGATTTCAACACTTTGATAATTTGCTTGAAGATCTATGGCTTCTGTTTTCACTTTTGAACATCCCATGATTGCTATCTTGTTGATGCAAATATACTCAATCTCTCTTGTTAACAAAAAAGACTTTTTCTCCTTAAATGATGAGAAAAAAAGCTCTTTTGCTGCTTTATGAATATAGTGTTCCGGAGAACAGTTATGCTTTTGATTTAATGTAGATTTTTTGTTGAGATGAGAAAAATGATGAGCGTTTTTTAGCCCCTTTTTTGGTACGAGTCTTGCGCCGCACCCTATACAAGTATATGATTCATATCTTATAGCTTCACCAATGTCTACAATTTTACCATGCCAACCATAAGCAAATTGATATAATATCATTTAGGACTCCGATTTCTCTTTGTTCTCTTCTTATTTAAAGCCTTTTTATCCTATTGTATATTACTTGGATACTCTTAAAAAGAGAAGTTTTGCATACACCCTGTAAATCTATTTCTCATTATAACACTAATTTAACAGGCATGTAATAAAAATTTGGGTATAATCGCGAAAATTTTCCCAAGAAGGAAACCCCTAATGCAAAAGATTAGAAACATTGCGGTTATCGCACACGTTGACCACGGTAAGACTACACTGGTCGATGGACTACTAGAGCAATCTGGTACTTTTGGTTCACATGAACATCACGATGAAAGAGCTATGGATAGCAACGATTTAGAAAAAGAGCGTGGAATTACGATTCTTTCTAAAAATACGGCTATTCGTTATAAAGATTATAAGATCAATATTATTGACACTCCGGGCCACGCCGATTTCGGTGGTGAGGTTGAGCGTGTTCTTAAAATGGTTGATGGCGTTTTAGTACTTGTTGATGCCTACGAAGGTGTTATGCCACAAACAAAATTCGTTGTTAAAAAGATGCTTGCACTTGGTAAAAAACCAATTGTTGTCATTAACAAAATCGATAAACCTTCTGCTGAGCCGGATCGTGTTGTTGATGAAATGTTCGACCTTTTTGCAGATATGGGTGCAACGGATGAGCAGCAAGACTTCCCAGTTATCTATGCTGCTGCGCGTGACGGTATCGCAAAACTTGATATGGATGAAGAGGGTGGAGATTTTCAATGTATTTTTGAGACTATCCTAGAGCATGTTCCAGAGCCGGAAGGTGATGCAGCCAATCCACTTCAAGCACAGGTTTTCACACTTGATTATGACAACTATGTAGGGAAAATCGGGATCAGCCGTATCTTTAACGGTACTGTTAGAAAAGGCAACAATGTAATGCTTGCAAAATCTGACGGTGAAATGGTAAAAGGTAAGATCTCTAAACTCATTGGATTCCATGGTCTTAATCGTATGGAGATTGATGAGGCAGAAGCGGGCGATATCGTAGCGTTTGCAGGTATGGAGACGGTAGATGTGGGTGATACTATCGCTGACCCTGAAAATCCTGTAGCACTTGACCCTATGCACATTGAAGAGCCGACATTGACAGTTGTCTTTGCAGTAAATGACTCTCCGCTTGCAGGTCAAGAGGGAAAACACGTTACATCGAATAAACTCAAAGACAGACTTGAGTTTGAGATGCGTACAAACGTTGCGATGAAGCTAGAGACTATCGGTGAAGGTAAGTTCAAAGTTTCAGGACGTGGAGAGCTTCAGATCACCGTTCTTGCAGAGAACATGCGTCGTGAAGGGTATGAGTTCTCAATTTCAAGACCAGAAGTCATCGTTAAAGAGATCAACGGTGTGAAATGTGAACCGTTCGAGCATCTTGTCATCGATGTTCCTGAAGATCTTAGCGGTACGGTCATCGAGCGCCTTGGAAAACGTAAGGCAGAGATGAAGTCTATGCTTCCTATGGGACAGGGTTTCCAACGTATCGAGTTTGAGATTCCTGCACGTGCGCTTATCGGATTCCGTGGACAGTTCTTGACAGACACAAAAGGCGAGGGTGTAATGAACCACTCTTTCTTAGAGTTTAGACCATTTACAGGTTCTGTTGAATCAAGAAGCTACGGCGCACTTATCTCTATGACCGATGGTGAAACATTAGCATTCTCTCTCTTTGGTATTCAGGATAGAGGTGTACTTTTCGTCGGTGTTCAAACAAAAGTATATGAAGGTATGATCATCGGTGAGCATTCACGCTCAAACGACCTTGTAGTAAATCCTATTAAAGGAAAAGCACAGTCTAACGTTCGTTCATCTGGAGCTGATGAGGCGATCAAACTCGTACCACCGCGCGATATGTCACTAGAACGGGCATTAGAGTGGATAGAAGATGATGAACTTCTTGAAGTAACACCTGAAAATATTCGTATTCGTAAAAAATATCTTACAGAGACTGAAAGAAAACGCCACTCTCGTAAAAGTAAATAATTTTTTTCTTTATTAAGCCTGATTAAGCAGATTCTCACTAATAGCTCACTTCTTATAAGTATAATTTTTTCATAAGAACATATTGAGGATATATTGTGAAAAAACTAAACTCTAAAACATTGCAAAATGAGTTAGCAGATGTTAGTAAAAAAATTGATTTAGCAACTAGCAATATAGAAATCAATGCGCAAATAGAACATCTGCTGACATCACTGCTTGATGCAGAGTTTGCGTCACTGTGGTTTTATAATGAAAAAGATATGACACTCTTGCGTGAGCGTGGAAATGCTGCTGTAAGGAGACTCTCATTAGAAGAAAAGAGAGACATAATATATAAATGCTTTATGACCAAAGAAGCTAAAATCTATAACTACCTTGCAAGTGATAAAGATTATATTGCTGCAATTGACAATCCTGATGATATCAAAATCAAATCAAAAATCATTGTACCGCTTGTATATGGTGATAGACTTGTGAGTATTGTAACAGTTTACTCCTCTGTAAAAAAAGCTAAAAAGTTCACAAAAGAAGATATGAAAATACTGCAAGCACTCTCTACGTATCTTATAGATATTATCAACAAGATGCATTCGTGCAGTGATAAAAGCTGTAGCTGTAATAAGTTAGAACAAAAAGAGGCAGAGAATATAGCTTTTGAAGAGATACAAAGACTAGAGGCTTCACGCAAACAAAACAGAGATGAAAAGGTTATAGACAAGAGTATTGCAAATTTTATTCACGATATCAGAACACCGGCAAATACACTACAGGGATTTTTAGAGCTTTTAGAGAGCCAGATAACAGATAAAAGACTCAAAGAGTATCTTCTTAATGCAAAGGAGAGTGCATCTTTCATCAATGAGCTAACAACAGAGATGTTAGAGAGAATATCTCTGCAAAGAGAACAAGAAAGTTCCCAATTAAAAGAGATTGAAAGTGTTAAATTTTTTGCAAATATTGCAGAGATGTTTGTTTCAAATATGTATGAAAAGAAGATAGATTTCAATGTTTATATTGACCCAATGCTTCCAAAAACAATAGAAGTAGATGAGTTAAAACTCAAACGGGTCATTATGAACCTCATTAGTAATGCCTATAAGTTTACGCCTTATGGTAAATCTATAGAGTTTGCCATAAAGTATAACAAAGAGAGCCAAAGCGCAACGATTCATGTAAAAGATGCAGGTATAGGCATTGCAAAAGAGAAGCAAAAAGAGATTTTTGAAGCTTTTAAGCAAGCCGAAGAGAGTACATCGCTGCACTATGGAGGTACAGGATTAGGTCTTACTATATGCGCCGGATATGTAGCTGAATTTGGTGGTACTTTAGAGCTAGAGAGTGAAGTAGATAAAGGAAGCAGATTCTTTTTTACACTGCCGATGAAAGTTCTTGATGAAACAGTTAGTGTTGAAGTAGTTGAGAATACAGATGTAAAAGTTGCTGTCTTGATGTCTTCAAAAAACTCTTTTTCATTGGGATTTTTAAATATTGCTCGTTATCTTGTTAGAATGGGTGTAAGCAAAAATAATATAACTGCTATATCATCTGTTTTGGAAATAAAGATACAACACACCTTGTTGCGTACCAACATAGATTTGATACTACTATACAAAATCAAATTACCAAAAATACAAAAGTACTTATAGTAGAAGAGGGACTCTTTTCTATTAACAATGATGAGTTAGGAGAGAATTGTGATGTGTCAACCCTATATCATACTTATCCATAAACATTCTAAGCTGCTGTTTCAACCTGTAAGGGAGTGTTAGAAATTTCGTGTCAGTCATAAAATACTATCAAGGACTGACAATGAACGAAGAGGTAGAATTTGATTTTGATGAAATACCAATGTGCATCCCTCCACTGTCAGTAGAGAGATTCGAAGGAATATAGACGAGATTACAGG
>VCAX01000063.1 GCA_013607665.1 Campylobacterota bacterium | reverse complement strand
TAAAGTTATTTATGCCCTCTTACTTATATATTTTTAAAAAATTGAATTTTATTCTCTTAAACAAAATTATAATTGCAAAAAAACTTTCTTTTTTTTATAAACTGTGTAGTATTCACACATTGTTCTAACTTGTGAATATCACAGAATATTTTTTACAATAAATTACAAAATTGTTCTGTTTTTTAAGAAATATTTTATATAAATAATAACTGAAACTAACATCTTTAATTTTACTGATTCCCTATCTATGGGCTTTTACAGAGATAGTTAAAAAATAATCAAGCAAAATGATAATTTTTATTACTTACATAAAAAGTTATTCACATTATTGCTTATAAAGTGAACAGTATATGCGCAACTACTCAGTTCTAAGCAAGCGCATTCAAGAAAACTTCTTCACAATTCACATTGCTTTCAATACTATATTTTTTATCATATAGTGTAAATTCTAAAGCACTTGCGTGAAGGAGTAAACGTGAAGCTCCCGTATTGTTTAACCGTTCCTCGGTTGAGAGTTCTTTATCTAAAAACTTAACAATGTTGTTTTCTTCCTGACCATAAATCGGATCGCCGACAATCGGATGTTTCACGTGAAACAAATGTACACGAATCTGATGCTGTCTACCTGTATATGGTTTACATGCAACAAGACTCATATCTAAGTGAGGAAAATACTTTAAACGCTGAAACTCTGTTTTAGAGGCTTTTCCGCTTTCGTGCACCTTTACTACCATTCTCACAATTGCGCTTGTGTCTTCTGCTCTTAGAAGTGGTGCTTCAACAATAAGTGCTTCCTCTTGAAATTTTCCCTGCACCATTGCAAGATATCTTTTTTTCATATCGCGCTCTTCAAACATCATCTTAATGTCACGTTCACTCTTTTTATTTTTAGCACATAACACAAGGCCACTCGTTTCCTGATCGATACGATGTGTAATATTTGCATCTCTTCCATATTGATATTTTAATTCATCTATAAGAGAGTAGGGAGTATTTCTGTTTTGCGGATGAATAAGCACTCCGCTTGGTTTATTAAAGACAACGAACTCCTCTGTTTCAAAAATTGGCTGCAGACCTTTTGTGATTGGTTCAAAATAGATAAACTCGAACTCTCCTTCAATATCTGCGCCCGCTTTCGTCAAAGCTTCGCCATTGACAAGAACTCTTCCTTTTGCAATAAGTCGCTGTGCCTCTTTTTGTGTATATCCCAACTCTTTTACAAGATACAAAAATGCACGCTGCTTTTTTGTAGCAACAAATTTCTTTTTTACAAACGGCAAGCTTAATTCCTCTATTATGATATTTATTGTAAAATACCACACTTATATTTAAAGCGAATTTTAGCACAAAACAAAAGGTAAATAATGGTAGATAGATACTCCCGTCCGGAAATGGCAGAAAAGTGGACTTATCAAGCAAAATATCAAGCTTGGTTAGATGTAGAAAAAGCAGTAGTAAAAGCTTGGGCAAAACTAGGAAAGATTCTACAGGAAGATGCTGACAAAATTGTTAAGAATGCAAAGTTTGACATCAAACGTATTGATGAGATCGAAGCGGTAACACGTCATGATTTAATTGCATTTACAACTTCCGTTGCAGAGAGCCTCGGTGAAGAGAGCAGATGGTTTCACTATGGTATGACAAGTTCCGATACAATCGACACAGCAGTTGCACTACAAATGAAAGATTCTCTTGCACTCATTATTGAAGATGTGAAGATGTTAATGGAGTCAATCAAAAAACGTGCGATGGAGCATAAGATGACACTTATGGTTGGACGCTCTCACGGTATTCATGGCGAGCCGATTACATTTGGACTTGTACTGGCTGTTTGGTATGATGAGATGGCTCGCAACTTAGAGAATTTAGAGCAAACTATGGATGTTATCGCTGTTGGGCAAGTAAGTGGTGCCATGGGGAACTTTGCTCACGCTCCGCTAGAGCTTGAAGAGTATACTTGTGAAGAACTTGGTCTCAAACCTGCTCCTGCATCAAATCAAGTCATCCAACGCGACAGATATGCTCGTCTGGCAACTGCTCTGGCTCTAATGGCATCTTCAATTGAAAAATTCGCTGTTCAGGTTCGCCATTGGCAGCGTACAGAAGTTTATGAGTGTGAAGAGTATTTTGCAAAAGGGCAAAAAGGATCTTCTGCAATGCCACACAAACGTAATCCTATCCTTACAGAGAACATTACAGGTCTTGTTCGCATGATCCGTGCCTATGCAAATCCTGCAATGGAGAATGTAGCACTATGGCATGAGCGTGACATTTCACACTCATCAACTGAGCGTTTCTGGTTACCGGATGCATTTGTAACATCTGATTTTATGCTGCACCGTATGAGCAATGTTATAGCAAACCTTACAGTCTACCCTGAAAACATGATGAAAAATCTCAACCTTACCGGTGGACTTGTTTTCTCTCAACGTGTTTTACTTGAACTGCCGCTTCAAGGTGTAAGCCGTGAAGATGCATACAAAATCGTTCAAAGAAATGCAATGAAAGTTTGGGAAGAGATACAACAAGGGCGTCCGACAACAAACGAAAAAGGAGAGTCTCTTTATCTTAACCATCTACTCGCAGATGAAGAACTTCGCAGTAAACTTTCAGAAGAGCAAATACGTGAATGTTTCAACTATGACTACTATACAAAAAATGTCGATGCCATTTTTAAGAGAGTTTTTAAATAGTGAGAAATTAGTGAGTTTTTACAAGTGTAAAAACTCCTAATTTTCTAAACATCACCCTTATTTAAACTATTAATTTTTATTATACTTTTCAAGATGTAACAAATCATTAAAACTTTCCAAATTATTTTATAGCTTTAATAATTCTCACTACAAACATTAGCTAAAATCAACTACTAAAATAAACAATATTTTGTAATTTTTTATATAACTGTTTTTTTAAATATTTATGTAAAAAATTCTCTATATGCTCAGGAAGAAAATTTATGATTACAGTGATTAAAAGAAACGGAAGAACAGAACCCCTCGATATCTCCAAAATACAAAAATACACTTCAGCAGCTGTAAAAGGACTTGCAAATGTAAGTCAAAGTGAACTTGAAGTCGATGCACAGATTCATTTTCGTGATGGCATTACATCCAAAGAGATTCAAGAAACGCTCATCAAAACGGCTGTGGATAAGATCGACATAGATGCGCCAAACTGGACCTTTGTCGCTTCACGACTTTTTCTTTTTAACCTCTACCATCAAGTGAATGGTTTTACCGGTTACTGCTCACTAGAAAAGTACTTTGAAAAAGGAGAAAAAGAAGGACGCATCCTTCTAGGCCTGCGTGATATGTATGACCTTGAAGAGCTTGAAAAACACATAGCTCCTGAACGCGATCTGCAGTTCAACTACCTTGGTATCAAAACACTCTATGACAGATATCTTATTAAAGACAGAAACGGCGACCCGATAGAACTTCCACAGCATATGTTTATGGCTATTGCGATGTTCTTGGCACAGCGTGAAGAGAACCGTCAAGAGTGGGCAATTAAATTTTATGACATGATAAGTAAATTTGAAGTAATGCTCGCTACGCCAACGCTCTCAAATGCAAGAACTCCAAGACACCAGCTCAGTTCTTGCTATATCGGCTCAACTCCTGATAATATCGAAGGCATCTTTGACGGCTACAAAGAGATGGCTATGCTCTCTAAATTCGGTGGCGGTATCGGTTGGGACTGGACACAGGTTCGCTCAATGGGAAGTTTTATTGACGGGCATAAAAACGCAGCAGGTGGGACTATTCCATTTCTCAAAATAACAAATGACATCGCTATCGCAGTTGATCAGCTCGGAACTCGTAAAGGCGCGATTGCTGTCTATCTTGAACCTTGGCATATTGATATCAATGACTTTTTAGACCTGAAGAAAAACTCTGGAGAGGAGCGTCGTCGTGCACATGATCTCTTTCCTGCAATGTGGCTTAACGATATGTTTATGAAGCGCGTTGAAGAAGATGGAATCTGGACACTTTTTGATCCTTATGATGTGCGTGAGCTGGCTAACTTATATGGTGAAGCGTTTAACAAACGTTATCTGGAACTTGAAAAAGATGAAACAATCATCAAAGAGCGTGTCAAAGCAAAAGACCTATGGAAAAAGATTCTGACATCTTACTTTGAAACAGGTTCTCCGTTTTTATGTTTTAAAGACAATGCCAACCGTGCCAATCCAAACGATCACTTCGGTGTTATTCGCAGCTCAAACCTCTGTACTGAGATATTTCAAAATACACAGCCAAACCACTACAAAATCAAGTTCATCTTTGAAAATGGTGAGAGTGTAAGTTATGAAGAGGATGAGATTGTCAAAGTTGACAGCGGCATAGAAAAACCTGCCAAGAAGGTAACAGCACTCGATTCACTCGGCGGGATGCAGATCTTTGTTGTGGAAAAAGAGAAAGTTGACGGTGCAACTGCTGTTTGTAACCTTGCTTCTATCAACCTCTCACGCATCAACACAAAAGAGGATATAGACCGTATCGTTCCAACTGCTGTACGATGTCTGGATAACGTTATTGATCTAAATTTCTACCCAGTTGAGAAAGTAAAACGTACAAATATGCGAAGCCGTTCTATCGGTTTAGGTGTTATGGGTGAGGCGCAGATGTTAGCAGAAGCCGGTATTATGTGGGGAAGTCAGGAGCATTTTGATAAGATTGATGAAGTGATGGAAGCTGTTTGTTATAACACTATTAAAGCATCCTCAGACCTTGCTGTTGAGAAAGGAAGCTATCCTGAGTTTGAAGATTCTAAGTGGAGCAGAGGGATCTTCCCACAAGATCATGCAAACGCAGAGGTTGTCAACCTTGTTGACCGTGGCGGACTTTTTGCTTCTGCGTATGAGTGGGATGAGTTGCGCGCAAAAGTAAAACGTGATGGTATGCGAAACGGTTACTTAATGGCTGTAGCACCGACGAGCTCTATCTCTATCTTAACAGGAACCACACAAGCAATCGAGCCGGTATTTAAACGCAAATGGTTTGAAGAGAATCTCTCCGGACTCATTCCTGTTGTTGTACCAAAACTCTCTCCTGAGACATGGAGTTACTATACACCTGCATATGATTTGAACCAAACGGTACTCATAAAAGCAGCAGCAATTAGACAAAAATGGATAGATCAAGGACAATCACTCAATATCTTTATAACACTCGATAAAGCGAGTGGACGTTATCTTAATGAGATCTATATGCTTGCATGGAAACTCGGTCTGAAATCGACATACTATCTCAGAAGTCAATCCCCTGAAATGGCAAGTGATGTAGAAGACAGATCTATGGAGTGTGTAGGTTGTCAATAGAATGAAACCGCTTAATTCTATAGAAATTACTAAACTTTTAGAGCGATTTGACGATTTCAAAGAGAGTAAAATTCGCTCTTTAGAAATTATATCACCGACAGAAATAGAAATGACATTTGCACTGCAAGACAGAGCGCGTGGCTTTGACTGGATAACACTAACACTCCTCTTTAGTGATGTTTTAGATGCAAAGCTTATAGATACCGACAAACTTGATTATGTAGATATGAGTGATGGCGTAAGCATACTTTATGAAAAGGGTCTGTTTCATTTTGCATTAGGATCATATAAAACAGATATATCCATCAAAGATGCACTGCTGTTTATTCTCAGTAAAAGTATAAAGTACAACGAAGGTGCATTTTAAAAAAGGAAAAATATGAGTTACAAAGTAAAAGGTGAAATACTTGGATTTCAAGACACCAAAGAAGTTGCAATAAATGAAATTGATCCGCTCTTTTCAACAATGTTGGATGTTGACAATGAAAATATCTCTTTCACGCTGGTCAATCCTTTTCTCTTACAAGATTACACCATAGATATCCCTCTCGATGCCAAAGAACTTTTAGAGATAGATGACAATTCAAATATTGCAGTTTATAATATTCTCATAATACAAAAACCACTGGAAAAATCAACTATAAATTTTCTTGCACCACTTGTCATAAATATGGACAAAAAACTCTTAGCACAAATAATTTTAGAACCAAAAAAACATCCTGATTGCGGTATGGCTGAGACCATTGAATCTTTTAAAGAAAATAGATGAAGTACCTCGTAGCAGATGACTCCAAACTAGCTCGCAGGGTTTTAAAAAAATCACTCTGTGAATTTGCCAATGAAGATGAGATCGCAGAAGCCTGTAACGGGCTTGAAGCCCTTAAAGTATTGTTGCAAGAGAGACTTGAGATTATCTTTTTAGACTTAACAATGCCTGTTATGGATGGATATGAAGCCATACCTAAAATGCTCGATATAAACCCAGATGCAAAAATCATCGTTGTCTCTGCAGATATTCAGGAAAAAGCAAAGGAAAAAGTTCTCTCACTTGGAGCTGTTATGCATGTTGAAAAGCCTATAAACCCTATAAAAATGAAAGAAATTTTAAATCTTGTCGCACAATGAATAAACTAACACTCACAGAGGATGAAAAAGATGTACTACAGGAGCTTATGAACATCGCCTATGGCAGTGCAACAGCTGTTGTTGCCGATATGTTAGAGGCCTTTGCATCACTAAGTATTCCTAATATCAAAATTATGACTGTAAGTGAACTTTTAAGAACATTTCATGAACTCAAAAGTTCCAGTTACTTTTTCTCTTCTCAGGCATTTAGTGGAGAATTTAATGGAGAGAGTGCATTTTTCATTAATGATGAGAGTGCAAACAATCTAGCTAAACATCTAGAACTTGAAAATAGAGAAGATCTCGATGATGCTATTTTGGAACTAACAAACGTCCTCACCTCTTCGCTGACAACAAAACTTGCACAGGAGATGGGCACAGAACTAAGCTTTTCACTTCCTTCCTAACATACTTAAAATACCTTTAGAAGAGATGGAGGATGTAGAGAGTTTTCAGTTATATTCTCAAGTTATCGTTATTGACACAAATCTTAACTTTCAAGACCAAAAGATAAATGGCACAATATTTATACTCACAAAAGATGAATCTATTTTATGGCTCAAAACAAAACTCAATATGATTTTAGATCAACTCTTATAGATAAAAAAATAATCGCTGCTATTAACAATGGCGTGATTATTTTAGATTCCAATCTTATCATTCACCATTACAATAAATGGCTTGAAATTCGTACTCACATAAAAGAAGAAAATATCTTAGGAAAAAAACTAACAAATATCTTTCCTGAAATAAAAGAAAAAACATTGCTGCGTAAAATCAAAACAGCACTTCGTATGCGTACACCAACATACTACACAGCCACTATTTCCCATTATCTTATTCCGATTAAAATCAATCAAATAGAAAATTCTCATTTCTCATATATGCAGCAAGATGTCAGTATCATCCCTTTTGATGAAGAGAACGATCTTGTAGCACTTTATACTTACAGACCAAACGAATATGGCCAATACAAATGCTTTACTCGCTGCTCACATAGAAAAAATCAAAGAGCTCAATGAACAACTTATCAAAGAAAAAGAGCTTACAGAAATGCAACACAAACAACTTTTGGCAAATTCAAGAAGTGCTGCTATGGGAGAGATGATAAGTATGATAGCACATCAATGGAGACAACCACTCTCCTTAATTTCCACTCTTCTTGCCAACATTAAAATCAAAAAAGAACTCCATACTCTTGATGAAAAGAGCATGGATGAGTCTTTTGAAAAAATAGATCAAACAGTAAAATATCTCTCAGAAACAGTCAATGACTTTCGAGATTATTTTAAACCAAACAAAATAAAATCCAAAGTCAAACTCCAAGAGCTTTTCCATAAATCTATCTTTTTTCTCAAAGATGAAATGACACAGTATAATATAGAATATATCTCTGATGTAGAAGATAATCTTACACTTTATACCTATAAAAACGAACTATTACAAAGCATCAT
>VCAX01000062.1 GCA_013607665.1 Campylobacterota bacterium | reverse complement strand
TATCATCGCAATGCAAAATCTTTTGCAAATGTATGAAAACTTTGAAAAAGAGCTCTAATTTACGATAAAATTGCAGTTATTTGAGAAAAAACATTGCTAAATATGACAAAATGCCATTTTTTTAAAAGAGTAGATGTTTTTTTTCTACAATATCATCAAATTTCATTATAAGTGAGTCCAAAATGGATGCAAATAAACAAAAATCATTAGATTTGGCAATCAAGCAGATCGATAAAGCTTTTGGAAAAGGTGCTTTAATGCGCCTCGGTGATAAGGATATTGAACCGATTCAGTCAATATCAACCGGCTCTTTGGGATTAGATTTGGCACTTGGTATCAATGGTGTTCCTCAGGGGCGTGTGGTTGAAATCTATGGACCGGAGAGTTCAGGAAAAACGACTTTGGCACTACAGATAACAGCAGAGTGTCAGAAGCAGGGTGGTGTGTGTGCCTTTATTGATGCCGAGCACGCTCTGGATGTTATTTATGCAAAAAATCTTGGTGTTGATATAGACAACCTTTTAGTCTCTCAGCCGGATTATGGAGAGCAGGCGCTTGATATTGTCGAAACCGTTGCAAGAAGTGGTGCGGTTGATCTCATCGTCATTGATTCTGTTGCAGCATTGACGCCAAAAGTTGAGCTTGAAGGGGAGATGAACGATCAGCAGGTCGGTGTACAGGCACGTTTGATGTCAAAAGCATTGCGTAAACTCACAGGGGTGCTCAATAAAATGAACTGTACCGTTATTTTTATCAATCAGATTCGAATGAAGATCGGTATGATGGGTTATGGCTCTCCTGAGACGACAACAGGTGGAAATGCACTCAAATTCTACGCTTCTGTGCGTATCGATGTGCGTCGTATAGCATCGCTAAAACAGGGTGAGAGCCAAATTGGTAACCGTGTGAAAGCAAAAGTCATTAAAAATAAAGTAGCCCCGCCATTTCGTCAGGCAGAGTTTGACATTATGTTTGGTGAGGGGATCTCAAAAGAGGGTGAACTCGTTGATTATGGTGTGAAACTGGACATCATAGACAAAAGTGGTGCATGGTTCTCCTATGGCGAAACAAAGCTGGGACAGGGACGTGAGAATGTCAAAGCGAAGTTCAAAGACGAGCCGGAACTCGCACGTGAGATCGAAGATAAAATCCGTGAAGCAATGGGAATGAGCGCTTTGATGACGATGGATACTTCAGAAATTGCTGAAGCGGATGTGTAGAAGAGAAATAGATAAACAAATTTTTAATTGAATTTCGCTAAAATGTCACAATTAATTTTAACGAAGGCAAATATATGTTTATAGATAACGTAAGTGCGATAGAAGTAATGGATTCACGTGGAAATCCAACGGTAAAAGCAACAGTTACCTTAAGTGATGGAACAAGTGCGAGTGCAATCGTTCCTTCAGGTGCAAGTACAGGAAAACGTGAGGCGCTAGAGCTGCGTGACGGCGGTGAGCGCTATATGGGAAAAGGCGTTTTACAAGCTGTTGAAAATGTTAACAGTGTTATCTCTGATGCGCTTATTGGTATGAGCCCTTTCAATCAGGCTGTTATCGATGGTATTATGAAAGAGCTTGACGGCACAGAAAATTATGGCAAGCTTGGAGCAAATGCAGTGCTTGGTGTCTCTATGGCTGTAGCGCGTGCAGCGGCACAGAGCCTTGGTGTACCGCTATATCGTTATCTTGGTGGTGCTAACGCAATGGTTATGCCAACACCAATGCTTAACATCATCAATGGTGGAAGCCATGCAGATAATTCTGTTGATTTTCAAGAGTATATGATTATGCCTGTAGGTTTTGAAGATTTTGCTGAGTCTCTTCGTGCCTCTGCTGAAGTGTATCACAATCTAAAAGCTATTTTAAAAGCAAAAAAACACAATACTGCACTTGGTGACGAGGGTGGTTTTGCACCAGACTTAAGCTCAAATGAAGAGCCTATTCAAATCATCATGGAAGCAATCGAAAAAGCTGGATACAAACCTGGTGAACAGATTGCAATCGCACTCGATGTCGCTGCAAGTGAACTTGTTGCCGAAAACGGGGGTTATAGACTCGATAGTGAAAACCGCACGGTATCATCAGCTGAACTTGTCGCTTATTATGAAGATTTATGTGCGAAATATCCTATTGTCTCTATTGAAGATGGTCTGAGTGAAGATGATTGGGATGGATTTAAACTTATGACTGAAAAGCTTGGTGATAAAATCCAAATCGTTGGGGATGATCTTTTTGTTACAAATGCAAATATTTTAAACGAAGGGATTCAAAAAGGGATTGCAAATGCGATTCTGATTAAACCAAATCAAATTGGTTCTGTCTCAGAGACAATGTTGACTGTTCGTCTTGCACAAAGAAATGGATACAAATGTGTTATGAGTCACCGCTCAGGTGAGAGTAAAGATGCCTTCATCGCTGATTTTGCAGTGGCACTTAACTGTGGTGAGATAAAAACGGGTTCAACTGCGCGTGGTGAGAGAACAGCAAAATATAACCGTCTTTTAGAGATTGAAAATGAGATTGTTTATGGCGAGTACTTAGGTTCTATCCTTTTTAACTAAAGCTGTCTTATGCAAAAAGAAGAACTTTACGAAGAGATAGATACACAGGAGAGTGTAACTCAGAAGTATCTTGGTCTCTCGCTTGGAAAGTTCTTCTTGCTAGTCACGCTGATTATCCTTCTTGGTATCTACTTGGGTATCATTTTATATGGTACAAATTCACTCGAAGTGCTTTTTGGACTGCAAGAGTATGAAGATTATCTTCAAAACGAAGTCGTTCGACTTAAACATGAAAATGCCCAGTTGCAGCGTGAGTATTTTGAGCTAAAAGAGATTTCTGCACAATAATCTGCTATAATATTTACAAAAAACAGGTGATTTGTAATATGCGACTCTTTTTTCTTCTATTTTTTATTCCTCTCATGCTTTTTAGCCGTGAAAATCCTTTTTTTCCAGTTGATGCCTCACAGGATATTCCTATTACATCTAACCAGAACAAATCCATACCTCCTTTAAAACGTGCTACGCTGCAATTGCCTTCAACAGCAAGAACAATAGAGAGTGTTACGGTAAGCTATACAAACCTAGACGGCTCTGTTGCAAGTAAAACAATAGAACTGCATAACAGTATAGACTGGCACCTGCCGCTTTTCATCTCACAAAACTATGGTGCTTCACCTGAATTGCCAAAGAGAAGTAAAAAAGTAGTCTATAAAAAAATAGCATCTCTGCCTTTCATAGCATTTTATGCGGCAGGAAAGAAGTTAAAAGTTGTGACAAAAGATAAAATGCTGCGCAGTTTTCTTTTAGTCAAGCCACATAGAATTGTCTGTGATTTTAAGCGTGAAACAGATATTAGAAGTTATGTAAAAAGCCTCAAGAAGCCATTTTTATTTAAAAAGGTACGTGTGGGCACGCATAAAGGCTATTACCGTGTTGTAATCGAGCTTGATGGCTATTACCAATATAAAGTAACGAAGATTAAAGAGGGTTATCTTTTTGATTTGCTTTAGTTACAATAGATATTAAGGATATAAAATGAAATTATTATTACTGTTGCCGTTTTTGTTTGCAACTATAACAACAACGACTTTAAGTGCGAAAGAGAAACATTATGAGGCAAGTGTTGTGCCAAAACATATGAGTGTTGCTGAGAAAAAAAAGCGTTTCTTTGCCTTGTTAGTACCGCCTGTTGCTCATGTTCACAAAGAACTTGAGCGCCAGTATGAGGCAGTGAAAAAAGCGATTGAAAATCATACAGATGAAGCCAAAATTGCCGCTCTAAAGAAAAAGTACAAGGCAAAAACGGACAAAGAGCTGCTTATTGCTCTAAAACCGCACCCTATGAGCATAACACTTGCGCAGGCTGCTATGGAGAGTGCATGGGGAACATCGCGTTTCTTTGTCAAAGCAAATAATATTTTTGGTGTTTGGAGTACAAGCTCGAAACAAAAAAGAATCGCTGCGGGAGAAAAAAGAGGTAACAGAACTATTTGGGTTCGTAAATACGATAATTTAGATGAGGCTATCAGACACTACTACTTCATGCTCTCAACGGCACCGCGATATAAATCTTTTAAGCAAATGAACTATGAAGAGAAGCCCGTTACAGAGATTATAAAAGGTTTGAAATACTACTCTGAGCGAGGGGATGATTATGTCAAAGAACTCGCGAGTATGATCCGTTACAACAAGCTTACAAAGTATGATACTAAAGTAGCAAAATAGGATATAGAATCTGCTATAATTGCGCCTATGAATGAAATGAATAATTATATCAAATCTCATGAAATCAGTGAGATGCACCCCTCCGAGATCGCCAATATTTTGCGCGGTATGGATGATGATACCTTTAGCAAGGCAATTAAAAAAGTTCCCAAAGAGCTTGTAGGGGATGTAGCCCTTGCACTTCCTGACAGATATTTTGATGATGTCGTTGAGAATTTTAGTGTTGATGAGCTCTCTAAGGCGGTATCAGAACTCGAATCTGATGATCAGCTTGAGTTTATGCAGGAACTTGAAGATGTCGATGAAGCTATGGCATCACAGGTTTTTGAAACACTCGATGAAGATGATAAAAAAGAGATAGAACAGCTACAAAAATATGACGAGAACGAAGCCGGTGCATATATGCAACTCGAAGTCTTTACGGCTCATGCAGATGAGATCGTGCAGGATGTCATTAAGCGTTTTGCCCGTCTTCGCAAAGAGAATGAACTTGAAAATATTCAAAATCTCTTTATTGTCGGTAATCATCATAAGCTGCTCTATACTGTCGGACTTGATGATCTTTTAATATTTGATTTCTCAAAAACACTGCAGGAAAATATAGAAGCAAGCAGTGACTCGTTTGAGCCTATAAAAGCAAAAGACAGAGATGACATCAAAGATGTCGTTGAACTTTTTAAACAGTACGACCTTTCTGTTTTGCCTATAGTCAATGAAAAAGGTGTTTTACTTGGTCGTATCACTTCTGATGATATCTATGATATCATCAACGAGCATGCAACAGAACAGATGTATAATCTTGCCGGTGTTGATGATGAGGCTGAAGAGGATGAAGATATCTTAAAAGCAGGGCGCAAGCGTGCTTACTGGTTGGGAATAAATCTGCTCACGGCAATTGCAGCTTCTTTGGTCATCGGACTCTTTGAAGATACAATAAACTCTATGGTGGCACTGGCTGTTTTGATGCCGATCGTTGCCTCTATGGGTGGTAATGCCGGAACACAAACCTTGACCGTTGTCGTGCGTCAGCTCGCTCTTGGTGAGATATCGCAGGGGGATGCCCTTCGAAGTATAAAAAAAGAGGTTGCCATCTCTTTAATGAATGGATTTTTATTTGCAATTGTCATGGGAGTCATCGCATACATTTGGTTTGATATGCCGATGCTTGGTGTTGTCATTGGACTGAGTATGATCATAAACTTACTCATGGCAGGTTTTTTTGGTACTATGATACCACTAGCGCTGAAATGGCTTAAAATCGACCCTGCAATTGGCAGTACTGTGATATTGACAACCGTTACAGATGTGGTTGGCTTTTTTAGTTTCCTTGGTTTAGCTAAAATTATACTTTTATAAGGATGTGTGAAACTTGGATTTATTAATACTATTTTTTCTACTCTCAGTTGGGATTTCCTTTGTCTGCTCGGTCTTAGAGTCGGTTTTGCTCTCTATAAATATGTCCTATGTGGCAGTTTTGGAAAAAGAGCGCCCTTCTGTCGGGAAACTGCTAAGGCTGCAAAAAGAGAATATTAACAAATCGATCGCCTCGATTTTGATTTTAAACACCATTGCAAATACCCTTGGCGCAGCAGCTGTTGGAGCACAGGCATCAGAGGTGTTTGGAAATGATGCAGTTGTTGTCGTCTCTGTAGTGCTTACTTTTGCTATTTTATTTCTCTCAGAGATCATTCCAAAAACAATAGGCGCTATCTATTGGAAACAACTTGCTCCACTTGCAGCATATTTTATTAGAATATTTATTTGGTTGACCTATCCTATAATATTGACAACGCTTGCCGTGACCGACAGAATCTCAAAAGGCAAAGATGATGCGCATACACTTACAAAAGAGGAACTCTTAGAGAGTATGCTCATGAGTGAAGATGAGGGTGTCATCGATGAAAAAGAGTCCGATGTCATTGAGAATATGTTAAATCTTGATAATATCAAGGTCTCAGAAGTGCTTACTCCAAGAAGTGTTGTATTTGCGTTAGATGAAAATATGAGCGTCAAAGAGGTTATCGCCAAAGAGGAAGCAATATTTAAATTTTCGCGTATTCCTGTTTATAATGAAAGCATCGAAGATGTCACAGGGCTTGTGCTTACCAAAAAACTATTCAAGCAGGCACTTACAGATGACAGTGTCTCTTTAAAATCAGTAAAAAAAGATATTTTTGCAATCAATGAAAATGTACCTGTAAGTAAAGCACTCGATCTTTTCATATCCAAAAAAGAGCATATGTTTTTGGTAAAAGACAATTATGGCCAGACAGAAGGCATCTTAACGCTTGAAGATTGTGTTGAGACGATACTGGGAGTGGAAATTATGGATGAGAGTGATACAACGGCAGATATGCGTGAGCTTGCAAAAAGAAAGATGAAGCTTAAACGCAAGCTCGAAGAGGCGAAAGCAAATAAGCTAAAGAGTAAATAAGTTCTAGGAGTTTATCCTAGAACAGTATTCATATCTATTTTATGCCCTACTTCTTCTGCAAGTTTATCCATAAGACTAAATAATTCTGTTGAGTGTTGCTCCGCTGCTTTAAATCGTTCGATAATTTCATCTTTTGATTTGTTTTTTGTCATACACCCACCATTAAGAGCACAATCAAGATTTTCATTGATGAGATCATGGAATTTTTCATGATGTGGCTGCATAGCAAGAAAAGTTGCATTCTTTCCAAAGATCTTCATTCCTTGTGAATAGTACCATGTACCAAATCCACAGTGGTGGGAATCTTTTTTAAGCTCCTCTGTTACCGTGCCATTGACAACTGCCGAGTAGGCATTTGACTTAAAGATAATATGGTGGATCTTATAGTTTGCCAAGAAGAGTGCAAAACTACTTTTGTTTGACTCTGCAGATGTCTCGGTCATATCATTGTTCAACTGATTCATAGTCTCGGAGAAGTTATCCATCGTCTCATTCGCATTTGTTGCGATATTGCTCATATTGACAGCATTCTCAGAGATTCCACTTGATTGCTGTTGGAGGTTTTGAATGGTGATACTAATCTCTCCTGTTGCCTTTGTCGTTCTCTCTGCAAGCTTTCTGACTTCATCGGCAACAACGGCAAAACCACGATCATGTTCTCCCGCACGCGCTGCTTCAATGGCAGCATTGAGTGCGAGAAGATTTGTCTGGTCTGCGATATCTTTAATGAGATTAACGACATTGGTGATCTCATTGACATTCTCATCCATAAGCTCAATAGCCTGTGTCGTATCACTGACAAGATTATTCAGATCTGAGATCTCCTGAGCTGTCGCGGCAACAGCATCATAACTTGTACGTGTTGATTCGGTCGCATTGGATGTGAGGTCTGTTACTTTTATAAAGGCATCTTTTGTTTTGTCGATATCTCCTGTAATGATGTCGAGATTCCCTTTCATGCCTCCATTGAGTTTAGAAAACTCTGTTGTCAGTTGGCCCATAAGTTTATAGCGCTCATTCGCTTTCATAGACGCTATGGCTTTTTGAATTGCTCTTGCCGTTTCACCGAACTCTCCATGCAGCCCTTCAGGAAACATAGTTCTATACATCTGTCCATTACTGATTGCTTGAATTGTGTTCCGCGTCTCTCTAAGAATGATCTCCATTTGATCCAGAGAGTTGTTGACTCTTCATGCCAGTTGTTCAAGCGGTGTCTCTTTTTTTGTGACTATGACCCTTGAAGAGAGCTCGCCATCTTCTACGTCTTGGAGTACGGAATTGATTTGTGCTAAAAGTGCTGTATCATTGTTTGTATTTTTAGAAAAAAGACTCATAGTGTAGCTCCTAGTTGAAGATTGATGATAAACTCTTTGTA
>VCAX01000061.1 GCA_013607665.1 Campylobacterota bacterium | reverse complement strand
CTTACTTTTAGTGTATAATATGACAATAGAATAAAAGGAATTGAAACATGAAAAAAGCCTTTACAATGCTTGAACTAGTATTTGTTATTGTAGTTATTGGTATTTTAGCAGCACTGATACTCCCTCGTACAAAAACAAATCCGGTCCAAGCAGCAGCACAGTCGATCTGCTTTCCAAAATACGCTACACGCAGCATCTCGCCTTAGTAGATGACAAATACGATGATAATAATGCCTCATGGTATAAAAATAGATGGCAAATCCGATTTAATGGCAATACATACACTGTCACCAGTAAAGATAGCGGTATTGCTAAAGATCCTTCCAATAGAGATGCGAATTTATCTGCAGACCTAAATCAAGATTATGGGGTTGATTTAAACATAACAGGTGCAGAATGTGGTACTGCTTCCAATGCTGCAGGCGATGAGCATATTGTCAGTTTTGATTATCTCGGAAGACCAATTGTAGTTAATCTTACTGTTGCAAGTGTAATAGGGCCTTACTCTGATCCGCAAGTTAACACTAGTACAAAATGACTGCAATATAACACTAAGCGCAAACGGTGAGAGTGCAACCATTACCATAACACCTGAAACAGGGTATGCAAAAATTAACTATTAACCGAGAATCTATTTTAGGCTAAAATGGAGCGAATCATAATGGCATAATGTAAGACAAAAAGATTCACAAAGAAAATAAATAAAGAAGAGCCGCGTGAGATGAAATTTTGTAGCTTTGTTCTCTCTTTATTGTTTGTTCTGTAAGCAATAAAAAAATGAACAAAAGTTGCTATCACCAAGGCAAAAACCAACCAAAGTTTCATCCGCAACAACTCTTCAACCTTGTTGGTGCTGTCACTAAGCAGCATAGCAAGCAATCCATCGGTTTGGATCATCACTAAACCACTCACTAACAAAACAAACAAAGAGACAAGTTCAAAGTAACCAAAAATAGGACCGACATGCGGATAGACCTCTCTTTGCTTCTCCTTGTCTGTAAGAGTAATTCCCAAAACAAACATAAAAATCGAGCCACCTATCCATGCAATGGCAGCCAAGAGATGAAAGTGTATCAAATAGCTCAAATTAACTCCCCGCGTTTGAGCTTGCTTATTTTATCACGATATTTACGAATATAAAAAGCTTTTTCCTCAAAAGAGATATTTGTTGCAAAATTAACCTTTTTTAACTCTCTCTCATAGTACTTCGTCAAAAAAGTGATCAGCTCAGAGTTAAGAGCATCCACATCTTTTAAAGCTTTTATGCCTTCATCTACAAGCATTTCCATAAGCTGTGGTGCATCCGTTTTTCCTGCAAGCGCCAAAGAGAACTCTCTTGCGTGAAACTGCAGCAGTGAGGGATCAATAACATCTAAGATATGATCAATAAACTCCGGATGCTCGAGCACTGTTTTAATCAAAGAGAGCTCCCACATATCTCTATGAGCATTTTTTTGCATCAATGGAGGATTTTGCATACTGTTTTGTCCTCCGGAGTTCAAACGAATCAGTGAAGGCGATACACCGAGTCCTCCCAAGCGAGAAGCAAGATAGGTTCTGTACTCCTCTTGCAGTATCGGCGAGAGCATTTTAAGATACGCTACACCCTCAGCCATACAGCTCTCTTTTTCCTTAGGGTCACGCAGATTATACAAAGAGAGAATCTCATCAAGTACGAACTCTATAAAGGGTTTCGCCCCGCGAAACATAGTGCTCAGCTCTTCAATGCGTCCCTCTTTGACCATATCTGCAGGATCAAGTCCGCCATCAAAGACAACAACACCTCCGTTAAAACCGGAAGCTGAAAGCAGTTTAGAGGCCTTGAGTGCTGCGGCACGTCCCGCTTTATCACCGTCATAGGCCATTACAACACGCGGAGTTCCCTTGCGCAGTAGTGGTAGATGCTCTTGCGTGAGGGCTGTTCCAAGTGTTGCGACTGCATTGTCAAAACCGGCCTGATGCAGCATAATGACATCAAGATAACCCTCTGTAATGATGATCTCTTGCTTTTTATAGAGGGATTGTTTTGCCAAGTTATAGGCATACAAAAGACGCGACTTGTTAAAAAGTGGTGTCTCTGGAGAGTTGACATACTTCGCCTGATGCCCTGTAATGGTACGACCGCCAAAGCCGACAACCGTACCGTTTGCGGAGTAGATAGGAAAGGTTATACGCTCTATAAAACGCGCATAAGTTTGGTTGCGTGAGGGTTCAAACCCTACAACACCGACATCAATGGCCTCTTTTAGAGGAAACTGTTCTCTTTTTATAAAACTAAGTGTTTCATGCGAAGCAGGCGCGTAACCTATGCCAAATTTCTCAATCGAATTCTCATAGATACCCCGCTCACGCAGGTATTGCATCGCCACTTCATTGCGTGAGAGCAGAGATTGGTACCACTCGTTAAGTTTTTCTATAACCTTTGTACGCGGTTTGTTATGTTTGTTATCGGTATAGGTCAGTGTAAAATTATAGTTTTGGGCAAGTTTTTCAAGCGCTTCAGGATAGTTGAGCTTTTCATACTCCATTACAAATTTCACAGCATCACCGCCGGCACCACATCCAAAACAGTGGTATATCTGTTTTTGCGGGCTTACGACAAAAGAGGGGGACTTCTCATCGTGAAAAGGGCATGGCGCTTTAAAGTTGCCTCCTACCTTTTTCAACTCAATATAGGAACCGACAACATCAACAATATCAAGTCGTGCCTTTAAGGCTTCAATGGAGTTCTGTGCAATCATAAAAAGAATTATACGACAAGCATGGTTAAGAAGTCATTATCTTTTTATAATTGGATGCAAGTTGAGTATAGACCTGCTGCCCTCTCCAACTTTGCTCGTTAAGGAGATTGCAATGCCAAGCTCATCACACAGTTTTTTAACAATGTGCAGCCCTATGCCGATACCGCGTTCCTGCTCTTTATAAAAACGCTCAAAAACTTTTTTAGGATTTTTGATACCTTTACCGGTATCTTCGATAATCAGGTTCTCACCCTCAAACCGTATCATCACTTTTCCATCTTTTTTATTGTATTTCAAAGCATTGGAGAGTAAGTTATCAAATATTCTGACAAAAGCATCCTTGTTTGTCAAAAGTACAAGTTCTCTCTTGGTGATATCTACAGTGATATCAGCAAATGAGCTTGCAAGCAATTCGACACGCTCCTGCACAAGTGTATCTAAGGAAAACTCCTCCTGTTGGCTTGCATGCGCATGAAGATATGCACGAAGATTCGCTTGAAGATTTAAGATTGTCTGCACTGCATTTTGTGCTCTTTGGATGTTTGCATTCTCTCCAAACTTCTGCGCTAAAATAGCAATATTGAGTCGCAACGTGGAGAGCGGGGTATTAAAATCGTTTCATGTGTATCCTTGTTTGCATAGGTATCTATGCAGTTAATTTTTAAAAAAAGAGGTATAGCGTTGAAAGAGATTATGCGTTAATAGGAGGTTTTAGAAAGTTGTTATAAGAATTGTATTCATATCTTTTTGTGTTTGAGTGCGGTTGCTGAGCAAAACTTTTACGCGAAAAGAGAAAGTTTGCTTCTGAAAGAATAGTCGCAATATGAAAGAAATGGTCGAGATGACAGATATCTTCACCTGTTGCTGAAGCAGTAGTATCACCGATTTCATGTACATACTCACTCACTTGACACGGATGTGTGTCAAATGCTTCTATAACATAAGCATGACCTATGCTAAAGCTCATAGCTAACAGTAAAAAGAGCGTGAGTATTCTGGTTTTCATAATCTTATTCTACCTTAACTTGCACAACAACTAGATGTTTCTTTCACAAAATAGGGCTTTATCATATAATACATTACAAAAGACCACAGCACTATAGTTGATGCCCATGCGATGACTCCAAACTCTTCATTCATATGCACAAGTTCACCGACATTCACATCACTCAAAAGATAATCAAGCCCGAGCCCAAAAATGATGGAGCCTACAATGATAGTTCCAAGATAGATATAGAGCGTTGTCGTCCCTAACATTTTCTTCACGACACCAATCGTTACCGTATTGGTTGCCGGTCCTGCGCTTAAAAAGACAAAGGCAGCTCCAGGAGAGACACCTGCAAGCATCAAACCGGCTGCGATTGGCAGTGAGGCTGTCGCACAGACATACATTGGTACGGCAATGGCGATAACGATAATATAGGAGAGCCAATTATACTCTACCAAAATCTCGCTCAAATTCTCTGGAACTGCCACAGTAATGAGTGCACCTACAAGCAGACCAACCAACAGTGGTGAGGCAATATCTTTTAGAAGTGTGCCAAAAGCGTAAGCAAATGCCCGTGTAAAAAAGTTGCCTTTTGCCTCTTCACAACTGCCACTGCAACAACTTCCCTCACTGCAACTCTCTTCTTCTTTTTTTACAGGTGAAACAGCTGAAAAACCCATTGCCGCATTCGGCGCAGTAGTCGGTGCTGCCATAGAAAAAGCAGCTTTTGGTTTCTCTGCTGCTGCTTCTTGCTCTTTTGCATAAAAGTTCGTCAAAATTCCTGCGATGATGGAGATAATTATCGAAGTGATTACACGGTAAACAGTAAAAGCCCAGCCAAACATTCCATACGTCGCTAAGATCGAATCTACTCCGGTAATCGGCGTAGAGATAAGAAATGAGAGTGTCGAGCCGTTACTTGCTCCACTCTTTTTAATGCCTGCTGCCAAAGGAATCACACCACACGAGCAGACAGGAAGAGGAATACCAAAGATAGTTGACTTGATGACCGAAATGACAGATTCATGGCCGAGATGATTTTTTACGATACTATCAGGTACAAGCTCATGTAAAAATCCTGCAAAAATAAGCCCAAACAGAATGTAAGGTGCCATCGCATTACTCAGATCAAGCAGTGCCGAAAAAAAGAGTGTTATATATTCCATTATAAACCTAGTGTGTCTCTATCTTCACAGCACCGCATTTTGCACTGCTTTTTTTCATTGCACCACCGCATTTTCCGCCGCCACACTTCATACTTTTCATGCCTTTGTTTTTCATCTCACACATCTTGCCGTCCATTGAACCGCCCCAGTTCCCTTTGTAGTTATCATACAACCACGTTGCAATCGCTGTGCGTTCTTCTTTACTCAAAGTTTTTCCAATTGGAGGCATTGTTCCAAATCGCTTGTAGGCCATCGGCATACAGAAACCTTTTTCTTGTGAAGGATTTTGAATATAATAATCTTCAACAAAAGTGATAAATTTTCCCCTATCGTTACCTAGCATTTTCTTTAAACGCATAGAGACCATCGGCATCGGGGGTGCCTTCATATCGCTCTTTTTCATCTTACGCATCATCTGCTCACGCATCGCCATTCTCTCTTCTTGCGTAGCATTTTGCATCTTTGTACGCATGTTTTGCATCTCTTGTTTACTCATCATCCCTTTGTTGGCATGACACATCGCGCATTTGGCCTTGTAAATCTCTTCACCGCCAGAAGCGTACAATGCGTTCATCGTAATGAGAAGGCCTAAAAATAACTTTTTCATAATCAATTCCTTTTATGATATAATTCATATAACAGAATTGTTATATAATAAAACTTCAAAAGAGATTAGATGGAAAAATTAGTTCAAACAGCCAAAATACTATCAGACATCAACAGGGTTAAGATGCTCGGCCTTATGCAGCGTGAAAAAGAGCTTTGCGTCTGTGAGATATGCGACACACTCAAACTCTCACAGCCGCTTGTTTCCCGTCACTTGAAGCAGATGAGAGAAGCTGACATCGTACAAACGCGCCAAAGTGGAAAATGGATCATTTACTCTTTGCGTGAGAATGAAACTATAAACTGTTTTTTAGCTGCAATAAAAGAAGAAATAGTACAATTACAAAAACAATATCCTGTCCGACAAGGTAGACAATGAATTTAGAACAATTTCCTTTTTATGACGAACTAGACGACAAAGCAAAGCAGTTCTTACAAATGAGTCTTAAACCTGTGAGCGTTCCAAAAGACTCTATCCTTTTTTTTCAGGGTGATATTTGTGATGGCATCCTCTTTTTAACCTCTGGGGAAGTACGTCTTTTCATGCAGTCTGAAGAAGCCGGTGAGATAACGCTCTATCATCTTAGTCCCGGCCAGCAGTGCATTGTCAATACTACTTCGACACTCTCACAAACTGAAGCCATTGCCACAGCGATAACACTCACAGATATTGAGGGGTATATCTTGGATATGTACAGCGTCAAAGAGTTGGCACACAACAGCATGGCATACCAAAACTTTCTTTTTTCCATCTATACACTGCGCATGGATAGCCTGGCAAGACTTGTCAATGACATTAAGTTCAAAAACCTTGACCAAAGAGTCTTGGACTGGATAATGGACAAAGGTGAAAAAGAGATAAAAACGACGCATGAGAGCATCGCCAATGACCTTGGAAGCTCACGTGAGGTCATCTCCAAAGTACTCAAAAGTCTGGAGAATGACGGTATTATAGAACTAGGACGCGGTCTTATTCGCGTCAGAGGCTAAGAAAATATGTGTTTGCTGATTACGATTGCGATAATGCTTGCAGGCTATAATTTTTATGAGCATGCACTCTATACACAGGCCTATATGAGCTTTGGCTTTGCCATTCTTCCCTTTGGCTTTTTCATATATCGCCTCATCGTTAATCGCAAATGCATCTTTGGCAACAGCAAAGATTGCAATAAAAGATAAATTAGGCTATACTTCCATTTCAAATTTTAACAGAAAGTGGGTGATGTGATATGCCTGGTATCGTACTACGCTCAGATGATAATTTTGATGCTGCTTACAGACGTTTCAAAAAACAAGTTGACCGTAACTTAATCGTTACAGAAGCTCGTGCTCGTCGTTTCCATGAAACAGAGACTGAAAAACGTAAGAAATTCAAAATTGCATCTCGTAAGAAAATGCTTAAACGTCTTTATATGATGAGACGTTACGAATCACGCCTGTAAACGAAACGCCTTCGGGCTTTCGTTTTCTCTTCTTCAAATTCTCACAATTTTACATCAAAAATAAAGACTTCGTGCTATAATATCCTCAACTATGTTCACATTAGGGGTACAATTATGAGTTCACTTTTTCTGCGTATGCGTCTTGTTCACTGGATTGGAATGGTCTTGTTACTTCTCAACGCTTTTCTTTTTACCGAAAATCTTATTTCACAAATAGTTCAGGTCGTTATCGCCCTTGTCATTTTAATTCACGACTTGGATGAAAAAGTCAATGGTGTGGATGTTGCAAAAAAAATCATCGCAACACTCTCTGATGTTAAAACAGGTGATAGGATTGATCTTAAGCTGAACTTTTCAAAAGAGTACAAAGAGATGGTAGAGCTCATCAACAACTTTACGCAAAAAGTCAATGAGGCAAAAAACCTTGCAACTACCTCCAATGCCTTAGACCAAGAACTTCATGAACTCAATAATGCCTTATCAACTCTAGAGAAAAATTTTGAAAGTTCAGAAGGTCTCAGCAAAGAGCTTTTAAACAAACTCAATGTTATCACTACGGAGTCTGACAGTAACCTTGAGTTTTCTGCAGAGGTTCTTGAGAGTCTCAAACTCGTTGCGCAAAAGATAAATGATTCCGTATCGCAAATGTCAGTTCTTGAAGGGCAGATTATACAAACACATGATGGCGAAATTACCGTAAGTGATAACCTCAAAGCTCTTACAAGCAATGCCGAAGACATCAAAGGTATTCTCAGTATTATCTCCGACATTTCCGACAAAACCAACCTGCTTGCACTCAATGCTGCCATTGAAGCAGCTCGTGCAGGTGAGCATGGACGTGGCTTTGCCGTAGTTGCAGATGAGGTCAGAAAACTGGCTGAAAATACACAAAAAGCGCTGACAGAGATCAATGCAAGCGTGAATGTAATTGTGCAAAGTATCTCAGATGCAAGCAGCAGTGTTGAGACAAATGCACAATCTGCACTCGAACTTGTTGAAATTTCAAAAGAGTTGCAATCAAGCCTCTCAGAAGCAAATAGTGAAGTTGAAGAGACATATCAAAAAAGTATTGCCGATACAGAGAATTCTGAGATTATTAAAAAAGAAGCCTACAGTTCAAGAGAACTAACTGCTTCACAACTTGACACAATGCATAAGACAAAAGAGTCAATTGATACCATAAAATCAAAAGCGAAAACAATTGAAAGTTCAACTGTTGAATTAGTGACAAAAGTTTCGCATATTTAGAACTCTATACCTAAACCGACCAAAAACTGATAGTCATTATTTTTCGGGGTATTTCCCTGTATATCTTCAGTCGGTTTGGCAACATAGTCCCATATTCCACTTATA
>VCAX01000060.1 GCA_013607665.1 Campylobacterota bacterium | reverse complement strand
AAATTTTTCGACAAAAGGAGAGAGTGCTGCACCTCCGATACCGAAGAACTTGAGCTTACCACCAAAAGTTTCAATAAGCTTTTTGCCTGCTATTTTGTTGAGTTTTTTGCGGACAAAAGAAATGTTGTATAAAAAGCGCATAAAAGCGGAACCTGTAAATTTTGGTAAAACTTTATTTTTGTAGATCTTTTCAATGATAAGTGGTACAGAGAGCATCATTGTAGGCTTTACAACACTAAATGCTTTAATAAGTACATTTGGCGTTGGTGTTTTGTCGATGTAAACGACATCGGCACCATGTAAGATAGGCACTATCATACCGACAGTACACTCTAAGGTATGCGCAAGTGGCAAGATAGACAAAAAAGTGTCTTCAGGAGTGATAGTGACATTTTTATATGCACTCATTGCATTGGTTGTGAGGTTTTTATGTGAGAGCATAACTCCTTTTGAATGCCCTGTAGTTCCAGATGTATAAAGTAGTGCGGCCATATCATCTTCATTTGGTTTAGGCAGTGTCTCTTTAGAGAATATTTTGTGTTTGAGTTTAGACATATAGCTGTGGTTTGTCAACTCATCAACTATAGTGAGATCATCGAGTTTGATAACAAATTTTATATTTGAATCTTCCAACTCTTCAATTGTTTGGAGATGTTTGTTTGAAACAAAGACAGCTTTTGCTTCTGAATGTCGTATGATATGTTGTACATCTGCAGGGTGGAAATCCGGTAAAATTGGAACAATAACCGCACCAAAATAGGTAACACTAAAGTAAGCGACAGCCCAATTAGGCATATTTTCACTCAAAAGGGCTACTTTGTCACCTTTTCGAATACCATTATCTTTGAGAAGTTTAATCATGGTAAAGACATTTTCATAAAGCTCGTTATAGCTCATAGGCTCTTGTCCAACTTTTGAAAGGACACTGTTTTGACCATAAAGCTTTACAGAGCGCTCCAATAGGGCAGGTAGGGTAAAATTTTCTAAGTTTTCATAAGGGTACAGCATGCATAATCTCTTTTTGTATAAAAATTGAGTATTATTATACATAAAATATCTCAATCAGGCATACTAATGAGCAGACGACATAAAAACAGAGCACAAAAACGAGACACTGTTACTTTTACAGAAAAAGATTTTTTACCAACCACAAGAGCAGAGATGGATGCTAGAGGATGGGATCAGTGTGATGTGATTTTAGTCAGTGGTGATGCTTACATTGACTCTCCTTTTATTGGTGTGGCTATGGTAGGTCGTATGCTTGAACATATGGGGTATAGAGTCGGGATGATAGGACAGCCAGATATTCACTCTGACATTGACATAAAACGTCTAGGAGAGCCTCGTTTGTACTGGGGTGTGAGTGGTGGAAGTGTTGACTCTATGGTCTCAAACTATACGGCAACAAAGAAGTTTCGAAACTCTGATGATTATACTCCCGGAGGTAAGAACAATAAGCGTCCCGATAGAGCCGTACTTGTTTACACCAATCTTATTCGTCGTTTTTTTAAAAATACTGTTCCTATTGTACTTGGAGGTATTGAGGCGTCTTTACGTCGTGTGAGTCACTATGATTATTGGTCAAATAAACTTAAAAAACCGATTCTTTTTGACTCTAAAGCAGATGTTATGATCTACGGTATGGGAGAGATAGCACTTGAACAGCTCACGCGAGCCATAGATGAAGGTAGAAACTATCGTGATATAAGAGGTGTTTGTTATATTTCCAAAGAACCTGTTTATGAGTATATTCAACTGCCGTCGCATCAAGAGTGTTTGGATGATAAAGAGAAGTACATCGATCTTTTTGATGCTTTTTATGACAATAATGATCCAATATCAGCCAATGGACTTTGTCAACCGGTTGATAGCCGCTACCTTATTCAAAATCCTCCTTGTGATTATCTCAATGAAGATGAGATGGATGCAAACTCCAAGCTTCCTTTTACCCGTGAGTTGCATCCGTACTATGCAAAAGACGGAAAAGTGAAATGTTTAGAGACGATTAAATTCTCTATAATGACACATCATGGATGCTGGGGTGAGTGTAACTTCTGTGCGATCGGTGTGCATCAAGGGCGCACTATTCGAACGCGGAGTGAGCAAAACATCCTTGAAGAGGCAAAAGAGTTTAACAAGTACAAAGATTACAAGGGAATTATCTCAGATGTTGGCGGACCGACGGCAAACATGTACGGGTATGAGTGTGGAAAGAAGCTAAAATTGGGTACCTGTGATCATCAGCGCTGTGTCGATGCAAATCATCTTTGTAAAACAATGAAAGTAGATCATGGCAGAAATATTAATCTTCTGCGTCAAGTGCGTCAAGTGGAAGGTGTGCGAAAGGCTTTTGTCGCTTCAGGTGTACGTTATGACCTTATTACAGAAGATAAGCGACATGGCTATGAATATTTAAAAGAGATGGTGAAGCATCATATCTCAGGACAGATGAAAGTCGCTCCGGAACACACGCAGCAACATGTATTGGAGCTAATGGGAAAACCGGGAAAACAGACACTTATAGACTTTAAAAAGATGTACGATAAGCTTAATGCCGAAGAGGGAAAAAAGCAATTTCTGACCTATTATCCCATTGCAGCGCATCCGAGATGTACAGAGAGCGATATGAAAGAACTCAAGCGCTTTACAAGTGAAGAATTGCAGATGAATCCGGAACAGGCACAGGTATTTACACCGACACCATCAACATACAGTGCCGTTATGTATTATACAGAGATGGATCCAAAAACCCGTAAGAAAATCTTCGTAGAAAAAGATACAAAAAGGAAAGAGAAACAGAAGCAGATTGTAGTGAAAAAAGATAATTTTTGCTCGGGGTTTGCCTCTTAATCTTTCTGTATAGAAGTTGCCGTAACAAAAATATAATCTTTTCCGGTAATGGTAACGCGAAATTTTTTTTGTTGCAGGTACTTTTTTGCAAAGATGACATCTTTGTAGAGGTTGGACATCTCTGAAAAAGCGTAGTTCTTCATTCTTGCACCATAGAGCATTTCGCCATCTCGCCATCTGCAGTTTGGCCACGCAAGTATCATCGCTCCTTTGCGTGAGAGCTGGTTCTGCACAAGGGTCATCATCAGTTTTTTGTACTCCAAATTTGCGCTTTGTAGTGCACCTATGCTTACAATAAGGTCAAACTCTCCTAAATTAAGAGCATTAAGATTGTTAATATCAGCTTGCAGCAGTGTGACATTGTTTTCATTTTGAAACTTTTTTTGTGCACTCTCTATAGCAGAAGCACAGTAGTCTATACCGACAAGCTCTAAATTTACAAAATTTTTACTAATTTTTTGGATGAGCTCAAACTCATCACCGCTGTTTATACCGAGATTGAGCACTCTTTTTCGCTCATCTATTTTGACATTTTGCAGTGCCTGCGTGAAGTAGTGTAAAAATCCTGCCTCTTCATTTTTATGTATGGCTGAAAAGATGGAGTCACTGCCGTATTTTTCTTCTTTTTGTGCATCGCTTGTATGGAAGCTGTCTTGCGTGAGCTTTTCATAGTGCATAAGGATGAAATGCTCATCAATGACTTTTGGCGTGAGCATGCGGCATCCCAAGATGTGAGCAAGCTCAAGCCATGTTTTATAGCCTCTGTATATAGCGCTCTCTTGTTCTACCTTGATTCGTGTTCCGTTGTATGTGCCAGAGGCGATATCCGGATTTAGAACTATAAATTCTACTACTGCGTGAGGCGCTGTTTTGTCTAAAATTATGCGGAGTTCTTGAATGATTTCATTGAGTTCTAAAAGAGAAAAATTTGTCATATTCGCTTGACTTGCAAAAAATGTTCCAACTTTTTGAATATCTTACATTTCTTTCAGTTTAATTACTCTACAATAACTAAAAATTAATAGACTTCTTGCATAACCTAGATAAATCTCAGAGGGAAGAAAAAAAGATGAAATTGTGCAAAATCTTTTTTGAAGCGTAGCCGTAGCTACGGTGATGAAAAGTTTTATGCAAGTTCGCTTTTTTTATCCCTCCCTTTGGGCAATTTATAGAGAGTTTTACGCTGCGTTAGATAACCTTCACCGTAGCTACGGCTACGCTGAAGAACACCTGCCTTGATTAAAACTCTCTATAAAATGCTGAGATATATCTAGGTTATGCAAGAAGTCTACTTGGAACTCAAAGAATGCGTATAGATAAATTTTTAAACTCTGTCAATATTACAAAACGCCGTTCTGTTGCACAGGATATGCTTGCAAACGGTGTAGTAGAGATAAACGGTGTCGTGGCCAAACCAAGTAAAAACGTTGAAGTTGGAAGCATCATAACGATTAACTATCTCAAAGAGCCGAAAAAATATGAAGTGCTGCAGATTCCTACAACAAAATCAACACCAAAATCACTACAACATGAGTACATTAAGGAGCTATTATGACCTATGAAGAAGCAAAAGAACAATTTACAGCACTTTTTGAACATAAGATGAGCGATGCAGAGATGCGTGACTTTCTGCTCTCTATGGAGTTAAATGAAGCAACACCGGTAGAGTCCATCGCAGCTGCTGCTGAAGTGATGCGCAGTTTTGCAGTGCATTTGCCGATTTCAGAAGAGTTGCGTGAGCGCGCTATTGACATTGTAGGAACAGGCGGGGATAAGATCGGGTCATTTAACATCTCTTCAACTACATCAATACTGACAGCAGCCTGTGGTGCAACGGTGGCAAAACATGGAAACCGCTCTATCACTTCAAAGAGTGGAAGTGCGGATGTACTTGAAGCTTTAGGCATCAACTTGGGACTGAGTGTAGAACAAAATGCTCGTCTTTTAGAAGAAGCGGGCTGGTGCTTTATGTTTGCGCAAAATCATCATCCTGCGATGAAGTTCATTATGCCGGTACGCAAATCCATCGATAAAAAGACGGTCTTTAATGTTTTAGGGCCGCTTACAAACCCTGCCAATATTAAAAAATATATGCTGGGTGTCTTTGACAAGGCTTTTGTGCCTAAGATGGCCGAGGCACTTAAAATAAACGGTGCAAAATCTGCACTCGTTGTCAGTTCGCAAGAGGGGATGGATGAGATCGGCATCAGTGGTATCTCTCACGCAATGCGTCTGCAAAACGACAAGCTTGAAGCCCTTGAGATTGACCCACAGGTGTATGGATTGCAATTAGCCCCGCTTGAAGCGATTGCCGGTGGTGATGCAAGAGAAAATGCAAAAATAATGCTGGATATTTTTGACAACGCTGCAACAGATGCACAGCGAGATATAGTGCTTTTAAATACGGCGGCATCGTTGATGGTCGATGGCTTGGCTCGTGACATCCAAGATGGGCTTGAGATGGGACGCGAGGCACTGGCAAATGCAAGAGCGAAGAAAAAACTCAAACAAATTGTAGAGATATCCAATAAGCTATGAGAGAAAAATATACCTTAGAGCTGCGTGAGCTGGATATTTTGGCAAAAGATATACTGAGTGCGTTTAAAAATGGTGTTGTTGTGCTGCGTGGGGATTTGGCAACTGGAAAAACAACACTGGTTAAAGCGATAGCACAGGAGCTTGGAGAGAAGGAGGATGTGACATCGCCGACCTTTTCTCTGCAGCAGTGTTACGGGAGCGACATTTATCATTATGACATCTACAATCATGGCTTGGAGCATTTTATCTCTCTGGGTATGCTTGAAGAGTTGGAAAAAGAGGGCTTACATTTTATAGAGTGGGGTGATGATACGCTCATAGAACTTTTAGAGTCCGTAGGAATAGATGTGATGAGTATAGATATTAAAAAGATTTCAGATAAAGCAAGAGAGTACAGCGTATGCATACATTAAGAGCAGAAGATTTAAAGAAGAAAATAAAAGATCTAGAGATAGTAAAAGGGATGAGCCTTGAAGTAAAAAGCGGTGAGGTTGTAGGACTGCTTGGACCAAACGGGGCAGGGAAGACGACAACTTTTTATATGATATGCGGGCTTGTTGAAGCGAGTGACGGGAAGGTCTTTTTTGACGGCGAGGATCTTATCGGTATGCCACTGCATCAGCGTGCACGCAAGGGTATAGGGTATCTGCCACAGGAGGCTTCCATATTTAAAGATTTAAGTGTGGAAGATAACCTTATGATTGCCGCAGAGGTCGGCATAAAAGATAAACAGGCGCAGCAGGAGCGGATTTTAGAGCTTTTGGATATGTTTAACATTGAACCGATTCGCTATCGTAAAGGAATCTCACTCTCCGGTGGGGAGCGTCGTCGTGTGGAGATTGCCCGTGCACTTGTAAACAAACCGAAATTCTTACTGCTTGATGAGCCTTTTGCCGGTGTTGATCCGATTGCGGTGATGGATATTCAGAAGGTTATTCATCAGCTTGTCTCGTATGACATCGGAGTACTTATAACAGACCATAATGTGCGTGAGACGCTTGATGTCTGTGATAGAGCCTATGTTGTTAAATCCGGTGAACTGCTTGCAAGCGGAACGAGTGAAGAGATAGGACAAAACCCAGATGTGCGTAAACACTATCTCGGCGAGAGCTTTAAGCTGTAGGGACTAGAGAAAAAGATGGGAGCATTACGGCAGACGCAAGGGGTTGAGACAAAACACAAACTCTCCAATACACTGCGTAACTGGCTGCCGATTTTACACTCATCTCTCTCTGATTTGCCAGAGGCGATGGCACCTTTTGTGGAAGCTAATCCTGTTGTAGAGCTAAAAAACGGCTATGAAGAGGATTTTGAGAAAAAAATTCCTAAAAAGGTAATCTCAGGAGCGGTCAGCAACTCAAGAACCGAGCAGATAGAGGCATTGACGATTCAATCCCGCTCTCTTTTTGAAGTCTTGGATGAGCAGTTAGGTGCGCCGCTCTTTCCTACGCCAATCTCTCAGGAAATTGCTCTTTTTGTGGTGGAAAATCTTGATGAAAACGGCTACTATGAGGGGGATACCGAAGCCTTTTGTGTGCAGCATGGCATAGAACAAGAGAGTTTTGAAAAAGTACGTCAGCGTTTTGCCCACATAGAACCGCTTGGCATTGGTGCAAAAGATTTGGCAGAGAGCTTTTTATTTCAGCTTGACAACTCCGAGATCAGTGATGATGCCTATCCTCTTGCTGTAGAGATCATCAATAATATGCAGGAGATTCACAGTTACTCCTCAAAGACTCATTTCTCAGAGGTAATGCAGGTGATATCGAGCTTCAAAAACCCGCCAAATATTGAATATCAGGAGGATTCTGCGCAGGTCGTTCCTGATTTGATGATATACTTTAATGATGAAAATGAGATAGAGGTAAAACTCAACGATGCCTACTACCCGACGATAAATATCGATGCGGCATATGGCGTGGAGCATGATTTTATCAAAGAGAAGATAAAAGAGGCAAAATCTCTTGTCGATGCACTCGATATGAGAAAAGCGACACTTTATAAAGTAGGGCTGATGATAGTTGAGTACCAGTATGACTTCTTCTGTGGCGGACAGATTATGCCGCTGACACTCAAAACACTTGCCGATGAATTCGGGCATAACCCCTCGACTATCTCCCGCGCCATTGCCAACAAGTACATTGCCTGTGACAGGGGTGTGCTTGCGATGAAAGAGTTCTTTACGACAGCCATTGATGAAGATGTCAGCAATGCAGCCATTAAAGAGTATCTTATGGCACTCATAAAAGAGGAGAGCAGAGCAAAACCGTTCAGCGATATGAAACTGCTTGAAAAGATAGAGACGAAATTTAAAGTAAAAATGGTGCGACGAACTATTGCAAAGTATAGAAAACAGCTCAATATTGCAGGTTCATCCGAGCGAAAGAAACTCTATCAGCTTGGCGGATAGTGAAAATTTAAAACAAAGAGGAAAATATGGTAAAAGATATAATACAGTACCCGACAACACCAAGTCTGGAATTTGGCGGAAATGTTCGTCATCTCGATGAAAGCCTGCTTGCATTGATTCAAGATATAAAAGATACCATGGAGGCTAACAATCTCAATGCACTTGCAGCATTTCAGATAGGTTCGCCCTATGCGGTTATTGTTATAAAAAAAGAGGATGGCTCGTATCTGGAGATTATCAACCCTCGTATTATCAAGCGTGAAGGGAGTGTTGAACCTGTAGAGACTACAGCCTATTTTCCGGGGCTCTCAGCCAAAACAAAACGCTATGAAAAGATCAAACTGATGTATGAAGACAGAGAAGGCAAGCAGCAATTCTTGGAAGCCGAGGGTGATCTTGCAATTACAATCCAGCGTAAGATTGATTATGTTTTTGGCTCTAACTTTCGTGTGAGACTCAGTGATGAAGAGCGAAAGCTTTTTGATTCAAAGCTGGAGTTTGGCACGGATGCCATTACCGATAACGGCTGCCCGACGGTATTTAAAAGAGACAGGATTTTACAGGTTTTTCGACTCTTGTTTATCGCTGC
>VCAX01000005.1 GCA_013607665.1 Campylobacterota bacterium | reverse complement strand
GTCTTGATGCATTCTTAGTCAATAAGCAGAGACTGCAAGAAGCTAAGAAACAGACAAAACTTTTAGAAAAGATCTACGCAAAACATACAAAATAGGTCTCGTATGATTTAAAATTTAAAATTGAGACTCATTTGCATATTTGTATACTTGTCATTCAATGTATACTCTTGGACTGGCTTTTCAAAGCTAAAGAGTGTACTTACATATGAGAGTATAAATTTGAATCCACTGCTGTTTTTTGGTGTAACGGCCAAAGAAACAGCAGGAATAGATCTGTTGTATGCATCAACATTATAAACATCAAATTTATAATTGTCGCTCGCACTTAACGAAGTAAATAAAAACAGTAGCAAAATTGCTGTGATGAGTGTTTTCATAATTTTCTCCATAACAATCAAATATACAAATATTCGATTACAGTGAAATTATGATAGATATAGAAAAAATGCAGAATATAAATACATTTGGCAGTCTGGCGATCTTTTTACAAAGACCCATAACTTTCCGTACTTACTTCACAGTAAGGTTGGCTTTTTCTCATATTTATCAATACGTTAATTATACCGAAATTATTTTTTTTATGCAAGTTTGTAATAATTTTATAGGAATAACATCTTTTAAAGCATTACTTTGATAGAATTAAGTACCTAACAATATTTTATTTAAGGAAAACTATGTTTGAAGTAGTTATCGGGCTTGAGGTCCATGTTCAGTTAAATACAAAATCAAAACTTTTTTGCTCGTGTGCTACGAGTTTTAATCATAAACAAAATTCAAATACCTGTCCAACATGTCTTGCCCTGCCTGGAGCATTGCCTGTGCTTAACAAAGAGGTAGTTTACAAGTCCATAATGCTTGGAACTGCTCTTGAAGCAACAATAAACAGAGTTTCATACTTTGATAGAAAATCATACTTTTATCCGGACTCTCCTTCGGCATATCAGATTACACAACTCTATACACCGATTGTCGAGCATGGAAAACTGCAGATCGATTTTGAAGATGGTTCAAATAAAATAATTCGTGTTAATCGTGCCCATATTGAAGCGGATGCTGGAAAGAACATACATGATGGTGATATCTCAAAAGTAGATCTCAATCGTGCGGGAACACCACTTTTAGAGATTGTGAGTGAGCCGGATATGCGCAGTGCCGAAGAAGCTATTTTATATTTGAAAAAACTCCACTCTATCATCCGTTATACAGATATCGGTGATGCAAATATGCAAGAGGGAAGTTTTCGTGTTGATGTCAATGTTTCTATTCGTCCAAAAGGTGATGAAAAACTTTACACACGTGTGGAGATCAAAAACATCAACTCCTTTAAGTTCATTCAAAAAGCCACAGAAGTGGAAGTTTCCCGTCAAATTGAAGCATGGGAAGATGGCACCTATAATGAAGAGATAGTTCAAGAGACGAGACTTTTTGATCAAGTAAAACAAGAGACACGTTCTATGCGTGGAAAAGAAGAAGCTGCTGATTACAGATATTTCCCAGAACCTGATCTGCTTAAATGCGTAGTGACAGATGAAATGATGGAGAGATACAGCCAGATTCCAGAGCTTCCAGATGCGAAAAAAGAGCGTTTTGTTTCTGAATATGGCATGAGCCAGTACAATGCATCTGTCATCACGGCAGCAGTTGAGTTGGCTAACTTTTTTGAGACAATGATGCAAGAAGAGGGTATTACACCAAAAACAGCGACATCGCTTCTTACCGTTGAATTGCTTGGGCGATTAAAAGGAGAGTTTAGTATTACAAACTCTCCTGTAGATGCACAAAAACTTGGATTTTTGGCAAAACGCGTTGATGATAAGACAATCTCAGGCAAAGCGGCAAAAGATGTACTCGATTATCTGATGGAGAATGAAGATGCCGATGTTGATATGGTCATTGAAAAACTCGGTTTAAAACAGATGACAGATACAGGGGCCATTGAAGCGATGTGTGACGAGATTATCAATGGTAACCAAGATAAGGTCGAGCAGTACAAAGCCGGAAAAGAGAAACTCTTTGGCTTCTTTGTAGGGCAGGTTATGAAAGCATCCAAAGGGAGTGCGAACCCGCAGGTTGTCAATGAGATTTTAAAAGCAAAATTAGGATAATTTTTTATGCTCAAACGTTGGATACTTGATCTTGCTTACTATTTAGATACTTCAAAATCATATCAACGTCGTAAACGTTTTTTTTATAATATTTTAGAAGATGATAAAAACAAGTATAAAAAGTATATAGATCTCTTTATGGCGATACTGATCTTTATCAGTGTCGGTGTACTTATACGAGAAGTGAAACATCATGTGGATGATCACTTGATGTTTTTTAGTAACTATGTTATCTCTTTTATATTTTTAATTGAGTATCTGCTGCGGCTTTGGGTAAACAGCAGTGTAAGTAAGATCATTGTTGCACGTGCAGAGCATGATACCTTCTTACACAGAGAAGTAAACCTCTATAAAGCCTTTAAAGAAGTTCTTCGTGTCAAATTGGCATATATGCTCTCTCCTATGGCATTGATCGATCTCTTTGCGATTCTGCCGTTTCATCATGAACTTCGTCTTTTGCGTCTTTTTATTCTCTTTCGCGTTTTTAAGCTCTTTCGTTATGCTAAAAGTTTTCAGACACTCTCCTCTGTACTTGCAACGAAAAAATTTGAGTTTTTAACACTTGGCATTTTTGCAGCTATTGTTATTTTTATCTCTTCTGTACTTATCTATGTTATGGAAGGGAATAATCCTGATTCTCCTATTGAGACGCTTTTTGAAGCTATATACTGGTCAATCGTTACCATATCTACCGTTGGATATGGAGATATGGTACCTGTAACGCATGAGGGGCGTTTTGTTGCACTCTTGGTTATTACAGCAGGTATTGCCGTACTTGCATTTACTACATCACTTTTTGTTTCCGCTTTTACCGAAAAGCTTGAAGAGATTCGGGAAATCAGAACCATAGAAGATGTCTCAAAACTGAAGAAATTCTATCTTATTTGTGGTTATGAGAATGTTGCGCGTGAGGTAGCGAGAAAACTCTCTAAAAGTGGAAGTGACATCATTGTAATGGATGAGAATGTTACGCGTGTGGAGATAGCAAAAAAAGATGGTTTTACAGCACTCAACTATAATCCCGGTCGTGTAGAGAGCTATAAAAAACTGGGCATTGATATTGATAAAAATGTCAAAGCAATCTTGTGCCTGCGTGAGAACGATATTGAAAATGTATATGCCGCTTTAACAATTCGATCGATTTCAAAAGATGTGTATATTCTCTCTCTATTGATGAGTGATGTTAATCGTAAAAAACTCACTTTTGCAGGTATAAACCTTTCTGTGTACCCTCAGGAGCTGGTAGGTCTTATAACAAAAGAGCTTGTCGGTAAACCAGTTGCTTTTGAGGTTATTCATGAACTTAGAAGTGAAAATGCGGATGTCAAAATTGATGAACTCGGTATTACGCAGCGTATAGTTGATAACTTTGGAACAGTTGGCGAGTTGGGAAATAAAGAGTTTCGTGTTGTGCTTTTGGGTATTTATAAACATAAGGCTGATCGTTTTTATTTTAATCCGCTTGATGAGACACTGCTAGAGGTTGGAGATTACCTTCTGGTTATCGGCTATGGGGTCTTTATATTGGAGTTTGAAAAGTATCTGCATACAAAGGTGAAAAATGGCTAAAGCAACAGCACTGATTTTTGGACATAATAAGTATGCGCATGAGATTATTGCCAATGTCAAGGATAAATATACAGAGATTAAGATTTTTTCTCTGCATGAAGAAGATCTGCAAACGAGTGAACTCGAACTTGAACTTTTTGATTTAAGTGATGAATGGACAGAAGTTGAAAAATATATTGATGTAGAGAACTCTATGGCATTTTGTGTACTGGAGGATATCGCAGAAAATATCTTTTTGACGATTTCACTGCGTGCAAACTTTAAAGATCTTACCATCATTGCACTGGCATCAAATAAAGAGAGTGCCAATAAGCTGAAAATGGCAGGTGCAAGCAAGGTGATTCCTCTTGTTGAGACCACATCGGATATCATTACCAATATACTGGAGAAACCGATTTCAAGTAAAGTGCTGCATAGTATTTTGTATGAAGAGAGTGATTTGAAAATCGCACAGATAAAAATTGACAAAGAGAGCCATTTTAAGGATGAACAGCTTAGTAGTATTGACTGGACACGCTATAATGGTATTATTGTTTTGTCGGTGATGCACCAGGATATGAAGAGTGAATTTATCTATTCTTCAAAAGCAAAACACCATGTTATACAAGAGGGAGATATTCTCGTTGTTGTAGGCTATGAAGCGGATATCGCCGAATTTGAAAATAAAATAGGGAGCAAGCGTTATGTCAATTGGAGTCATTGGAGCTGGTAAGTGGGGGAGTGCTCTGCATTTTGCATTGAGTCAAAATCGTGATGTACTCATAAGCTCAAGAACACCAAGAAAAATAGAGAACTTTGTCTCTTTGGAAGAGATTCTTGCGTGTGAGTACCTTGTTATAACAGTACCTGCACAACAGGTTGCTTTATGGCTTGAGGAGAATTTTGTTTTTAAAAACCAAAAAATTCTTGTGGCATCTAAAGGTATTGAGGCAAAAAGCGGCAGATTCTTAAATGAGATATATAGTGCTTATGTTCCAGATGAAAACATAGCTTTTCTCTCAGGCCCTTCTTTCGCGACAGAAGTGATGCACTCTTTGCCAACGGCACTTGTAATCAATGCTGTGAACGAGCAGCTGGCTTGTGAATTTGCAGCACTCTTTCCTGACTTTATAAAAACCTATACATCGACAGATGTAATGGGTGCAGAGGTGGCAGGAGCGTATAAAAATGTCATAGCAATTGCTGCAGGCATATGTTCTGGACTGGAGCTTGGCAATAATGCAGCCGCAGCACTTATCTCGCGCGGGCTTGTGGAGATGGAGCGTTTTGGTGCAGCATATGGAGCAAAAAAAGATACCTTCCTGGGACTCAGTGGTGCAGGAGATCTTTTTTTAACGGCATCTTCGACTATGAGTAGAAACTTTCGTGTAGGATTAGGCTTGGCAAAAGGGCTCACGCAGCAAGAGATACTCAGTGAGCTTGGCGAAGTCGCAGAGGGTATCGGTACGGCGTATGCCTTGCGTGATATTGCCAAAAAAAATGAGCTCTATCTTCCTATTGCCGAGGAAGTCTATGCAGTGCTTGAAGAAAAAAGTCCACAGGAATCCCTGCGTGACCTTTTGACACACTAAGGAAAAAGTATGATGCAGTATAAAGAGCAGATGATGAAAATTGCTATAGCTATCTTTATTGGCTCTATTATCTATGTATTGGGATTGCAGTTTTTTAATGAAATACAGAGCAGGCTGCTTGGTGCTATCGCCTTTTTGGTAGTATTATGGACGAATGAAGCGCTGCATTTGGGAATTATCTCTCTTATGCCTATTATTTTATTTCCTGCTTTAGGGATACTTTCCACGAAAGTAACGACTGTTAATTATGCACATCCTATCATCTACCTCTTTTTAGGTGGCTTTTTACTGGCCATTGCAGTAGAGAAGACTAAGCTGCATATCTTTATAGCTGAGAAGATTTTAGGATTCTTTCCAACAACGCCGCGAGGCATGATATTTTCTCTTGCTTTGACATCAGCATTTTTAAGTTCTATTCTCTCAAATACAACAACGACACTGCTGCTCATTACTATAGCTATCTTCATTACAGAAAATGCGAAGTTAAAAATGCGTTTTGCTTTGGCAATTGCCTATGGTGCAAGTGTTGGAGGGATTTTAACACCTATTGGTACACCACCAAATCTTATACTGTCGGGTATTATGCAAGAACATTCAATGGAGATGATTCCATTCTTTCAATGGATGTGGATGGTTGCACCGCTTGTTTTTTTGATGCTAGTGAGTGTTTCACTGTTACTTAGTATCGGTGTAAGTGATATTGTCATTCAAAGAGAATATAAAAATGAGAAGCTTGATATCACGCAGAAAAAAGTTCTTTTTTTACTTGGATCTTTAATAGTGCTGCTGCTTGTCAATGCGCCGATGCGACCGTTTTGGGGTGGGCTTGGTTTAAGTGAGAGTGGCATTTTGCTTGGATTTGGACTTTTGCTTTTTATTGCACCGTTTCAAATACTTGAGTGGAGTGATGATGGGAAAAAGGTGCCTTATGCGATTATGTTTTTATTTGGTGCAGGTTTTTCCATTGCCAAAGCATTTTCACAAACAGGTCTTGCCGATGAGCTGGCATCATATCTGCTGCATATGACGACATTGACACCGATTGTGTTGCTGCTGAGTGTTGCGATGCTTATAACATTTACGACAGAGATTACTTCAAATACAGCGCTTATCTCCATAATGCTGCCGGTTATTTACTCTGTAGCCGAGCAATCAGGCATCAATACAACACTCTTTATGATGGTAGCGACTATCTGTGCCTCTTATGCCTTTATGCTGCCAATTGCCACGCCGCCTAATGCCATAGCTATGAGTAGTGGTGTGGTTAATGTGCGAAATATGATTCGCTATGGAATTGTGCTGAATCTTTTAGGCATCTTTTTTATAGTGATGATTGCAGAGTTTTTCTGGAAGGGAGTTCTCTCTTAAGAACTCTTTTGATCCTCTTCTTTTTTTGCTTTTGTTTTTTTGTAAAATGTATAAAAATCTTTAAAAATTAGAAAAATACAGTAAAACCACAAAGCATTGAGGATATAGTTGTGTTGCAGTCCATTGTAGTATAAAAATGGAAAACCCAACACATAAGGCCATTTAAAAAAGTAAAAAAATAAAACACCGGAGCCATATAATTCTTTCATAGTTGTATATTACCCAAGTATAATAGAAAATAGGGTAAAATTTTGAAATTTTTTTAAGGATAGAAAATGGTAGTTCATATTGTAATGTTCAAGTTTAAAGAAGAGAATAAAGTTTTAAATATGGCAAAAGTACAAGAGAGACTTGAAAAACTTGAAGGCAAGATCGATGGTCTTAAGTCAATGGAAGTTGGGATCAATTTCAATGAATCTGAACGGGCTATGGATCTCTCCTTGTATTCTACATTTGAAACACAAGAAGATCTAAAAACATATGCCGTACATGAAGAACATCTAAAGGTTGTGGAGCTTATTAAAGAGGTCACACTTGAGTCTAAAGTTGTTGATTATATGTTAGATTATCCTGTTGAATAAGAGTTGACGATAAAATAAAATAAAAAATAGACTTAAATCGTCAAATTACTTTTGAAGTGTTTCGTTCTTTTACAAACATCTGTGTTACTATTTTAGAAATATATAACTTAAAGGATTAGTATGGAACCAACATTAGAAAGTATTAGTGATTATAATACACTTCAAGGTGAAAAAAAGAGAGTAGTTTGGGCGGTCATTATTGTAGGGCTTTTAATTGGTGCAGGTTACACGATAGCAGCAAAAGTCTATAATGCAGAAGATGAGATGATTCCTGTAAAAGAAAAATTTGAAACTGTACCCTTTGGTGTACACACTATGCCAGTAAAATAAAAAGGTAAATAAATGTTAATGACAATTATAGGTATTTACACACTCTATGTAGCAGTGTCGATCTATGTCAGTGTTATGCAGATTGGTTATGTAAATATACTCAAAAGAAAGACGCCGGTTTTATTAGGTGCAGCCGATTTTTTAAAAGCCGGTAATTATGCGGCAGACAAAGAGAAGCTTACAATTGTCAATACATTTGTTGATTATATTCTCTTTATTGCGTGGATAGGTGTTGGGATCAAAGCACTTGAGCATCAATTTTATCTATTTGAAGATGAAGCGATGAAAAATATAGCCATCGTTATGGGATTTGTGGTAATAAATTATATTATCTCACTGCCGTTTTCTTATTATGAGAAGTTTGTTTTAGATACAAAGTATGGATTTAATAAATCTTCATTAGGGCAGTGGGTAAAAGATACGCTTATCTCATTTGTGATGATGATTGTGCTTGGTTCTTTTGTTGTTTGGGGAATCTATGCGATCATGACAAACCTGACACTCTGGTGGCTTTGGAGTTTTCTCTTTATTTTTGCTATAGTTATTGGTATAAATATGCTCTATCCAACATTTCGTGCAATGTTTTTTGATAAACTCAAACCACTTGAAGATGCAGAGCTTGACAGCGAGATAAAGCGCCTTATGGATGCAACGGGGTTTGTCTCTTCAGGTGTCTTTATCAGCGATGCGAGCAAGCGTGATGCACGACTCAATGCCTATTTTGGCGGTTTTGGAAAGACAAAACGGGTTGTGCTTTTTGACACACTCTTAGAAAAACTCACTACAAAAGAGCTTTTGGCTGTACTTGGACATGAACTTGGGCACTTTGCACATGGAGATATCTATAAAAATATTGCACTCGTGGGAGCAATGCTCTTTGCAATATTTGCGCTCTTTGGAAACCTTCCCGATTCACTCTATATGGAGCTTGGACTTCCAAAAGAGCCCTATGTCATTATGATACTCTTGATGCTCTTTATGCCTGTTCTTGGCTTTGTTATGATGCCGATCATGGGAATAGTGAGCCGTCATAATGAGTATGCAGCAGATAAAACAGGAAGTGAATTAGGTGGTGCTGCAGGAGCGATTGAACTCGCAAATGCACTACAAAAACTTGTTAATGAAAACAAGAGTTTTCCACTTTCACATCCGCTGTATATCTTCTTTCATTACACGCATCCACCTGTCATTGAACGCCTTAAAGAGTTAGGCGTTGATATTGGCTATATCGATGAGAGTGGATTAGCAGGCAAATGCGACGCAAATATTTAGTATGTGAGCTCTTGTGTGAGATAACGCAAACGCTCACACAGGCAAATATAGAGCGTGCTTCGCGTGAGGCACAACTTCTTTTTATGGCTTTTTTTCAAAAAGATGAACTCTGGCTTATTTCTAACCAAAAATCTGAGCTTGCAGTACCGGAGCAGTTTTTTGACTGGATAATGCGTAGAAGTAAAAATGAGCCTTTTGAATATATAGTCAATAGGGTAAGTTTTTACAGTGAAGAGTTCTATATAGATGAAGGTGCTTTGATTCCTCGTCCTGAGACGGAGTTGCTCATTGATGCAGTAGAGAAAAATGTGGCAGACAAAGATGCCAAGTTGACTTTTGTGGAAGTTGGCGTAGGCAGCGGTATTATCTCCATAATACTTGCAAAGAAGTTTAAAAATGCAAAAATTATAGCGGTAGACATCTCTTCAAAAGCACTTGACGTTGCACAAAAGAACATCGAGAAATTTGGATTTGAAGAACGAATTGAGCTGCGTGAGGGTTCACTGCTGGAGCCCGTGAGTGAAAATATAGACTATCTTGTCTCAAACCCTCCCTATATTGCAGCAGATGCAATGCTGGAGTCAAACCTCTCGTATGAACCGCAAAACGCTCTTTTTGGCGGGAGTGTCGGCGATGAGATAATTAAAGAACTTCTGGATGTTGCCTTAAAGCGCAAGATTAGATTTTTTAGCTGTGAGATGGGTTATGACCAAAAGGATAAAATACAGAATTATTTAAAAAGTAAAGATTTTTCAAGCCTCGAGTTTTACAAAGACTACTCCGCATTTGACAGAGGCTTTACATTAAAGGTGTGAATGTGTTAAAAAGAAATATATATTTGGATTTTAGTTATTTGCTAGTGGTGGCAGCAAGTTTTGGTGCTGTGCTCGTTTTGGGTATGATTGTCGCTCCTGTTGTTTTTCATAGTGACAGATATTTAGTAGGCATGCTTATAGATCACTATAATATGGGCATGATTATGGGAGAGATATTTCGCAGGTTTGCTTACTGGAGTTATTTCTTATCTGTATACATTGCTTTTTATGAAGCCTATATGTATAAAAACGGACAGCGTGACGCACTCGTCTTTGGTGCAGCAGTCACAGCTGTTTTTTCTTCTTTAATGTTTGCCGCTATCTATGTTCCTAAGATTCTCTCTATGCAGTCTATGGGTAAAGAAGCGACACAGAGCGATACTTTTGCCAATATCCACATCGCAAGTGAGATAGATTTTAAACTTTTAGCTGCGGCACTCTTGGTACTTTTCATTAGAAGATTGATGCTGCTTCGTATAGATTAACATTTTTTTAACACTATCTTGAGTATTATCTTTATTAAAAAAGGATGATACGTTGCTTTTTAAACTCTTTTGCTCTCTTTTAGTTGTCACAAATCTTTTTGCTTATCCTAACTATGCTCACGCTGTCAAAGAGAAGAAGATTTATCCTATGGGAAAGAAAATATTTACGATGAAATGCTCCAGCGTCAATGTCTCGCAATATGACTCTTATGATGCTTTGTTAGCAGGAATTTCCAAAACAAAAGAGTGCACACAGCTGAAATCATCTTACAAAGAAGCTTTGGCACTTTATCTTTGGGATGTTAAACGCATACAAAAAGAGACAACAAAATATCCTAACATTGTAGTAACTCACGATGAGAAGTGTCTAGTTTGTGGCATGTTTGTTTATAAGTATCCAAGATGGGTGAGTGTGATAGAGTATAATGATGGTAAAAAACTCTATTTTGATGGCGTGAAAGATCTGATGAAGTACTATTTTAAGCATAACAAAGGGATAAAGTATATGCTTGTGCAAGGCTATTGCACGCAAGAGACCATAGCATTGCAAGATGCTTATTTTGTCATTGGCAGTGATGTTTATGGACCTATGGGAAATGAACTTGTCGCTTTTAAAGATAAAAAGCGTGCAGAGAACTTTTTGCTTGATCACAATGGTAAAAAAGTGCTTCCTTTTGATGCTATAACACCACAAGTGGTAGATAAACTCGATGAGTAAAATCAACTTCTATCTTTTAGAGTATGCCTATAATTATATTTTAAGACAGAAGGGTAAAAACTTCTTTATTGTGACTGTTTTTACACTTCTTGTTGCACTCCTTGCAAGTCTTTTTTTTCTTGTGACATCCCTGCAGTATGAGCTTTTTGGTCGCATTGCACATCAGCCCGATATTGTCATAGAGAATTATCAGGCAGGAAAACCTTCTAGTATTGAGAGTTCGCTATTAGATAAGCTTTTAGAGATTGACGGTGTGAGTTCAGGGAAAACAAGAGTGCAGGGGAGTTACTATTTTCGCGCGAAAAACAAGACCTTTCATATTGTCGGGGTAGATATTTTTGAAAAACAGGATGACCCTTTTATTCAAAAACTCCTTGAGCAGTATGATTTTAACAGCTCTTCAATGCTTGTGAGTAAAAGTGTGCAAGATATTATGCAAAAAGCCTACTACAGGGAGTATTTTAATTTTATAAAGCCTGATGGGAATTTAGAGAGGATTTATGTAAAAGCGAGTTTTAACACAGGAAAGCGAACCGAGTTAAAAAGCTTGATAGTTATGCAAAAAGAGCGTGCAAAAGAGATTTTTGGATATGGGCAAAATCAGGCAACAGATATCGCTTTGGATGTGGCAAACAAAAATGAACTCGATTTTATTAGCGAAAAAATTCGCTTGATGCTGCCAAATGTAAAGGTAATATCAAAAAATGACCTGCGTGTAAAGTATGAGAAGCTCTTTAATTATGACAGTGGTGTTTTTCTCTCTTTCTTCGTTATTGCACTTTTTACTTTTTTTGTCATTATCTATGACAAAGCCAATGGACTCAGTAGTGAAGAGAAGCGTGAGATAGGCATCTTAAAAGCACTTGGCTGGAGAGTTGAAGATGTCTTGCATGCGAAATTTTATGAAGCATCTATACTCTCTTTTGTGGCTTTTTTTCTTGGAGTGGGCATCGCGTTTGTTTATGTCTTTATATTGAAAGCGCCGCTTTTAGGAGATATTTTTATGCATGAAAATCTTTTAAATATCCATAATTTTAGAGTTGATGTGCATATAGAGCTCTCCTATCTGCTGTTGATATTTTTACTCTCTGTGCCTATTTACATAGCAGCGACTCTCATACCTGCGTGGAGAGTTGCCACACTTGATGCGGATGAGGTAATGCGATGATACACTTAGAGAATGTTACAAAGAGTTATGATGGCAATGTCAAAGCATTAGTAGACATAAATCTCTCTTTTAATGAGGGTGAACTTATCATCTTAAAGGGAGTCAGCGGCAGCGGCAAGAGTACAATTCTCTCTTTGATTGCAGGGCTCTCAAAGCCGACAGAGGGGGAGGTTATTGTTGATGGCAAGAAGATATCAAAACTCCCTGATCATTTTGCTGCAACATATCGAAGAGATAACATTGGCATAGTATTTCAAAAGTACAATCTCATTGCACCACTTACTGCCGAGGAGAATGTACTGCTGCCACTTTTTCCGCTCAATCTGCCACGCGAAGTGATGCAGGAGAAATTAAGCAGGGCACTTGCGCTGTTTTCCATAGAACACAAGGCAAAACATATTGTAAAAAATCTTTCTGGAGGTGAGCAGCAGAGGGTTGCCATAGCCAGAGCAAATGTGAATGATCCAAAGATTATTTTAGCAGATGAGCCGACTGCAAATCTTGATGAAAAGCTCTCGCGTGAGTTTATAGAGATACTGCGTGAGTTAAAATCTAAAAAGAGAACCATCATCGTTGCAACACATGATCCACTCTTCTTTGAACTCGATTTTGTGGACAGGATTGTCAATATTGAACATGGGCACCTAATCTAATGTTGTTTACGCCTCAAATCATTACGCTCTACATCATAAACATACTTTTTGTCGTCTTTGCAACCATCGCCTTTGTCAATGCAGTGAAAATTTTACTCCATTATGATGCCGATGCAACGACACCGCAGCAGTATGCACTTGAGAAGAAGAGCTATTTGAGTGCAACTATTGTCAAGTTTATATTTTATCTCAAAGTGCCGCTCTTTTTGTTCTTCATCTATACCCTTGACAATCTCTCTTCACTGCTTCCGGGTGCCATGTGTGCTGCAGGCGTTGTGAGTGCGACGAGCTATGGAACACCACTGCTCTTTTTAAAGATACTCAATCTCTACATCTTTGCTTTTTGGATAGTGCTTAATGATGAAGATATGAAGTATGAAACACAGCCTTACCTGAAAAAGAAGTTTTTACTCTTTTGTATTGCCTATTTTCTTTTGATTGCAGAGATAGTTTTAGAGGGGGTGATGTTTTTCTCAATGGATGCAAACAGTGTTGTTGATTGCTGCGGGGCAATTTTTTCCACTACATCTGCAACCTATTTGGCAGAACTCTTAGGTGCGCCATCTTCGCTTTTGCTTTCACTCTTTTATGGAGTCTTTGCAGCAATGCTTCTTTTTTACATACTCAAAAACAGATATATCTATGCACTTTTAAATATTTTGTATCTCATCATCGCGCTTATCACGCTCATTGCATTCTTTGGAACATACATTTATGAACTGCCGACACATCACTGCCCATTTTGTCTATTACAGAGCGATTACAACTATATAGGTTATTTTTTATACATTATCCTCTTTGTAGGAACTTTCTTTGGTTTTATCATCGGTGTGATTGATTTTAAAAAAGAGGAGATACTAAAACGCTTCCGTATTTCTCTATTTTACAATACCGTGTATATGTTCATTGTAAGCTATTACCCTCTGAGTTATTATCTAAAAAATGAGGTTTGGCTTTAAATCGTCTCTTTTTTATTGCCGAATTTACTGTTCATCCATTCTGAGGGAGATTGATGGGTGGCTTTTATGCTCTCTTCGTCAAAAGGATATTCGTAATTGTTGCAGTAGTCTAAGATGGTTTTATAGGCTTCGTTGATCTGTGCGCTCATCTTTGTCGCTTTTTTAATGTCATCCTTATGTTTGTCAGGATGCCATTTTTTCATTAATGACCTATATTTGTTTTTGATCTCTTTGAGGGATGATTTCTCACGCAGGCCAAGGAGTGATTTGGCCTTGAGTATTTTTTGAAATGAAGAGGACAAGATTTAGTCTTGTTGCTGTCTCATATATGCAGGAATGTCAAGATAGTCACTATCTAAGTCACCACCAACAACTAGGCGAGGGCGAACTTTTTCAACTTTTGGTGCAGGTGTTTCTGCAACAAAGTCTTCATTATTTGCGAGGTCTCTCTCAAATCCTGTTGCAACGATAGTGATTTTTACATAGTTCTCATTAAGCGTTGCATCTGTCGATGTCCCCCAGATAACCTCTGCATCGTCATGCGCACTTTCATGTACGACTTCCATCGCTTCTGCGAGTTCCATCATAGGAAAGTCAGGATGCATGCTGAAGTGAACTAGCACACCCATCGCGCCATTGATGGACATATTGTCTAAAAGTGGCGACTCGATTGCTGTTTTGATAGCTTCATATGCAGCATTCTCTCCTTCATGCTCACCTACACCCATAAGCGCCATACCTTTATGACTCATAACCGTTTGCAGATCGGCAAAGTCAAGGTTGATGTCATTTTCACCGCTTGAGAGAATTACACCCGAAGTACCGCTTACCGCTTGTGCTAGTACTGAGTCAACGATTTTGAAGCTCTCTTTGAGCCCTAGTTTTCTGTCGATGATAGAAAGGAGTTTGTCATTTGGAATCACAACAATAGAGTCACTCTCTTTTTTAAGCTCCTCTAAACCGCTCTCAGCAAGTTTCAGACGCTTGCGTCCTTCAAACATAAACGGTTTTGTAACGATTGAAATTGTAAGAGCACCTACCTCTTTTGCAATCTGTGCAACAACAGGAGCCGCACCCGTTCCTGTTCCACCGCCAAGACCGGCAGAGATGAAGACAATGTCTGCACCCTCTAGTGCAGAGCGGATATCATCATAGTTCTCCAGTGCAGAGTCTTTTCCGATGTTTGGTTTCATACCAGCACCAAGACCTTTTGTCAGTTTTGCACCGATTTGGATCTTTGTTGCAGCATTCGTTTCACTGAGTACCTGTGCATCCGTGTTGATAAGCATCATTTCAATGCCGCTCACACCTTCATTGATCATGTGACCAATCATATTGCCACCGCCGCCACCGACGCCTACTGCTATGATTCGTGCACCACTTGGGTTATGTGTCTCTTCAATTACAAACGGTTCCATATTTCACTCCTTTAAAATAACTGGGTTGCCCAATTCCAAAATTTGCTTAAGCTTCCTGCCTCATCACTTTTTTTAGATTGTGCTGCTTCTAGATTGATCATCTTTGATTCTTTTTTCTCTTCTGGCATAACTGGTGCAGTAAGATTCTCTGTTGTATCTGAGAGATCTACCTGTGCACTTTCAGTCGGTTTCTCATTCGTATGACGTACTCTTTTGTTTGCATCGATCTCATAAGGTGTATATGGAAATGCTGCATACATAATCAGACCGATCGCACTTGAGTACTCAGGTTCTCTGAGTGAATCAAAAAGGCCATTCATCTCACGAGGTTTTGCCAAGCGAACAGGCATAGAGCCAAAGGTCGCAATGGCGAGGTCTCTGATGCCTTCCATTTTTGAAAAACCACCGGTAAGTACAACACCTGCACCGATTTGATCTTTGAGTCCACTTTTTTCAATGAACTGTGCGAGTATCATCAGTGTCTCTTCCACTCTTGCAAAGATCACATTATGAACTACTTCTAAAGAGACCTCATGTGTTGTTTCTTCATCGCCTATTACAGGGAGTTCAATAAGGTCATTACTTGGAGTAAGGAGTGAACCGTATGTCAGTTTTACTTTATCTGCAACATTGAGTGGAGTATGCAGTGCCATGGAGAGGTCACTTGTAACATGGTTTGAACCGACACCGAGGTACTCGTTGTATCGAATAGAGTTCCCTGAATAGATAGCGATATTGCTTGTATTGCCACCCATGTCAATAACGGCAGCACCAAGTTCTCTCTCATCTTCATTGAGCGTTGCAATGGCAGCAGCATAAGAGTTGAGTACGATGTTTTCTACATCGACACCCGCACCTTTGACTGCTTTTTTAAGATTGTTGAGATTTGATTTTTGTGTCGTTATTATGTGTGTCTCTACTTCCAAACGTGATGCATTCATCCCAAGAGGATCCTCTATATAGTCCTGATCATCTACTTTGAAGTTAAAAGGAAGCGCATGCAGAACTTCATACTCATTTGGAATGTTAGCGTTATATAAAGAGGTGTGCATAACACGCTTTATCTCTTCAAAAGAGATCTCTTTTGACTGTATATTTACTATACCGTTTGAGTTGAGACTCTTTGTATAGGCACCGGAGATAGAGACAATGGCACTTGTAACAGTTGAACCTGAAACTCTTTTTGCATCTTCAACCGCAGTTTTAATACTGCGTGAGGCAAGCTCAATGTTTGTGATACTTCCTTTTTTGAGACCTTGTGCTTTTGTCGTTCCGGCTCCTGTGATAGAGATGGAATTATCGTTTGCTATTTCAGCAGTAACAGCACAAATTTTTGTTGAGCCAATATCAATGGCTAAAACAGTTCTACTCAATTTAGAGTCCTTGGATAAATATCTCAGTTTTGTACTTGCTTTGAAGCGTTTTCATAAGCCCTTCACTAAACAGAGTACTTTTTAATCGAGCAATAACATCGCTCTCATTACTATTTTTGTTATTAAGCAGTTTTTGTTCCAAAATGTTGTACAAAACGATCTTTCCATCTTTTAATATTATGAAAGCTTTCTTTTTGTTTGTTGTGAATAGTTTTTGTAAAAATTCACCTGCTTCTTCTTTTGATAAGCCGTTTATGGCATCGACTGAACTAACTGTAATATAATCGGTTGTTTTTCCAATAAATGTATCTGCAGAACTATTTGCTAACGCAAGAAGTTTCTCTTTGCGTTTTTGTTTGAGATAGAGTGGTAAAATTTCCGCCTTTGCTGCCTCATATGATTTTGGCACTGCAGGGTTTGTTTTAACTAACTCAATTATATAGTAAGTATCGTTAATAAGAATAGGTTTTGCATAAGGTTTTGTTGCAGAAAGGGCTGCTATCTTTTTGAGTGCTGCTGCACCTAAAGGGTTATTGCTTTGCGAAAGGGTAAGTGTCTCTTTTTTAATATTTTGGTCAAGCTTTCCTTTTTTAAATGCGATGTATGTACGTAGAGCCGCATCTTTACTTGCTTTTGCATTAAGCTCTTGAATAACAGCAGTTTTAGCTTTTTCTAAAGGAAGAATTTTCCCCTCAGCATCTTTAAAGTGCATTTTGTTCTCTTTGTAATATTTGGCAATCGTGGCATCATCATATGTTTTTGAGATAAGCGCTTGTTTTACAAAGTTGATTTCATAGCTGACATCGGTCATGAAATTGTCTTTGAGTCCTTCCCAAAATGCTTTAAGCTCTTGCTCTGTAGGTTTGATTGTAATCATATTCTCTGAGAGGATTTTGTAGTTTATCTTATCTGCAATGCTAAGCAGCGTATCTAAAATCTTCGCTTCATTTTCTGATGCTTTGACTGGAAGCAGTTTGATCGCTTTTTGAATTAGCAGCTCTCTGCGCAGACCTTTTTCATACTCTTTTGGTGTCATTCTGTTTTGAGAAAGAACCTGCTTGTATGTCTCTTTGTCAAAAGCACCGTTTTTGTAAAAGACTTGCTGTGATTTAATGACACGAAAGAGTTCAACATCACTGACCATGAGGTCATATGATTTCGCAAGATTTACAAGAAGTGCTTGTTGAATAAGCTGTTGGAGTGCCTGCTTTTGTAAACCAAACTGTTTTTCTTTCTCTTCATCGAAGTTGCCTTGCAGCATTTGATTATATTGTTGGTATAAACGAGAGTAGGCTTTTTGCAGTTCGCTCATACTGATTGCAACATCACCGACCTTTGCAACTGCACTTGCGTTACTGCCATATTTGTATTGTCCCCAGCCTACAAAACCAGCCCCGATAAAAGCGATCGTTGAAATCCAAATAGTAATAATGAGCCACTTTTTGTGTCTTTGCATCCATGTAATCATAATATTAAAAAACCTTCTCTGTCAAATTTATGTAATTCTATGTAAATTCGCCTTTAAACTTGATAAAGAAGCATCTAAAAGATATAATTTTGTTATGAAAAACGAAGAATTAAAAAACAGAGATTTGGATGTCCTTTGGCATCCATGTACGCAGATGAAAGATCATGAAAAGTTGCCGCTTATACCGATAAAAAGTGCGCATGGCATCTACTTGGAGGATTTTGAAGGAAATCGTTACATTGATGCTATTAGTTCATGGTGGGTCAATATGTTTGGGCATACTAACAGTTATATCAATGAGAAGATAAAAGAGCAGCTTGATACATTAGAACATGTTATATTGGCCGGTTTTACACATGAGCAGGTTGTACGGCTCTCTGAGCGTTTAGTCAAACTAACACCAAGTGGCTTAGACAAATGTTTTTATTCAGATAACGGCTCATCTGCAGTAGAAGTGGCACTCAAGATGAGTTATCATGCTCATTTGAACTCAGGAGAGAAAAAACCACTCTTTGTTTCACTCACTAACTCCTATCACGGTGAGACTATAGGAGCGCTCAGTGTGGGAGATGTAGAGCTCTATAAAGAGACCTATGAGCCGCTTTTAATGCATACCATTCAAACGCCTGTACCAAAAGATATTACGCAGGCAGCGGCTGAGGAAGCAGCAGAAGCATTTGCGCTTCTATGTGAGCAAAGAGCGAGTGAAATAAGTGCTGTTATTGTTGAACCTCTGATACAAGGAGCCGGCTATATGCATATGTATCATCCTCATTTCTTGGTGCGCTTGCGTGAGATATGCACGCAGTACAATGTGCATCTTATTGCAGATGAAGTGATGGTTGGCTTTGGAAGAACAGGTGAGCTTTTTGCCTGTGAGAAAGCTGGTATCTCTCCAGACTTTTTAGTGCTTTCCAAGGGGCTTACCGGTGGCTATCTTCCACTCTCTGTCGTGCTCACTTCCAATGAAATCTATGCAAAATTTTATTGTGACTATAATGAGCATAAAGCTTTTTTACATTCACACTCCTATACGGGTAATGCACTTGCCTGTGCTGCTGCAAATGCTACACTCGATATTTTTGAAAATGAAAATATCATTGAAAAAAATAGGCAAAAAGCTGCTTTTATGGCAAAAGAGTTAGAGAAATTTGCTCTTTTGGAGAATGTTGCACAGATTCGTCAAACAGGAATGGTCTGTGTTGTTGAGCTCAAAGGCTATGCACCTGAGGAGAGAATAGGGCTAAAAGTGTATGAGTATGGGCTTAAACATGGTGTATTACTGCGACCGCTTGGGCATATCATCTACTTTATGCCGCCGTATGTTATTAGTGAAGATGAAATGCAAATTATGATGGATGTCGCCTATGAGGCTATCAAGAGACTTTAATCGTAAAGTAAAGAAGAAGAGCTTTTTTCAAGCATAAGCAGTCGGCAGCTTTTTTCTAAAATTGCCAACTGTTTTGCCATTTCGTGCATATCCCTGCTATATGCATAGACTCCATAACCACGAATTATCATAAGATTTGTTTTATTCGTTTGAAAATAGTAAGCGATCTCACTGTTGGCTCGTTCATACCAATCATCAAACTGTTTTGGATCAAAGATCTCGACGCTGCCAATCTCTTCATATCCAAAATAATCTTTTGGTGTGATGATATTATGGTCAAGTGAGTAGGCTGTTGTGAACTGCGGCATTGTAAAAGCTATGAACTTTGCCTCAGATATCTGTGAATAGATGCTATGATGAATACTTGCGTCTATACTGGCCTGTTTCCAACGGTAATCTTTTTTAAAATAAAGCTCAATGAGTGAGTTATTATCAAGTGCATCAAAAACAGCCGCTTTTGTGTTGATGAGAAAACGGCTTGATTCCGTTTTCGCTGAGAGTGATCCGTGATAGATACCAAAAAAATCTTTTCTAAACATCGAGAGTGCAAGTGATGCCAGCTGATCTTTAAGGTGTTGTTTGTTCATACTATTTAAACCAACTTTTCATTTTATCTATAACGGAGTCAAGCACACCTTCATGTGATTTGGACTCTATACCAAAAGAATCTTGCAGTTTATTAAGAAGTTCCAACTGCTCATCACTAAGTTTTTTAGGATACTGGATGTTGACAATCGCAATAAGATCACCTTTTCCATGCCCGTGAACATCTTCAATCCCTTCGCCTCTAAAAGTATAGCGTTGTTTGTCTTTTGTTCCTATTTGGAGCTTTAATTCAAGCTCACCGGTAAGCGATGGAATCGTTAAAGTATCACCTTTGACAGCCTGCGTGAAAAAGACAGGAATCTCAATATAGACATCATTGTCATTTCTTATAAAATGCTTGTCCGGTTTTACTTCAAAAGTGATGTAGAGATCTCCTCTGCGTCCATTTTTACCGATATTTCCTTTTCCTGAAACTCTGAGACGGTTTCCACTGTCAATGCCTTTAGGAACTGAAATAGTAATTTTCTCTTTGACCTCTTCGTAGCCTAAGCCTTTACAGCTTGGACATTTCTCAGCTGCAGACGAGCCAGTTCCATGACAGCGAGGACAAGTTTGAGAAAAGGTCATAAATCCCTGTTTCATGTAAACTTGACCTTGCCCTTTACATTGAGCACAGGTCTCTAGCTTACCATCTTTAGCTCCCGTTCCTTTACAAGGCTCACAGGCTTTTTTATAGCTGTACTCAATCTCTTTTTCGCAGCCAAATATCGCCTCTTGGAAGCTAATGTACATATCGACGTTCATATCAAGTGGATATTTATCCATATCTGCCGGATTTTGTCGTCTTCGGCTGCTACCGCCGCCAAAACCACTGAACATCTCTTCAAAGATCGCACCCAAGTCATCAAAACCTGCAGATGAGCTATAGCCTCCGCCACCACCCATGCCTTGGAGTCCCTCTTTGCCATATCTGTCATAAATACTTCTTTGCTGGTCATCACTGAGGCACTGGTAGGCTTCATTGACAAGTTTGAACATATGTTCTGCCTCTTTGTCTCCGGCATTTTTATCTGGGTGATACTTCTTTGCCATTTTTCTATAAGCTTTTTTGATTGTCGCCTTATCTGCGTCTTGTGATACTTCTAAAATCTCATAATAGCTTAACTCTTCCATTTTATAATCCTATATTTGTTTAAAATTTTTGTGAAATTATACCCATTTTGTAATTTAAAATAAAGTGATATAATCCCGCTTATGAAAACTATACTAATTTCCTTTTTTATACTGCTCTTTTTTCTCTCGTGCTCGAGAGAAGTAACAGTTACTTTGCCAAATGCTTCGCATACAAAATTGCAGCAGAGTTCATTTGAAGCGTTGCCAGATTTTGAGCAGGAAGATTTTGCAGCTGTTCTTGGGATTTTTTTGAAAAATTGTCAAACAAAAAGGGGGAAAGCTCTTTATGGTGAACTCTGCATGCAGGCAGAAAATGCAAGGAATGCAAAAGCTTTTATAGAAGAAAATTTCATTCCTTATCGTATAGAGAATACAAAAGCAGATAACAGAGGGCTTTTGACAGGCTATTATGAAGCGGAGATTCATGCATCATATAAAAAGTCTGAGCGTTATAAATATCCTGTTTACGCAACACCAGAGGATTTGGTGGTCGTTGATCTTGCTGCAATATATCCTGAATTGAAACATTATCGTTTACGAGGGAGATTGCAAGGCAATAGAGTTGTTCCTTATCATACAAGAAAAGAGGCTTCTCTGCAGGATATGAATGCAACTGTACTTTGTTATTGTGATTCACCTGTTGAAAAGTTTTTTCTTGAAGTGCAGGGTTCAGGAATAGCAAAACTTGATGACAACAGTTCTATCTATTTAGGTTATGCAAATCAAAATGGACACAAATATCGTTCTATTGGAAAATACCTTATCTCTAAAAATGAGCTGAGTAAAGAGGAAGTTTCTTTGCAGAGCATTCAAAAATGGTTGTTAGTACATCCAAAAAGAGTTGATGAAGTACTCAATTATAATGATTCTATGGTCTTTTTTTCAAAAAGAAAACAGGGTGCGACAGGGGCATTGGGTGTAGAGTTGACACCGATGCGTTCTGTTGCAGTCGATAAGCGCTACATTCCACTTGGAAATATGTTATACTTGCACGCAGATTTAAATAACACAAAAATCAACAAAATCGTTTTTGCGCAAGATACTGGAGGCGCCATAAAAGGTCCAGTGCGAGCAGACCTCTTTGTTGGCAATGGAAAAAATGCGCAAGAGTTTGCAGGGCATCTTAAAGCGCCTTTAGAGTTATGGCTATTATTACCAAGAAAAACAGAACTGAGCAGCAATGAATAATTCATTAGAAAAATTTAACAGACTTGTCGAAGCACTGCAGGAACTTCCGACCATTGGGAAAAAATCTGCAACGCGTTTGGCCTATTTTATGATTATGAATGACACCTATGCCGGACTGAAGATCTCTCATGCAATCGAAGATGCCATAGGGAGTTTGAAAAAATGTCGTGTTTGTGGTGGAATGAGTGAAGATGAGCTTTGTCATATCTGCTGTGATGAGACACGAGACGCATCGCTTTTGTGTATCGTTGAAAATGCAAAAGATATACTGCTTTTAGAAGAGAATGGCCTTTTTGACGGAAGGTATTTTGTTTTGGAGTCCTTAGAAGAACTCTCTGTCTCTCATTTGGAAAATATTGTCAAAAATGGCGTAGAGGAGATTCTTTTTGCACTTACGCCTTCTATTGTAAATGATGCTGTTATTTTGTATATCGAAGATAAATTGAGTAGTTATAAGGTGCATTTTTCAAAAATTGCACAAGGCGTGCCTACGGGTGTAAGCTTGGAAAATATTGACCTGCTTTCATTGACGAGGGCATTGGAAGATAGAGTAAGGGTATAGATGAAGTTTTATAGTATTGTATGGTTAGCGTTTTCCTTAAGTTTGTTTGCTGATGCAACAGAAGTATGCCAAACGCCTGAAAAACAAATAGATGCGGCAAAAAAAGTCAGGTTAAGATTGAAAATATTGAAAATGACAGATCAAAAGAGTATATGCAAAGTTGGCTCAATAGTGACTTTGGACTCAAACCATATCGTCCCAATTATATCTTGCCATTAGGAATTGCAGATAGTAAATATGTTTCGCATAAACCTACAGTTTCTTATGATAGTAAAGAAGCAGAATTACAAGTGAGTTTGAAACTGAAAGTAGCATACGATCTTTTTGGTCTTAAAGAAAAATATTATGTCTCTTATACACAACGTGCTTTTTGGCAGATATATATTAACTCTTCTCCTTTTAGAGAAAGTATTTATAATCCGGAAGGTTTTGTGCTTTTTCCTATAAGCGATAAAACATCAGGACTAAATATACGTTCTTTCAAGTTCGCAATTGCGCATCAATCCAATGGACAGCCAAATACAAAAGAGATTCCTGATTTTGATGGCTATAACCTCTCAAAAAGCATCAATTACTTTTATGGTACTCTGCGTTTGCAGCATGATACACTTTTGACTGATTTAACACTATTGGTTCCTTTTCCCGGAAGTGCAAACCTTGAGGATAATCCGGATATAATGAAGTATCTTGGATACACACAGGCAAAATTCACTTACTTTTACAATGAGCATATGTTTACTTTGATGGTACGTGGTAATATTAGTAGTTTAAAAGGGGCAGTGGAAGCGACATATTCCTATCCTCTCCCACCACGCGACACCCTATTTTTATGTGAAGTTATTTAGCGGATATGTGGAGTCTCTTGTGGATCATGATAGAGAAGTGACAAAATTTTCTATTGGTTTTAGTTTCTCACGCTAAAGAAGAGATATTAAAGTAAAAAGCTATGGCGCATATATTTTGCAATCTCTTGCTTGGCGATCTGCTTACGGGTAAAGAGCTCATTAGCTAAAACACCTTGTCCAAGAAGCATATCTGCACCATCTTTATATAAAATGCCTTTTTGTTCTGCCAATGCTAAAAAAGGTGTCACTTTTCCATAAATGGCATCAGCAGCATAGCGAGTGGCATCTAAAATAGCCTCAATGAGCTCTTTTGGAGCAGGCAGGGCATCATCTTTAAGACCGGCACTTGTTGTATTGACAACGAGGTCATAGCTTGAGAGTTCAAAATCACTCCATGAAGCACTCTTGCAACCTAGTTCATCAAAGAATTTAAGTCGTCCTTGACTGCGATTGAGTACTGTAACATCCATGTTCTCTTCCAAGAATCTTACTGCAAGTGCTTTTGCAGTACCACCTGCACCAAGGATGAGTACTTTTTTTATATCTTTAAACTCTTCTATGGCAAAGATAAAACCGTCTGCATCGGTATTATAACCGATAAGTTTGCCGTCTTCTTCTGCAATGGTATTGACAACACCAACCTTGTTTGCAAAGCCTCGAATCTCATCACAGGCAGCAAAAGCTGCCTCTTTATGTGGAACTGTGATATTGGCGCCAGAGAGTTGAAGATTAAAAAATGTCTCACGCAGTTTTGTGCCATCTTTGAGATGTATGCGTGTATAACATGCTTTATAATCGGAGTGCTTAAAAACTGCATTATGCATAAGAGGGCTGCGTGAGTGTGCAACAGGGTCACCAAAAATTGCGAAAAGCTGCACTATTTTCTATCCAAATCTTCTAAAGAATGAATAAGAGCACCAAGTTTGTTCTTCACTTCAAGGTATTCAAGCTCTTTGACACTGTCTGCAACCACACCGGCACCGGCTTGTAGTACTACTTTTTCTTTTGTAACAAGGGCTGTACGGATTGTAATTGCAGAGTCCATATTTCCATCAAATCCAAAGTAGCCGATACTGCCACTGTAAAAACCGCGTTTAAGACCTTCATATTCAGCAATAAGCTCCATCGCTCTAATCTTAGGTGCTCCGGTCATTGTTCCGGCTGTAAAAGTTGCCATAAAAATGTCAAACATATCCTTGTCCTCACGCAATTTGGCAGTAACATCGGACACGATATGCATAACATGTGAAAAACGCTCGATATGCATCATATCTTCTACTTTTACTGTTCCGGTTTGTGCAACACGACCGACATCATTACGACCAAGGTCGATAAGCATTAGATGCTCTGCCAACTCTTTTGGATCATTTAAAAGCTCAATCTCAAGCTCTTTGTCTCGCTCTTTTGTCTTTCCGCGTTTCCGTGTTCCTGCAATTGGACGAAGTAGGAGCTCTCCATCTGTAAGGCGTACCATAACCTCTGGTGAGGAACCTACAATGCTAAAATCTTCATACTCCATTAAAAACATATATGGTGATGGATTTTTGGCTCTTAAAATGCGATAAAAAGAGAAAGGATCTACTTTTATATGGCGTGTAAAGCGGTTTGTCATAAGAATCTGAAAAACATCGCCGCTTTTAATCATCTCTTTTGGTTTGTCGATCATCTCAAAGAACTTCTCTTTTGAGTGTGCATAGCTCCCTTGGTCATCACCAATATTATAAATGCGATGTTTATAGGTATAGACACCTTTAAGGTCTGCTTCTATTGCATCAAATATTTTGGCATACTCTTGCAGGGTTGAGATGAGTGTTATCTTATGATTTCTATGAGAATAAACCAAAACAAGTTTTGGAAGAATCAGATCTAAATCAGGAGTGCCGAGTTCATCTTCCAAACTGTCCATAAATGCTTTGAGCTTAGGTTCAAATACTTTTACCATATCATAACCGATATAGCCGATAAAGCCATCTACATAGCCGACACCTAGCTCTTTTGTTGCTTCTTTATAGATTGTAGGATCGATTTTTCTGTAGTACTCTTTTAAAAAGCTAAAAGGGTTTTGCGTTTGTGTATGTTTTTTTCCCTCTGCATCGGTATAGACGGTCGTGTCATCGATGTACTGCAGTCTCTCACGAGCACCGATACAGATAAAAGAGTAGTTTCTTCCTTCACTACCTCCCGCACTTTCAAAAAGATAGGAGATCTCATCTGAAAACATCTCCCGTATCTTAGAATATACGGCAATGGGTGCTAGTTGATCAAGCGTAAATTGTTTTGAATGTATCATAGTTTAACGAGAAATGCACCCGGCTCAACTTTTGCACGCAGTACTCTTTTGGCATTGTTTGCTTCTTTACGTGTTTTAAAAGGACCGACGAGAACTTTGTTCAATGTGCCTACCTTATGAAACTTGTAGTTGAAACCAAGATTTTTAATAGAACTTAGGAATTTTTTATTTGGTTTGTATTTTGAAAATGAGCCTACTTGAATGTAGTATTTTACAGATGTTGTTGCTGTTTGTGTTACTGCCGGTTTCGGTGCTGTTTTTTTTGTAATTTTTTTGACACTTTTTTTGGCAACAGGAGCAGCTTTTACAGGTGTACTCTCCTTTTGGACACTTTCTTCTTTGAGCTTTTGTGCGATTTTATCAAGGTCAGCGTCAGATGAGGCATCATCTTCCCTTACCTCTACCTCTTCAAAAAGTGGCTCATCTTTTTGTGTTTCTTGGGCAATCTCTTTTTGTGGCTTCGGCGGTAGTACAGCCTGAGGTAAATTGTTTGTCGAACCTGAATTCATGGAATTCATCAATAAAACAACGATGATTAAAACAACACCTAGTGTCGCAACAGCTAATATCAGCTTTTTATTGGAACCCGAAGCATTTCCTTTATTGAGTACAATATCACTCAGTTCGTTTTTATCATCCATAATCTTACCTCGAATTTTATTTTTTTATAAAGTTTCTTGTTATTATAATAGCGAAAAACTATTTAAGTATCAAGCATTACATATGTTTTGACCAAGAAGCACCACGTTCTTTGGCGTAGACATCATATGGCAGTACAAGAATGTTGTACTCATCGGGCATATCGTTGTTTGGAAACATTCTCCACTGTTTTGGCTGTTTTGCAGCGAGCTTCATACTGAGCATCTTACCAAGCTGAATAGCCTCTTGCAATGTTGTATGCCCTTTGTGAATATAGACATGCAAATGACCTTCTGTCTTATTTTTATATGCTGTGAAGTTGATAAAACCTTCCTCACGCAACAGTAGTTGTGTTTTATGGTAAAAACGCTCAGGATCACGGCCATTATAATCTATAACGATGTTCTCTACTTTGTTCATTTTGTTGACTAACGAGTGTGCAACTGTTATCTCACCTTTGAGATGCTGATTGATAACTGATTGCGTGAGCGGAGCATTTACCTTTTCAAATTTATTGTAAAAGGTACGCCCTTTAAAGGAAATTTTATCCACTACAGAATCACGTTTGATCCAGTAGTGGTCACTAACCATTTTGATGAGTTTTAAATCCATTGCAGTCATATGGTCTCTTTATCTTTTAGTAAGTCGGTTGATTGTAAATGACAAAGTTTTGTGCTAACTCTTTTAACTCTTCTTTGATTTTTGCTTGGAGTTCAGTGTTGTTTATATCATCAAGTACATCTGCCATTTTGTTTGCGATGAGTTCGAACTCTTTTTCTTTCATACCGCGTGAAGTCAGTGCCGGAGAGCCTACACGAATACCGGAAGTGACAAAAGGGCTGCGAGTTTCACCCGGGACAGTGTTTTTGTTAACAGTGATACCGGCATTTCCAAGTGCTACATCAGCATCTTTACCAGAGATCTCTTTACCTGCAAAGCTGACAAGTACAAGGTGGTTGTCAGTTCCGCCAGAGACGACATCGTATCCGCGTTTCATCAGTACATCAGCAAGGACTGCCGCATTTTTCTTAACCTGTTTTGCATAATCTTTCCATTCAGGGGAGAGATTGTGTTTGAAACCTACTGCTTTTGCCGCGATAACATGCACAAGTGGTCCACCTTGAAGGGCAGGGAAGATTGCAGAGTTGATCTTCTTAGCGATATCTTCATCATTTGTCATGATCATACCACCACGAGGACCTGCAAGTGTTTTGTGTGTCGTTGTAGTGACTACGTCTGCGTAAGGGAATGGGCTAGGGTGTTCTCCTACAGCTACAAGACCGGCAATGTGTGCAATGTCGGCAAATAAAATTGCACCGACTGTATCAGCGATCTCACGGAATTTTGCAAAATCAATTTCACGTGCATAAGCAGAAGCACCACATACGATAATCTTTGGTTGTACGATCTTAGCGATATCCATTACTCTGTCGTAGTTAATACGTCCGTTAAGCTCAACACCATAGGTAAAAGAGCTGTAGTTCTTCCCTGAAAAAGATGGCTTAGAGCCGTGTGTCAAGTGACCACCATGACTTAAGTCCATTCCTAAAAGTTTATCACCCGCTTTTAACAGTGCAGCATAGACCGCACCGTTGGCTTGTGAACCTGAGTGCGGTTGGACATTGGCATATTTACAGCCAAAGAGTTTGCACGCTCTGTCAATTGCAAGCTGTTCAACACCATCGGCATATTCACATCCACCGTAGTAACGTTTTGCAGGATACCCTTCGGCATATTTATTTGTAAATACCGAGCCCATAGCTTCCATAACTGCCGGAAGTGTAAAGTTCTCAGATGCTATCATCTCTAAATGGTCAGTTTGTCTTTCTAACTCTTTTTCACATAAATTAAATACTTCTTCATCAAACTCTTTTAAAAAACTCATAGGGAAAAAATCCTTGTAAATAAAAATATGCCGATTATACTAAAAATATAATAATAAAGTTCTGAATAAATCTGAAGAGTTATGAGAATTAAAAGAATAAAGGATAATAATTTTCTTTTAAGTTGCTTTGTGCGATAATGACTTACATTAAAACAAAAAGGGTGGAAGATGAGACAGTATGAAACGTATAGATGTAACAAGTGTGGTAACATTGTTGAAGTGCAAAATGTCGGTGGCGGAGAACTGCATTGTTGTGGTCAGGCTATGGAGATGATTACTGAAAATCTCACTTTGGTCAATCTTATGAAAGCGGTAGCCGGTGAATCTATGGCACGTAACAAGTATGAATTTTATGCAAAAGTAGCGCAAAAAGAGGGTTATCGCGATATTGCTGCACACTTTCAAAGAGCAGCCGATAATGAAAAAACACATGCAAAATTGCAACTTGCTTTACATAATAGAATGAAATTTGAGAGAGAAAACAACTTTGGAAATACTGAAGAGAATCTTCAGGATGCTATCAATGGAGAGAGTTATGAAAATACAACGATGTATCCTGATTTCGCAGCCATTGCAAAAGAGGAAGGACATCGTGAAGCTGCAACACTCTTTAAAAATATTGGAAAGATCGAAGTAGAGCATGAAAAAATGTACAGAATGCTTTTAGAGAGACTTACAGCGCATAAAGAGTTTTTAAGTGACAATGAAGAGGAAGTTTGGATCTGTGAGGTGTGTGGACATATTCACTATGGGAAAAAAGCACTTGAGGTCTGCCCTGTATGTAAGCACCCGCAAGCCTATCAATCGCGTTTAATAGAACCTAAATAAGGTTCTATTTTTCCTCTTTGTCTTCGCTATCTTCGCAAAGGTCTTGCGTGAGCGGTTTCATAGCAGGGAAAAGCAGTACATCACGAATGGAGTGCTCATTTGTCAGCAGCATAACAAGTCTGTCTATTCCTATTCCTTGTCCCGCAGTCGGTGCCATACCGTAGCTGAGGGCTTCAACGAAGTCCGTATCCATAGCATGGGCTTCATCATCACCACAATCTTTTGCAGCCATTTGCCCTTCAAAACGTTCTAATTGGTCGAGTGGATCGTTCAGTTCTGAGAAAGCATTTGCAATTTCGCGTCCTGCTATGAAAAGCTCAAAACGCTCTGTGATTGCAGGATTTTCATCGCTTCTTCTTGCAAGTGGTGAGATCTCGACAGGGTACTCTGTAATAAAAGTCGGATCAATGAGTTTTGCTTCAACGAACTCATCAAAAAGCTCTCCTTGAAGCTGTCCAAGATTCATCTCTTCTTTTGCTTTAAGATTGTTTTCCCTGAGATAAGCAAGAATCTTCTCTTTATCATGAACGATATCAGCAGGAACACCACCAATAGTCGTGAGTGACTCTATGAGTGGAATCTCTTGAAAATTCTCAAAATTTACTTCCATATCGCCGTACGGGAGTTTTGTCGGGAGATCGAGATGTTCAAAAAGATATTGAAAATACTCTTTGGTGATCTCTATAAGATCTTTATATGTTTTATATGCCCAATAGAATTCGATAGAGGTAAACTCTGGATTATGTGTTGCATCCATCCCTTCATTTCTAAAGTTTCGATTAATCTCAAACACTGCTTCAAATCCACCAACAATAAGACGTTTTAAATAGAGTTCCGGAGCAATTCTAAGGTATCTGTCAACGCCAAGTGCATTGTGGTGTGTCACAAAAGGTTTCGCATTTGCTCCACCGGCAATAGGGTGCATCATAGGAGTCTCAACTTCTAAGAAACCTTTGTCTTCGAAGAAACGGCGAGTCAAAGAGATGACCTTTGAACGAATTTGGAATGTTTTGCGTACTTCGGAGTTCATAATAAGATCAAGATAACGTTTTCTGTAACGTACCTCTTTATCTGTGATACCATGAAATTTTTCAGGGAGAGGAGAGATGGCTTTTGTTAAAATTTTCAAGTCATTTGCATGTAAAGAGAGTTCTCCTTTTCCGGTTACAAAAGGATAGCCTTCTACTTCAATGATATCTCCGACTTCAATATTCTTTTTGAAGATCGTATTGTAAAAACCTTCAGGAAGGTTATCACGTGCTACATAGATCTGGAGCATACCACTCTCATCTTCGATCTTGACAAATGAGGCTTTTCCCATGATACGAAGGAGCTTGATGCGCCCGCTTACCGTATAAAGACGGTTCTCTTCTCGTTTGTTTTCCATCTGTTCTACATCAGAGTTTACATTTAAAAATTTCTCTACAGTCGTATTTCTCTTTGAATTATTTGCATAAGGGTTTATACCTGCTTCTCGTAAGATATTTGCTTTTTCAATTCTTTGTTGAATGAATTTATTACTAAACAATCAATTTTCCTTTATTAATTTATATTTATCTGTTTTTTTCTTGACATTTTTTACAAATGCCATAAATCTGCATAGAGTGGTCTAGCATTTTAAAACTAAGTTCATCTGTTATGGCATGCTGGCGTCTCTCTATTTCTTCATCGACAAACTCTGTAATCTCACCACACTCCGTGCAGATAAGATGGTCATGGTGCTCTTTGGCACCGAGCTCGTATTTTTTTCCTTGCGCACCAAAAGAGAGTGAAGTAACGACATTTGAGTCCTCTAAAAGAGAGAGTGTTCTGTAGACGGTTGCTATACCGGTTTTAAGATCGGGATAACGCTCTTGAATGAGATGATGCAGTGCTTCTGGTGTGAGATGCTCGTTTGAATTGTAGAGTGTCTCAAGAATAACCTCGCGTTGAATGGTGAATTTTAGGTTGTTCTTTTTAAGAAGGGCTTTAAAATCTTCTAAAAGCTGTGCGTACTCAATTGTTCTGTCTTTAAAGTTTGTAGTTACATTTGGCATATTACTTCTCTTCTTTTATCTGCTTTTTTATCTTTTGAACTGTTTCGTTGATCTCTGTGTTTATCACTGCATCTTTTGTCTCATTAAGCTTGTCAGAAACTTGCTGTGTTGCATCATCCAGTGAAGCATTAAGATCGTCACTAACATCAGCAGGGTCTATTTTCATGATAAATCCACCTGTTGAGACAAGTACAGGAAAAAGAACACTGTTAGAAAATGCAGAATCAAGTGTCGGTTTGAGTGCTTTGACATTATTAACGGCAAAAGCGATAACTGCGGCAATAAGAAAAAATTTACTCGCCCCAAATACAAAACCGAGAATTCTATCGACAATACCAAGCCCGCTAAGTGCAGAGAGTTTTTTAAATGCATAGCCGACAGCAACCATTAGCAGCCAAAAGAGTGCCAGCGTGACTAAGAAACCGGTAAAGCTGATGGCTGCATGGTTAGAAAAGTTGAAGATAAGGTCACTGAGGTACTGCCCAACACTATCCCCTGCACGCGAAGCGACAAAAATCCCTCCAATGATACCAATGAGACCAAAAAGTTCTTTGAAAAAACCGTTTAAAATACCTTTGAGCCCCAAAAGTAAAATGATGATGGCTGCAATGAGATCGAAATAGTTAATGTCCATTTTTTATTTCCATATTAAGTTGATTTTTTCCCTGCTGTTTAGAGTTGTAGAGTGCTTTATCCGCTCGTGATATAAGCTCTTCTTCAGTATCGCCGTCAACATATTTTGTTGCACCGATACTAATGGTGACATTGACAGCCTTCCCTTTATAAAGCAGTGTATTTCTCAGTAAGTTCGCAATGAAGATAAGGACTTTGTCCCCAGCAACATGACCATAGGTGTCATTTATACTTTTAAAATCATCTATATCGAGAATGTGGAGGTGCAGTTCATGCTCAATATGTCCTTTTTTCGTTATTTTCGCAAGGTATCTATCCAAAGCTCTACGATTGAAGACCTTTGTAAGGCCATCAAGGTTAGAGTCCTCTTCGAGTGCTTTTATCTGCATATTGAGTTGAGTAATAATGGAGTTTGCTTTTTGTACCTCTTGGGTCATATGTGATTGAATTTCACTGAACTTTTCGGTAATTGTAGGGAGATCTATAAGTTTGTCCTGCACCTCTTCGAGCGCTGACTGATGCATCTTCTCAAGTTCTTCAAATTTCTCATTGGTTGCTTTGTAAGAAGAGATACTTTTTTTCGCGATCTCTTTGTAGGCATTTGTAAAAGCGAGCTTTGCATGTTCGATAGAGTCTATTGCATCGTCATCTATTTTTTTTATGCTGTTAACGGCATCTTCAAGATAGTGAACAACTTGCTCTTTACTCGCTGTCTCTTGGGAGTCGATATTATCAAGTAACTCTTTATACATTTGCGTAACTAAAGATTTTAGATCATCTTTTTTCATCTATGCTCCCAAAGAATTATTATTTGATATGCGATTATACTTATTTAATCATAAAAATAGCTTTTATCATAGCTATTTTAACTATATTTGGATAAAATTGCAAAAATTATTCATAGATAAGGTTTATATAATGAGTACTTGGAGTCCATCTAGTTGGAGAGAAAAACCAATATTGCAACAGCCAACTTACCCGGATAAAGCAGAGCTTGAGCGTGTTTTGAATGAACTTAAGCACTATCCGCCGCTTGTTTTTGCAGGAGAAGCACGTTCTTTAAAAGAGCAACTTGCAAATGTTGCACAAGGCAAAGCATTTTTACTCCAAGGCGGTGATTGTGCTGAGAGTTTTTCGGAGTTTCACGCAGATAATATTCGTGATACTTTTAAGGCTTTAATGCAGATGGCAGTTGTCATGACCTATGCAGGTGGACTGCCTGTGGTAAAAGTAGGGCGTCTTGGCGGTCAGTTCGCAAAACCGCGTTCATCAGATACAGAGACACAGGGTGACATTACTTTAGACTCGTACCGTGGAGATATCATCAACGGTATCGACTTCAATGAGAAAGCGCGTGTTCCGGATCCGGAGCGTATGATAAAAGCGTATAATCAAGCAACAGCGACACAAAACTTACTCCGTGCATTTGCATCAGGTGGTTTGGCTGATCTGCATCAGGTGAGTAAATGGAATCTTGATTTTGCACACAAAAGTGAAGTGGGTGAGAAGTATGAAGCTTTGGCAGAAGATATTGAAAAATCACTACAGTTCATGGAGGCCTGTGGGGTAACATCCAAAACATACAGAACCTTGCGAGAGACAGATTTTTACACTTCACATGAGGCACTTCTACTGCCATATGAAGAGGCGTTTACAAGACAAGATTCCATTATGGGCGATTGGTACAATGTAGCGGCACATATGGTTTGGATAGGAGACAGAACACGGCAACTTGATGGCGCACATGTTGAGTATATGAAAGGGATTAAAAATCCTATCGGTATTAAAGCGGGACCGACTATGGATCCTGATGATCTTGTACGTCTTGCAACTGCGGTCAATCCTGAAAATGAAGCGGGACGTCTCAATATTATTGTAAGAATGGGTGCAAATAAAGTAGGGGATCATCTGCCGCAACTCATCCGTGCAATAGAGCGTGAAGGATTGAATGTTGTCTGGTCATGTGATCCGATGCATGGAAATACTATCAAGTCATCAAACAACTACAAAACACGTCCTGTTGATGCTATTTTAACTGAGATGAAGCAGTTCTTTCAAGTACATAAATCTGAAGGTACATTTGGCGGTGGTGTTCACTTGGAGATGACAGGGAAAAATGTTACAGAGTGTATTGGTGGAAGCTTTACAGTAACAGAAGAGGATCTAAGCTCTCGTTACCATACACATTGTGATCCACGTCTCAATGCTGACCAGTCCTTAGAACTTGCATTTTTAATTGCAGACTCTTTACAAGAAGCGAGAAAATAAAAAGCTAGAAAATAAGCATTATCCACGCGGTACCGACACCTAGATAGATAAGGGTGTTGGCAAGCGTGACTATTCCGCCATACTTATAAACCTCTCTACTCTCAATATATCCTGAACTTAGATAAATGACATTGGCACTTGAACCTTGCGGTGTGATCATAGCATTGAAGTTTGTTGCAAAAAGAAGCATTAATGCCAGCATCTCTGCAGGCACATCGGCATTGATACCGACACTTAAAAAGACAGAAAAGAGTGCCAGCATCTGTGCTGTCTGTGAGACAAAAAAGTAGTGAATGAAAACATAAGCAAGCACAAGTCCTACATACACGACAGGCCAGCTTTGGCCTGCAATGATATTTGAGATGTGCATTCCAAGCCAGGACATAAAACCAAACTCATTTAAGTAACTGCTCATGGCATAGAGGGTGCCAAACCAGATGAGTGTTCCAAGAGCTCGTCCTTCATGGGCTAAATCATCGAGCGTGAAGATATTTGCAAGCATTAAAACACCAAGACCTAAAAAGGCAATTGCAGTTTTATCAATATGCAGCTGTGCTGAAAATACCCAAAATGTAATCATAGCGATGAAGGTAAAGCCCATAATATACTCATTCTTATGTACATTGCCCATATGTTCAAGCTGTTCCTGTGCTATAAGTGGTGCATCAGGTGTTTCTTTTAGTTCAGGAGGAAATATCTTAAAAAGCAGCCAAGGAATGACAATGAAAGCAACGAGAGAGGGAGCAAAAGAAGCAAGTGCCCAAGAGCCATAACTTATCTCTATGCCAAACTCTTTTGCCATCTTTGCACCAGCAGGATTGGCTGCCATTGCAGTCAGCCACATTGCAGAGGAGATGGTAAGCCCAGCCATAGAGGTCATCATAAGGTAGGCTCCAAGCTTTTTTCGTGTGCCGTCATTCACCTTTGAACCGCTGTCGGCTGAGAGGGCCTGGACTATTGGGTAGAGTACACCTGAGCGGGCAGTGTTGCTCGGAAAAGCAGGGGATATGAACATATCTGCTGCTATAATGGAATAACCTAGTCCTAAAGAAGATTTACCGAATTTTTTGATAATAAGCAGGGCAATGCGTTTTCCAAGTCCTGATTTAATGACACCTCGAGCGATCAAAAAAGCGACAATAATAAGAAGAATAAAGCCTTGTGAGAATCCACTGTAAGCTTGTTTGGCAGTGAGGGTATGGGTAAGTATGACAAAACCAAGCCCGATGATAGAGGCAGTAAAGATAGATGTCGCTTCGATAATCACAGCTAAAATTATAGAGATGAATATGGCAAAAAGATGCCAAGCTGGCAGGCTTAAGCCCTCTGGAACAGGTGTAAACCACAGCAGTACTCCAAAAATAATGACAAAGAGCTGTTTATAGTGTTGCCTGTTTTTTTGTTTATGACTGTGCATTAATCTCTTCCTCTTTCTCTTGAATCGTCAGTAGCTCTTCGACTTTTTCTTCATACTCCGCTTCAATATCCGCCAACTCTTTTGCAAGTGCCGTGATGCCAATCTCCCCGTAGCAGTTTGGGTCTGCTAAGCAGTTGTTTTTCTCTTCTATGAGCAGTTCTAACTCTTCAATCTCTAAAGGGAGTTTTTCAAGTGCAATTTTCTCTTTATATGTGAGTTTTAGTATTTTTTCTTTTTCTCTTTTTGGTTCTTTTTGTTTTTGCTCTGTTGCCTCTTTTTCCATGATTTGGAGTTCATGGAACTCTTTTTCAAGTTCAAGATATTCGGAATAGAGCTGGTGTGACTCTTCTATGGTTTTATCAGGTTTGAAAATAAAAAGTTTTTTGGCAATCTTATCAACGAAGTATCTATCGTGAGAGACGATGATGACAGCACCACTGAAGTTTGTCAGTTGCTCTTCTGAGATGTTGATAGTTGGAATATCAAGATCATTCGTCGGCTCATCGAGAATGAGAATATCGACATCTTGCGTGAAGAGCAGGGCGAGGGCAACACGGTTTTTTTCACCTCCACTGAGTACGCCTATCTTTTTATCTAAGAACTCACGTGGGAAGAGGAAGTTTTTAAGATATCCATAAACATGCAGGTCACTGCCGCGAACATTAACGCGGTCACCGCCGTTTGGACAGAAGGTCTCAATGAGGTTCTTATCATCATCTAGCATCTCTCGGTGTTGGTCAAAATAGCCGACTTTGAACTCGCCTCGCTTAATCTTTCCGCTTGTTGGCTCAATTCGTCCAAGCAGTGCTTTAAGCAGTGTAGATTTTCCACTGCCGTTTGGTCCTACAATAGCGATGACATCTTTTTGCAAGATGCGTGTTGTAAAATCATGCAGCAGCTCTTTATCGCCGAGTTTGAGTTCAAGGTTTTCAATCTCAAAGAGCATCTTTTGTTTGTTGACACTTTTGTCTCGGTTGAAGTGTTTTGCCTCACGCTGTAGTTCAACAGACATTTTTCTAATTTTTGCAGGATTTGTTTTTGCTGCCTCACGCAGCTGCATCAAGCGCTCTTTTCTTCCCTCATTTCGTTTCAGACGTGCTCGAACACCACGAGCAAACCACTCATTTTCTCTTTTTAAGAGACCCAAAAGGTTCTCATGCTGTTTTTGGAGCGTTCTGAGATACTCCTCTTTTTGCGTGAGGTAGTCATTGTAGCCTCCGCGATACTCACGCAGCTTGCAATCTTCCACTTCAACGGACTTTGTTGCAACACGGTCAATGAAGTATCTGTCATGTGAGATAAAAACAAGGGTAAATTTCTCTTTTAAAAGCAGCTCTTCGAGAAACTCGACCATATAAACATCAAGGTGGTTGGTCGGTTCATCGAGTAGGAGCACATTTGGCTTTTGCAGGAGCAAGGAGGCAAGGGCAACGCGGCGCTGTTCCCCACCACTCAAAAGGGCAACGGGTTTATGCTCATAGGGTTTGAGCTGAAAGTGTTGAATGATACGCTCTATCTTATCATCGAGATTCCATGCGTTATGGTGTTCAATGTAGCGTGAGAGCTTTTCATGCTCATCGAGGAGTAATTTGTTGTCAAAATCTTCTGAGAGCAGATGGGAGAGTTCATTGTAGCGCTCTTTAGCAGCATTGATCTCTGTAAGTCCTGCCTCAACAGCCTCACGTACAGAGTGTCCCTCTTCAAATTCAGGACGCTGATCGAGCATTTTGACCTCGAGATCGTTTTGAATGATGCGTTTGCCTTCATCTGGTTCAAGCGAGCCGTTAACTATCTTCATAAGTGTTGATTTTCCACTTCCGTTCTTGCCGATAATGACGATGCGCTCACCTTCATCAACGTGGAAGTCCACATCTACAAGAATTTTTTGTGCCGAATAGTGTTTTGATATCTTTTGCAGGTCGATTAATGCCATAAACAGTTTACTTTTTTTAGTTTTTGTAATAATAGCACTTAGGGGGTTAATAGGGGCTTATGATATAATCATGAAAAAATAACAAGGAGATCTTATGCCAAAAATATTTTTAGTGATTTTATTGTTCATCTCATCACTCTATGGGGTTGAAATGGGAAAAAGCGGAGGGTGTACGCTCACGCAAAGCGGCACAGTGAAAGTTGGCTACAATAATGTAAAACTTGAAAAAATAGAGTATACACCAAATAAAAAAGTAGGCAAAAACTTTCGTGAGCTCTTTGTCGGTGCGACAGTTGCAGTCACACTTCCTGCCACCGGAAAAAACTTATTGCCAAAGCACTTGACTATAAGCCCAACAAACGCATCAAAGGAAAACCAAAAACAGGTGTTTTTATCGTGAGATTTCAATACGATGGTAAAGAGAAAACACTTTCAATGCCTTATGTTTTCGATAAAGGCGTGATGAAAATTTCAAAAAAACTGGAAGAGGCTACGCGAGAAGAACTTGGCATAAAAGAGGCAATGAGCATCTGGTTTGAAACAGATGTCGCATACTCTTTATGCTATGTGAAATAAGGACTGAAAAGAGCCAATAGATTTTTAATGTTCCTTAGTAAAAAACTTCGTATAGAGCAGATGGATACCAAATGCGATACTGCCAATAAGGAGTCCAATGAATAGCTCGCCTAAAAGTGCTGGCATAAAGTGGAGTATTTCATGTATTTGATGAACATTGTGCATAAAGATGCCGCCGGCTACGAGCAGCATTGCAAATGTTCCTATGACTGTAAGAGCTCGGATGACTTTTGGGAGTGATATGACTAACAGACGGCCGATTGTATGGATGAAGCTCTTTTCATCTTGGGCTTTTTCTATAAGAGCAAAGCCGAAATCATCCATACGCACAAGCAGAGCTACAAACCCATAAACGCCTATAGTTGCCAAAAAGGCTACGACTGTAACAGCAATGATTTGAATCATAAGAGATTGTTCAAGTACGGTCCCAAGAGCGATGATAACTATTTCAATAGAGAGAATGAAGTCTGTTGTGATGGCGGATTTTACTTTTTTGACTTCGATTTTCAGCAGTTCATCTTCAGTGAGTGTAGTTTTTTGCGCTTCTGTTTTGCTCTTTTTATGATCTGTTAGGTATTCATAAATCTTCTCCACACCTTCGTAAGCCAAGTAGATGCCACCGAGCATAAGGATGGGGACAATTGCCCATGGTGCAAAGGCTGAGAGCAAAAAGGCAATGGGCAGGATAATGAGTTTATTTCGAAATGAACCTTTTGTTATGGCCCAAAGAACCGGCAGTTCACGTGAGGCTGCAAAACCGGATGCTTTTTGTGCATTGACGGCTAGGTCGTCATCAAGTATGCCGGCTGTTTTTTTCGTAGCGACTTTACTCATCGCCGCTGCATCATCTAAAAGTGAAGCGATGTCGTCAAATGTTGCAAAAAATCCACCGGTCATAAAGCTACTCTATAAACTCGACAACTTCATCAAATTCCAAGCGAAGTTGTGATGATTAAGGATTGACTCTATAGCCAAAAGGAAGTATAAGTGCTACTTGGTATTTTGTCGTATCTAGTTCAAGGAGTCTTTCTACATTCTCTTTTTCAAACCCTTCTATGGGGCAGGAGTCAATGCCGATGTAGGCTGCTGCACTCATCATATTTGTCGCAGCGATGTATGTTTGTCTCGCTGTCCAGCAGTAGATATTTGCATCGCTTGAGAGCGTATCTTTGAGATGGTTTGCATAGATTTGCGTGTAAAATTCAAGTTTCTCCTGTGGCATTGCTCTGCGTGAGAAGCGTTTGAGTGGAATGCCACTCTCAGGTTTTACATTTTCTATGGCCGCTAGGATGATGACAAGATGAGAAGAGGTCGTAATTTGTGGCTGATCCCAGCAGAGAGGACGCAGTTTTTCTTTGAGTTCTTGATTTGTAATAACAAGAAATTTCCATGGCTCCATACCAAAGGAGAAGGGCGATCTGCGTCCCATATCTAAAATATAGTGCATCTCCTCATCAGGAATCTTTTTGTTCTCATCAAAAAGTTTGCAGGCATGGCGAAACTCCATTGCCTCTGTGAATTTATTTTCTATCATATTCTTCCTCCATACATAAGATTTTTGCGCTGTACCAGTCGGCTATGGCAGCATCACTGTAGTGGTATTCTCTCTGCGTGAGCGGTATGACCGAGTTTCTCAGTTTTGCTCGAATGATGCCAATGATGATAAAGCCTAAAAGCAGCGTTGCTCCTGCTATGAAATAATCATAATAGTACCAGACTATCAGTGTGACAGGGTAGAGGGCATACTGCAAAAAGAGTCGAATGGCAAAAGAGAGTGCTTTGCATTTTTTTGAATGTAATTTTGGTGTTGGCTCAATCAGGTTTATATAATCCATGTTTTGATTATAGCAGAGAAAGAGAAAAATAGTAAAAAATAGTTTAAGAGTAAGAAACTA
>VCAX01000059.1 GCA_013607665.1 Campylobacterota bacterium | reverse complement strand
TATAATTATAAATATATTTATCACAAAATAGTCATATTTTTTTGATACAGGATTTAATAATGGAAAAACACAGAGTAATCATTGTAGAAGATGATGAGATTACCTCACTGAATTTAAATATCTCCTTACAAAAACATGGTTACAGTGTTGTGGCTGTTTGTGATAATGCCCTACAGGCAAAAAACAAAATTGCAATGCACACGCCTGATGTCATCATCATTGATATTTCACTGCAAGAGAGCAATGACGGTATAGAACTGGCAAAAACCATAAAAGAAAAATATGATATTCCTTTTATTTATCTCACATCATACAGTGACGATGACATCATCTCTCAAGCAAAACTGACAGAGCCTTATGGTTATATAGTCAAGCCTTTCGATCTAGGATCGCTTCATGCAACGATTCAAATGGCACTCTTTAAGTATCAGATGGAGAATGAAAGAAAAGAAGATATTAACTCACTCAAAGTCGATAAGCTCAATCTTGAAAAGCTGCTCTACTCTAAAAGGGTCTCAGACAAACCAATTGTCCCTTTTGGTAAAGATTACCATCTTGATATCAGCATCTGTGAGACCTTTTACAAAGGTAAAAAAATAAAACTTACAAAAAAAGAGAATGCTTTTTTACGCCTTTTAGTTGCACAGCTTGGACTTGTTGTCAGTTTTGAACAGGCGATGAACTATGTTTGGGATGAAAACGGCGCAACAGAGAACAGCGTAAGAACACTTGTATGGCGCCTGCGTAATAAGCTTGAGATCGATATCATTAAAAATGCTTCAGGAATTGGCTACTACATAGAAGAATAGATCTAAGAGACTCTAATAGATGCTATTTTCTCTTCTATCGCTTTGAATATACCTTCATAATCATAGTCTCTGTTCTCCTGCTTTGCCATCTGTTCCATCTCAGTAGCATTTTTCAGAAGTTCTTCTATACGAAAATTACCACTGGAACCTTTAATACTATGTGCTTTGAGTGCAGTGCTATTTTATGATAGTCTCTTTGCGCTATGGCACTCTTTAACTCTGGCAGAGTTGCCTTCATTTTTTTAATAAAAAGCGCTAAGAGAAGTATCAGCTCATCCTGCGTGAGCATCAGCTCTTTTGTGAGTTTCTCAACATTAAGCCCTTCGATTTTTGATTTTTTCTTCTCTTTTTGAGAAGATTTCTTTTCCATTGTATTTACAGTATCGGTTTTTAAATATGCGAAAAAAATACGTTCCAACTCTTTAAGAACAAGAGGTTTTCCCAAAAAAGCATCAAAACCTATCAAAAGTCCTCGCTCTTTTGCCCCTTTTATAACATTGGCTGTCAGTGCGGAGATAGGAGTATGTGCGAGTCCATGACTCTCTTCATACTCGATAATCTGCTTGACTGACTCTATCCCATCCATAACCGGCATCTGTTCATCCATAAGAATCAGGTCATAACTCTTTTGCTTATAGAGTTCTAAAGCGCGTAAGCCGTTTTCTGCTATGTCAAAGCTGAGTCCATATTTACTCAGAACTATCTTTATCAACTCTTGATTTGCTTCATTATCTTCAGCAACCAATATATGCCCTTTGAACTGTACGGAGACTTCTTTGTCATACTCTGCAGACTCTTTAAAATACATAAGTTCATTAAAAGCCGTGTGTATTTTTGAACAGTAGAGAGGAAAACAGAGTGTATTTATATGCTGCTGTTTTTCATAATTGTCATACTCTCGACTCATTAATGCTATAAATTTTTTCTCTGAGGAGAGAATCATTTGTTTAAACTCAGGGTCTACATCTTCATGTACAAAGATGCAGACATCAAAATCAGCTGGAAGCTTATCAACTACCGCTATATCCATCTCAAACATCTCTGCATATTTCAAAAAAGACTCATGCTTAAAATTCAGCTGCATATCTTTTGCATATAAGACCATCTTGAGCTGTTGAAAATAGTCAATATTATCAATAGTTTTCGCTTCTTTATTTGCTATCTCAATAGGAATTTCCATCCAAAAAGTATAATACTCAACAAATTCTCGCCGCTGTTTAAAATAATGTCAAGATAGTTACGCTGTTTCTTTGAAAGTTCTTCATCCATTAACAGGTTGACAAAGCCTAAAATTGCATTGAGCGGTGTGCGTATCTCATGGGACATATTTGAAAGAAAGTACTCTTTTGCCTGTCCTGCACGAATGGCTTCTTGTCTGGCATCGACAAGTTTTTGAAAGATGGTGTCTGTGTAAAACTTCAAAATTCCTCGAAAGTTCTTATCAAAGAGATACGATATCTCATCAAAGAGCTCTTTAGAATTCATGCCTATGTCGTAAGAGACATCTACCATTGAACAGCGAAAATGTGTACAGATCTCAAAGAGCTCATCCGCTCCTATTTCTCGAAACTTCAAGTATGCAAGCAATTCCTGCATTACAGGACAGTTCCCTACACTTACCTCACCCGCTATCACACCCATAAAATAATCAAAAACACCGCTTGCATATTTTTCTATAAAATACTCTTCATCAATCCCATGCAGTGCCAGTATCTCTTTGGGTGAATCATAGTTGACCCATTGCCGCAGTATAGTCTCTTTTGCATCACGAAAATATTTTTGATGCTGTGTCAATGTAGGAATATTTTCAAGCATTACAACAGCCTCACTGATAAACAAAGAAGTATGAAAGCAGCATAATGACGCCAAGCTTAAACAGTATAACCGAAGCTGTACCGATAATATTGCCTATTTGACAACTGTTACAAGAAACATATTTTTTCCCTTCATACTGTGCATAAAAAAAGTAGATAATATCCAATATGACAACAGTAGCCGATGCATAAAGCATAGCCTGCCATATATTTTGCAGTAGTGCAGGATTTTGAATAAAGAGTGCAGCGATAAAAGCAAGAGCCATAGCTCCTAAAATAAGATTCATCCCCAGTACTATTTTATCACGCTGGAAATTTGTAGGACAATAATCACTACTACCCAGATCTGCTCCATATTCCAGCCTCTTTTCAAAACTTTCTCTCTCTTGCTTTGACATTTTATGAATGAAGGTCGCACCGAATGTATAGTCAATCTTTCTTTGAATTACAATCGCCAAAGCCCCACTTGCTTTAAGAGAGCAATCTTTTGCATTTCTATCTTGATAAACGACACTGATGTTCTCATAACGTTTTATTTTTGCACTATGCCCAGGATAGTATGCTGTAGATTCTTCAGTAGTAACGCTGCCATTATGGGCAATAAGACGAGGATTTATCAATTCAAGGAGTTCACCGTCATCATTCTTTACAACAATGACATTATAGTAGCTTCCAATCTGAAAAGCGCTCAGACCATTTAAATTGTTTTGAGTGATAGTATCTTTGAGATCTTCTATCAATGAAAACAACGCATCATCAAAGACTCTTACGTCCGTTGCATATTCAACACTCAATGGTGTCGGGTATTTGATAATATCTTTTACCATTAAAAAGAGCCTTGTCAGGAAGGGTTTGTACTCTGGGCAATGCCCAAAGTAACAAGTTTAGTGGCTTTTTCCTACCACGATAATCATTTTAATATTGATTACTACAAATCTGATAAACTGCCAAATAACACATGTTCTCATTTTTCTAGCAAATGTACCCGGAATCATTGTAAGATTAAATGCATCACTCTTTTGAAAATTCACTTCTTCTTCTACTAATTTCTTTTCGCTCATATTTTCTCCTCTATTTTATTCTGGAATAAGTGTCCAGCCTGGATTTAGTTTTGCTTTGTAGATAAACAAGTGATGTAAAATATGTTTAATCCAGTGTCCAGCAAGACCGATTTCACCAAATGTATAGTCTGTATCACGACTTGTTCCAGGATATTTTTCAAAGTCAGGAACAACAGGGTACACAGTCATAGCTGCCGCAGTTCCATCAAATACACCTTTCCCTGCAGATGCAACACAAGCAGCACCCATTTCAGCCATAGAAGCTTCATGTAAATGAGCATTCTCACCTTGCGTCATTAAATCACATACAGAGTGTGCTACCGCTTTACCGATGATACCTGAAGGCATACCAGTTCTTGGCGGTGTTGGATTGATCGGTGTTCCGTTTGGAGAACTCATTGGTTTAGAGATGATATGTGGTGGTGCAAAAGCAATACCAGCTGCGAACATATTTTTATATGTAGGGTTTTGGTATGTTCTTGGCCAATCCGACGCTTTCCATTCACTGTATGGTTTTGGTGTGTAGTCTGCATCGACTTTCATGAAACCATTTGGAGCAAATACTGTATCTGTAATATCATCACCTGCTTTGTTGTAAGCTTTAAGACCTACACCTGCAAATGGTGGAATAAGCATTGCAAAATCAAATTCCTCTTCACCCGTTGATCCATCAAGAAGCTCATAATGAACTTTTCCTTCTTCAACTTTAGATGTATGTGCACCAATCAACCACTCAACATCACGCTCAGCAAAGAGAGATTCTGTAAAAAGTTTAGAAGAGACTACATATCCGCCAACCTTCATATGAAGTCCACCCATACCAAAGTCACCTAGGAATGACTCATTGGAGATCCACTTCATATCAGCCATATCACGGACACCCGCTTTTCTTAGTTCATGCTCGATGTTGAAGATGTACTCAAATGCAGCCCCTTGACATGTACACATACCGTGCCCTGTACCAATAAGGAACTTCTGGCGTGTTCCGCCTTTCATCTTTTCAATAGCTTCTGCAAGTTTTTCTGATGCATGTACAGCATGGTTTGCAGTACAAACCGAAACTGTATGTTCACCCAACTGACTTCCTTCACCTAAACCAGGTGTCGCACCAAAGTTAAGTTTTGGGCCAGTTGCATTTACTAAATAATCATATTCAATTGTTTCACTCTGTCCAGCTTTATCTGCACTTGTATACTCAATCGTAACAAAAGGCTTATCACTAGATTCCCCACCTTCTGGATTGATAGAAACTGCTTTTGCCTGGTGGTATGTAATACCCGCTTTTGCATATACTGGAGCTAAATCAAAAGTAACGTCCTCTTTTGTCATTTGTCCAACGCCAACCCAGATGTTTGATGGAATCCAGTTCCATTTTGCATTTGGAGTGACAACTACTACTTCGTGCTGAGATCCTAACCATTTTGCAGCGAAAGTTGCTGTAGTGTGACCAGCAACCCCACCGCCTAATACTACTAATCTTGCCATATATTCATCCTATTTTTCAAGTTCTAGAAAATCTTATCAAAATATTATCACTTTTCTATCACAAACTTTAATAAATAGAATTTATAATTATAATAAGAAGTGTGAATATGGCCTCACAAAGCCCTATTTTAAGGAAGATTAAACTAACTATAAATAAAAAAACTAATCCTATTTTAAAATTTTATCAATAATTTCAAAAGAATTTTTTGAAAGTGACTGTGTAGAAATTACACGCATGAGCTCTCGCTTCATGAGTTTTTGGTTTTCTTTGTTCATTTTATCATAAATTTTAAATGTTGAACAGAGTCCTGATGCCATTTGCGGGTTAATTTTATTTATCTCTATAATCTTATCTGCCACAAATTTATAGCCCTCTCCATCTTTTGCGTGAAAGTGTTTATGATTTCGAGCGAATGTACCAACTAAAGAGCGTACAAGATTTGGCACTCTATCATCATATACCTCATCATTCTGCAGTGCTTTTACTCGGTGAAGAATATCATCACGCAAGGAAGATGAGAGCAGTGCAAAGTATTTGTTCATAACAAGTGTGTTCTCTTTATACTTCTCGTAAAAATCTTTAAAAGCGATTTCTGCCAAAGATTCATCCGTATGTTCCAGTACATCGAGTGCGACCATTCTATCTGTCATTGTTACGGAGTTATCATACTGTGCTTTTGCCAACAGTGCTATCTCCTGTGTTTGTAGACTTGAGAGTAACTTGAGTGCTCTGTTTTTCAGCGCTCTTTTTGCAATACTCTCACCATTTATCTGCGAATCATAAGGGAAGTGATTTGCATGGTAAATAGCTAAGAGTTTCTCTTTGTAAAGTGTCGCTAAATGTTCTGTAAGTGTTTCATGTACACCATAAAGCTCTTCACAATCTATAGCCTCCTGTCGCTGCATCAAGGTAGAGATAGTTGGCAATTCCAATAGCAGTGCTTTATAGGAGCGCTCAACATCTAGATCAAGCAGATAACCATAGGCTTCGACATAGGCTTCGTCAATCCCTTTCCCTTGCATCATCGCTTCAAGTGTCTCTATGGCAAAATTCTGCGCTGCCTCATACTGCGTGAAACTGTTTGTGTCATACTGCATCAAAAAGGCGTAATCATTGTTTTTCTGTTCTATAATAATAGGAGCAGAAAAATCTCTGTTTATTGAGAGCATCGGTTTTGCAGCCAAGCCTTTAAAGCTAAAAGACTCTTTTGCTTTTGAGACAATAAGCAGCTTCTCTAAGATTTCTTCTCCTTTGGCATCAAGGAGTGCTATTTTTAGCGGATAGTACATCGGCTCTTGCTGTGTGCCATCTACTGCATCGGGAATCTGTTGCGTGAGTGTGAGCGTATAGGTAGTATCGCTAAAATCCTCTTTCACAATAAGCTTTGGTGTACCGCTTTGATGGTACCAGAGTTTAAACTGTTCAAGATCAATACCATCCGCTTCACTCATTGCCCAGACAAAATCCTCGGTCGTAACTGCCTGACCATCAAAACGCTCAAAATAGAGATCCATAGCCGCTCTATATTTTTCATCTTCTAAGAGTGTGTGCATCATACGAATGACCTCAGCGCCTTTTTCATAGACTGTCGCGGTATAGAAATTGTTCATAGAGATGCAAGATTTTGGCTGGATGGGATGGCGTGTCGGGGAAGCATCCTCAACGAACTGTCGCTCACGCAGCCCTTTTACATCTTCTATGCGTTGCAGCTGGCGCGAATTCATATCAGCTGAGAAAGACTGGTCACGAAATACTGTCAGTCCCTCTTTAAGTGTGAGTTGAAACCAATCCCGGCAGGTAATGCGGTTTCCCGTCCAGTTATGAAAATACTCATGAGCAATAACCGACTCTATTCCCATAAAGTTGGCATCTGTTGCAGTGTCGGTATCAGCTAGAACATAGGCAGAGTTAAAAATATTAAGCCCTTTGTTCTCCATCGCTCCCATATTAAAGCTGTCAACTGCGACAATGTTATAGATATCAAGATCATACTCTCGCCCATAGACCTCTTCATCCCATCGCATCGCCTCTTTGAGTGAACGCATTGCGTGGGTAGATTGTGATTCATTCCCTCTATCTACATATATATTAAGTGCGACCGGATTTCCTGAGGCTGTTGTAAATGTATCACTCACAGAACCTAAATCTCCGGCAACGAGTGCAAAAAGATAAGAGGGCTTGGGATGTGGATCATGCCAAGTAACTCCATGGCGTCCATCAAAACTCTCATGGCACTGCAGTTTGTTTCCATTACTCAGTAGTACCGGATATTTCTCTTTGTCTGCAATAACCGTCGTTGTAAAAACACTCATAACATCCGGTCTGTCGAGATACGGCGTGATTCTTCGGAAACCTTCCGGCTCACACTGCGTGCAGAAGATATCTCCTGATTTATACAGACCTTCAAGTTCCGTATTTTTATGCGGGTAGATCTTATTGACAATTTTTAGCGTAAAACTCTCTGGTACATTAAAAATCTTCAGTGACTCAGCATCTATTGCATATGCCGCATCACTCAGTGCAACACCATCAAGAAGAAGTTCTAAAAGCTCCAACTCCTCTACGTGAAGCTGTAAATTTGGTGTATTGTCAAGTTTTAAAAATTTCATGACGTTCGTAACGATCGTCTCTTCTTCAAAAAGCTCAAATGTCAGCTGCACATCTTTTATAGCAAATGCGGGTTTTGTATAATCTTTTAAATATATTGCTTGGGGTTGTTTACTCATTGTATCTCTTTAATAATTTATTTGTGATTATACTTTATCCTGCCATCCAAACTCATTAAGCAGCATCGTAAAAGTTTCATCAAAGCCCGCTGCAAAACGCAAAGGCGCTTGGGTGTAAGGGTGCAAAATCTCTAAAGCGCTGCAGTGTAGCAGTAAACGATGCATATTATACTCTTGGCGAATAAATTTATTGTGCTCCCCTCTTCCGTATTTCGTATCACCCAAGATATGGTGTGAGATATGTTTCATATGACGGCGAAGCTGATGTTTTCTGCCTGTCTTTGGAAAAAGCTTCACAAGGGAGTAGCGTGTTGTTTCATATTTGCCAACAGGCTTATTGAGCTCTACAGTTGCTAGACGCTCATACTCTGTCACAGCCTCTTGCGGGGCTTTTTCTTTGTCTGCTTTACTGTCGGTCATTTTATCGAGTTTCTCTTTGAGCGCATGATTTATGCAGCCTTGCTCTTCACAGTAACCTCGAACTACGGCTATATA
>VCAX01000058.1 GCA_013607665.1 Campylobacterota bacterium | reverse complement strand
ATGGTGCGGACGAAAGGACTTGAACCTTCACACCTTGCGGCACCAGATCCTAAGTCTGGCGTGTCTACCAATTTCACCACGTCCGCGTGGAATAAGTTTTTTATGTCACTTCTGACAAACAATATAAAGTGGTACGCCCTAAAGGATTCGAACCTTTGACCTACGCCTTAGAAGGGCGTTGCTCTATCCAGCTGAGCTAAGGACGCATCGAAATCAGACAACTAAAATGGTACGCCCGATAGGATTCGAACCTATAACCCTCGGAGCCGAAATCCGAAACTCTATCCAGTTGAGCCACGGACGCGTCAATAATTGTTATATGTTTGTTTATATTTAAAATTCATGGGGTGGGATACGAGATTCGAACTCGCGGCCCCCAGTGCCACAAACTAGTGCTCTAACCAACTGAGCTAATCCCACCATGTAAACTGATTTTTAAATATAAAAGTTGTGATTTCAAAAAAAATGGTCGGGGTGAAAGGACTCGAACCTTCGGCCCCTTGGTCCCAAACCAAGTACTCTAACCATACTGAGCTACACCCCGACCTACACATTAAACAAGCACTTATGCTGATTAATGAGGCGAAATTATAGTCAATAACTAGTAAAATGTCAATAGTATTTCTTGATTTCTTTAAAAAAGAGTGCTTTTTCAGTATAATTACTCCAATAAAAAAGGAAATAGTATATGAAGATAGCAAGATTTAGCAGGATAGGTTTTATTTTAGCAGCAGCAGGTTCTGCTGTAGGGCTTGGAAATATTTGGAAATTTCCATATATTACGGGTGAGTATGGCGGCGGCGCTTTTGTGCTTATATATCTCATAACAGTACTACTCATCGGTTTTTCAATTATGATAGCAGAGATGCTTATAGGGTATCTTGGGCGTCGTGATACTGTTACATCTTTTGAAGAGTTGGCACCACGACATAAGAATCTATGGAAATTCGGTGGTTTTCAAGCCTTAGCGGGGCTGTTTATTATGATCTTTTACTCTGTTGTCATTGGGTGGATATTTAACTACATTGTTACGTCACTTACATACCTCCCTGCAACAGTCAAAGAGGCTGAAACTACTTTTACAACGATGCTGCATGCTGATTTCTGGACGCAGCTTTTTTATCACACACTCTCTTTTGCATTCATAACATATGTTGTTCACAAGGGAATTAAAGGTGGTATTGAAAAGCTCAATCTTTACCTTATGCCGGCGCTTATGCTCATACTAGGTGGAATGTTCATTTATGCAACGACACTTGGAGGTTTTTCAAAGGCCATTGATTTTATGTTCTTGTCAGATTGGTCGAAGGTGACATCAGAGGCATTTGTTGTGGCCGTAGGGCATGCCTTCTTTACGCTTAGCCTTGGTATGGGTGCAATTATGACCTATGCGGCTTCTTTGGAAAAAGGTGCAAATCTTGTTAAAAGTGCTTTTTGGGTGGCATTTTTAGATACTACTATTGCCATTGTTGCCGGTTTAATGCTCTTTACTTTCTTGTATCAGTATGGTTCAGGTCCTGCAAAAGGTCCGGGGCTTGTTTTTATCTCCTTGCCTGCGGCATTTTATGAGATGGGCATTATTGGCAATGTTTTTGCGGTGCTCTTTTTCATCGCTTTGGCATTTGCGGGGCTTACCTCTTCAGTGTCTCTTGTAGAGCCTATGGTGCAGTATTTTATAGACAGATTTGGCTGGAGTCGTCTGAAATCTTCACTCTCTATGGGATTCTTTTTCTGGTCTTTAGGCATATTTGCAATTCTTTCAAATATAGATGGTGCAAAAGAGCTGCTTACATGGGGAGGAAAAAACTTCTTTGATTGGGTTGATTATGTCACTGCTGCTATTATGCTGCCTTTAGGCGGACTCATCATGGCAGTTTTTGTCGGTTTTATTATTCCTGAGAGTGAAGTGCAAAAAGTGGTCAAACCACAGCTCAAATGGGCATACAAACCATGGTACTTCTCACTTCGCTATATTACGCCGGTAGCGATGTTCGTTGTCATGCTTTCACTTATGGGGGTTATCTAGATGGATACAGCAAAAGAGTATCGCGATATTCTCACGCAAGCAGGCATTAATTCGCAATCGAGCATAGATTTTGATGTCAATGGTGAAGTGATGAGCCTTACGCTTGATTATATCATTGGTACTTATATGCAGGCCTCTCTTGAGTCTCAGCTTGTTTTTTTGCGCGCACTGCAAAAGGCAGCAGAATCTAATGAAATGGGCATAGAGCAGTTTTTCGAAGGCATGGGAAAGTTGCTTTTAATGACGCAGCTTTCAGAGAAATTTGGAGGATAGGTACTGAGCATGGGATGGACATGTCAACATGATTTTCAGGGACATTGCAAACTCTTAAATATCACGTGTGAACCCGGTACAAAAGGGTGTATACTCAATAAGGGAAAACACGAATACATTTTTACAACAGGAAGTTATGAGGAAGATAAAAAGAGAGTAGAGTAAAAGCAAGACGAAGCGATAGATTTCGCTGCGCTTGCTCGCAGTAATTAAAACTGAATCAGCCCGTCAACAGGACTTGATGCCGTTGCATATGGTTTTTTCGGGATTCTTCCAGCCAGATAGCTCATACGTCCTGCAATAACGGCGTGCTTCATTGCCTCTGCCATTGCAATTGGGTTTGAAGATTGTGCGATTGCTGTATTTGTTAGTACTCCCTCAGCACCAAGCTCCATAGCATAGGCCGCATCACTTGCACAGCCGATCCCCGCATCGACAATCACAGGAACATCAACTGCCTCACGTACGAAAACGACATTGTAAGGGTTCTGCACACCAAGACCGCTTCCAATAGGTGCAGCAAGCGGCATAACAGCATGCGCACCCGCATCCTCAAGGCGTTTTGCCATAATTGGATCATCTGAAGTGTATGCCATAATAGTAAAGCCGTCTTTATAGAGTACTTCACACGCTTTTATTGTCTCTAAGACATCAGGGTAGAGTGTTTTTTGTGTATCACCGATGACCTCAAGTTTGATAAGATCGATGCCGGTTGCTTCACGGGTAAGGCGAAATGTCGTGATTGCTTCTTCAGCCGTTACACATCCTGCAGAGTTTGGCAAAAATTTTACATTTGTTCCCGCAAAGGTGTCACGCAGGTTCTCTTTATCCGGGTCAGTGATGTTTAAGCGGCGTACTGCAACAGTGATAAGCTCACTTCCCGATGCAAGAGTCGCTTCTTTTGTCATTTCAAAAGAGTCGTATTTTCCACTTCCAACGATAAGGCGAGAGCCAAGTTCATATTTTCCGATTTTTAATTTGTTATCCATTATTTTTCCTAACTTTTTGTACCGTAATATTAGCGTTTTTTGTCAATTTATAGCATAAGCTATCTTACAACTTTGTAATACCTTCTATTCAATCATTTGGTGTAAGAGAAAAATCAGCACCATTGTAGTCGCTTGCCAATTTTGTATGTGCCAGCGAAGCATGTATAGCGGCTTCTAGTGGCTTGTATCCTTGTGCCAAAAGTCCTGCAATGAGTCCGGAGAGTACATCTCCACTACCGCCTTTTGCAAGCTTTGCACTGCCATGAGGATTGATGAAAAACTCTTTATCCTCTCCTATGACAACATTGGCTCCTCTTAAAAGCAATGTTGCGTGAGGATAGTGCTGGCAAAAGAGTTCTACATAGTAAAAACGTCTCTTTTGGAGTGTCTCTACCGTTATGTCTGCTAAATGTGTGCGCTGTAAGAGGGCAACAAACTCTCTTGGATGTGGTGTGAGAACGATATTTTTTCGTTTAAGAATATCTTTGATTATTTCCATATGAAAAAGGTCGGCATCCACTAGCAAAGGGAGTTCGTTGTTTAAAAAGTTCAGCAGTTCATTCGTACTAAACTCAGCACCCAAACCCATACCCAATGCGAGAGCACTTGCGTTTTTTGGCAGTGTATGTGCATACATCAATGCGTGAGGAATGTGTAAAAAGTGCTCTTTTTCAAAGCTTACAAGTGTTACAAGCCCCGTGCCAAAACGCAGTGCCGCTAAGGCAGAGAGAACGCTCGCACCTGTTTTCTCACCACTTAGTAGTGCCAGATGCCCAAAACTCCCTTTGTGGGTATCTTTTTTTTCTCTTTTTGGGAGTTGTAAGTCATTCTCATCCAAAAGATGCCAACTGGACTCTTTTTCATACAGCTTGCGTGAGAGACCAAGATCGATGACTTTTATCGTGCCAACGGCATCTTTTTGACTGTCTAAAAAGAGTGATTTTTTGAGCGCACCCATAGTAAGTGTCGTATCTGCAAAAAATCCATGGCTTGGGACATCACAGGCAATTTTATAAGCTTCTAGCGTATTCATCTGGTTGATGAGTGTAGTAATCGGTGCATTAAAACTGCCGCTAAAGCCGGTGCCAACTATGGCTTCTACGATTACATCACAGCTTTCAAGCTGCGTGATCGCAGGAACTGCTAAAGCATCGGCTCGCTTTTTTTGCAGTAGTGCCATTGGTGATTTGGGTGCTTTTGCGTGAAGCAGGGCAACTTCATAATCACCATGCAGCAGACGCGCAAGTGCGATGCCGTCAGCACCATTGTTACCACTGCCGACAACAACAGTTATCTTTGCTTTTTTTGAAAAATTTTCTCTCATGAAAGCTGCCATACCCTCTGCTGCGTGTTCCATGAGAATATCTTCACTTAAAAAGAATTCACTGTAGCAACGGGCATCGAGTGTAGCGACTTCATCAAAGAGATTTTGCATTTTAGAGCTCCGGAACGTACTCGTCGATTTTTACAATGGAACTGACAATCTCATTAAAAAGAAGAGTCGGGTAAGCAGTTCTGTACTGGTAAAGAAACTTGTTTTTCTTGAGTGTTTTTAATATGGCTGTGTTGTAGTAGTTCGCGTTGGAGCATTTTCCCAAAAAGAGGAATGAAAAAAGTAGTTTGAGGTGTGGATTTTCAAAGATCTCATGTGGTTGCGCAAGGAAAGTAAAACCATATTTTTGTAGATTTGCAAAGCTAAGCATATAGAGCAGAAAATCTTCAAACTGTGTGTAAAAACCATTGAGGTTTTCAATATCATGGAAAAAGTAGTAGTAGTTGTCAAGAAGCTCTTTTTGTGAAATGATTTGTGAGAGCTTACTACGTTCATCTTTTTTTCTTGCAAAGAAATTTGGATCGACTGCCATGTAGATGTGTTTTTTTGCATCAATGAGCTCTTTAAAAGCTGCATCAAATGCTTCACTCTCCTCAAATCGAATGTAGTTGAAGTGTTCATCTTTATAGCGCAGTTCAACTTCGTCTTCATGTGAATTGGCAAAGTCCATGTAGAGTGTCGGGACATCGTTGTCAATGACATAGTTTCTGATTTTGCAGGCAAGATTTGTTTTTCCTGAACCCTGCTCTCCTAAAATAAGTGTATTGTAACAGAGCATTCTCTTTTCAAGTTTGAGTGCATCAATAGTATCAAGGTATTTTCCGATTGTATCTCTCATGTTTTTTCCTCTTTTATAGAACTTATATTTCGCTTATTATATCTTATCAAGTTAAAAAAGATATAATTACACTATGAATTACAAAACAATCGCACAAGAAACTTTAAATATCGAAGCAAATACTTTAGTTGAAGCCTCTAAAAAAATCGGCAATGAATTTGATAAAGCTGTTGCAATGATTTTAGGCTGCAAGGGTAAACTCGTGGTCAGTGGTGTCGGCAAAAGCGGACTGATCGGTGCCAAAATGGCAGCAACTTTCGCCTCTACGGGAACACCGAGCTTTTTCCTGCACCCTACAGAAGCCCTGCATGGTGATCTGGGCATGATAGGCAAAGATGATGTCGTTTTAGCCATCAGTTACTCTGGAGAGAGTGAAGAGCTCAGCTCGATCTTGCCGCATATTAAGCGTTTTGGTACACCGCTAATCGGAATGACGCGTGATGTAAACTCAACACTTGGCACGTACAGTGATCTTGTTATCAAAGTAGAGGTGGAGAAAGAGGCGTGTCCTCTTAATATCGCACCGACAAGCTCAACGACACTGACCCTTGCACTCGGTGATGCACTTGCCGTTTGTCTGATGAAGGCACGGGATTTTCAAAAGAGTGATTTTGCCTCTTTTCACCCTGGTGGTGCACTTGGAAAAAAACTCTTTGTGAAGGTGAAAAATCTGATGCAGAGTGACAATCTTCCAATTATCACAAAAGATGCAAAGCTCAAAGATGCAATCCTTACTATAAGCGAGGGGCGACTTGGAACAGCACTTATTGTCGATGAAGATGCAAAACTTGTGGGGATTATGAGTGACGGTGATGTCCGTCGTGCCTTACTAAGTGAAGATTTTTCGCTTGAAGACAATGTGATGCGATATGCAACGAAAAACCCGCTTAGTATTGATGACGATGAGATGCTCGCTTCCGATGCACTTGTTTTGATAGAAGAAAAAAAGATACAGCTTCTTGTAGTTACAGATAAGACCAAGAAGATAAAAGGGGTACTTCATATTCATACCCTTGTAGAAAAAGGAATCTCATAAATGAGACTGAATAAATATATAGCGCACTACTCAACGTACTCACGCAGAGAGGCTGACAGGGCAATTCAAGACGGCTATGTCCGTGTCAATGGTGAGATAGAGACAAATCCTGCCACACAGATAGAAGAGGGCAGAGACATTGTTTATATCAGTGGAAAACAGGTAAGTCCACAGGAGAAGTATACGGTTATAGTCTACAACAAACCAAAAGGGGAGTTAGTCACAAAATCAGATCCAAAAGGGCGTCGTACGATCTATGATTCGCTGCATAAAGATTTTCGTCACTATATTCCTGTAGGCAGACTCGACTTTGCTTCAGAGGGACTGCTGCTTTTAACAGATGCTTCGCATGTGGCAACAGCTTTGATGGAGTCGGACCTTGAGCGAATTTACAAGATAAAAATTCGTGGTGAAATTACACCGGAGATGGAAGATGCGATGTTAAATGGCCTCTACCTTGAAGATGCAAGTGCCGGTGCACATTCACACTCTAAGATAACATCGATGGAGTTTAAGCCGTTTATCGGCTATAAGATCCAGAAAAATCAGCCAAATTACTCAGTGCTCAAAGTTGCACTCTGTGAAGGGAAAAATCGTGAACTCCGCCGTTTTTTTGCACACTTTGGTGCAGAGGTAGTGGACTTGAAACGAGTAAGTTTCGCAGAGATAGAGCTCAATAATCTGCCAACAGGCAAAACGCGCTTTTTATCCCGCTCAGAGTACTCTGCTTTACATAAATTTCTCAAAGAGGCAAAACGTAAGGCCAAAGAAAGTAAAAAAGAAAAAGAGTAAGCTGTGGACTTTACCTACTTGCTGCGCCCAGATTCATTTGATGCAATGGTAGGGCAGGAACATCTCACGCAAGCAGGCGCTCCGCTTCGAGTGCTTTGTGAAAAAAATGCACTTGGACATAGCTTTTTTTATGGGCCTGCTGGGGTTGGAAAAACCTCTCTTGCGCGTATAATCGCTACAACACTTGATATGCCGTTTTATGAGTTTAATGCCACTTCTCTCAAAATCGAAGAACTCCGCAAGCTTTTTTCGCAGTATAAAAATGCCCTGCAAAAGCCACTCATATTTATCGATGAAGTCCATCGACTCTCAAAAAATCAACAAGAGGTGCTTTTACCGGTTATGGAAAGCAATGCGGTACTTATCATCGGTGCTTCAACTGAAAATCCATTCTTTTCCCTTACTGCGGCAATACGCTCACGTTCAATGCTTTTTGAGCTTAGAGCGATCTCTCACGCAGCACTCACGCAACTGCTGCAACGGGCAATAGAAAAAGAAAATCTGCATATTGATGATGATGCCAAGGAGTATCTTGTTGCTTCTAGCGGCGGGGATGCAAGGGCGATGCTCAAGCTTTTGGAGTTTGCGGCCAATATCAATGAAAAGATTAGTTTAGAATTATTGCAATCTCTACGTCCAAACGCTTTGCAGGCAGGAAGTAGTGAAGCAGGTGTACATTATGACCTCGCTTCTGCACTTATTAAATCAATTCGAGGCAGTGATGCAGATGCTGCTGTCTACTACCTTGCCAGACTCATTGAAGGTGGGGAGAGTGCTGATTTTATCGCTCGCCGTCTGGTAATTCTTACAAGCGAAGATATTGGCAATGCCAATCCGCAGGCGCTTACACTCACTACTTCTACGCTGACAAGTGTCAAGCAGATAGGGTATCCTGAAGCGAGAATCATCTTGGCACAGGCGGTTATTTACCTTTGTGCTTCTCCAAAATCAAACAGTGCCTATCTTGCTATCAACAAAGCGCTCAAAGCAGTAAAAGAGGGTGAAATTGCCCCAATACCTCAAAATATCACACAGCAAAATGAGGGCTACCTCTATCCGCATGATTTTGGTGGTTATGTAGCGCAGGAGTATCTCTCAAAACCGATGCACTTTGTGGAACTAAAAGAAATTGGTTATGAAAAAAAGATGAAGGATTGGCTTGAGTTGTTGTTTAAATAACCCGAATTTAAATTGGATATTATTGTAAACAAT
>VCAX01000057.1 GCA_013607665.1 Campylobacterota bacterium | reverse complement strand
TTTTCTCTTTTTCTTTGTCGCAGGTGCAAGTTATGAGAACTTCAAGCTCCTGAATATGAACGCATTTTTAATAATTTGGCTGATAGGCTATGAAATCGTAGCTGTCTTATCTCTTATTTGGATACTTATTTTATATCTACAGTATGACTCCGAAGAAGAGTACTATTAGCATTGCTTCGAGCTTTAGAGCTCAGTTGCTTTTTTATAGGCTTTCTCAATCGCACTTATACATGCGCTTCTAACATTCCCCTCTTCAAGTGCTCCGTAACCGGCAGCTGTTGTTCCTCCAGGGCTCATGACCCCGTCTTTTAAGATTGCAGGGTGCATATCTTGTATAAGCGCTCCAAAACCATCAAAAAGTCCACGCATAATAGCAAGAGCATCTTCACGTTTTAAGCCTTGCTTCACAGCTCCATCAGCAAGTGCCTCTGCAACGAGTGCCAAATAGGCAGGACCACTGCCCGCGAGTGCTGTTGCTATGTCTATCTCTTTTTCACTGCCAAGCCAGTGTGTTGAGCCAATGGCAGAAAATAGTTTCTCAGCCTCCTCTTTGCATGCTGTGTCACCTGTGAGTGTAGTCATTGAAGCTCCAACGGAAGCTGCAAGATTCGGCATAGCACGCACATAGGATCTTGCTTTGAAATGTTTGCGAAGTTTTTCAAGCTTTGTACCGGCAAGAACAGAGTAAAGTACTGCTGCTTGACCTTGAAGCTTCTGGCTTAGCTCTTTAACATTTGCAGGTTTGACACACAGTATTACAGTTTTGTCCGTGATGTCAAAATCATCTAAGAGCGCTTTTTTTATTGTGATACCTATTTTGGCTTCAAAAGTATCTAGTTTTTGCTGATTTCTTCCAACAACTTCAAGGGTGTATTGCTCTTTGAGGCCTTTGGCAATACTAAGCGCCATGTTGCCATTTCCGATAAAAGTTATAGTTTTCATAAAACTCCTAAATGTTTTGTGGTAATATTATAGCAAAAAAAGAGATGGAACTATTTTATGGAAGAATTTTTACAAAAAGCAAAAGAGGCAGCAAGGGAGTTAAACAGGCTCAGTGGTGCACAAAAGAATAGAATTCTTAAAGAGATGGCAACTGCATTGCGTGCAAATACAATGCAACTGCTTGAAGCTAATGCCAAAGATATGGCAGATGGAGAAAAAAACCGACTCTCTTCGGCACTGATGGATAGACTTTTTTTAGATGAAAAACGTATTGATGCAATGGCAGTTGCCATTGAAGAGATAGCAGGACTTAAAGATCCTGTAGGACGAGTGCTCGATGGATGGGTTACAGAAGATGGACTCAAAATAGAGAAGGTAACTATTCCTATTGGGGTTATTGGCATTATTTATGAGTCTCGTCCAAATGTTACAAGTGACACGGCGGCACTCTGTTTTAAAAGTTCCAATGTCTGTGTGCTCAAAGGCGGAAAAGAGGCTGAAAATTCCAATCATGCAATTGCAGAAGTCTTACAAGCGACGTTAGAGAAAAATGGCTTGCCAAAAGAGTTGATATCACTGATTCCCGACTCTTCGCGTGAGGGTGTAGCACAGCTGATTAAAATGGATAAGTATGTTGATCTGATTATTCCACGGGGTGGGGAAGGGCTTATAAAATATGTAAGTCAAAATGCGACGGTAAGTGTGGTCAAACATGATAAAGGACAGTGCCATACTTACATCGATAAAGATGCTAATATGGAAGATGCAATTAAAATCGCCATTAATGCGAAAGTACAGCGTCCGGGTGTCTGTAACGCAATGGAGACACTCCTTGTTGATAAAGCCATAGCAAAAGAGGCACTGCCACGATTAAAAGAAGCCTTTGATGCAGCACATACAGATTTAAAAGGTTGTGCACAGACACAGGAAATTATTACAGTTGCCCCTGCAAGTGATGTGGATTTTGATACAGAGTATTTGGCAAACATCTTAAATATTAAAGTTGTTGCAGGTGTGGAGGGTGCGATAGAGCATATAGTACGTTTTGGTTCTGGACATTCCGAAGCGATCATTACACAAAATATAGCCACGGCAGAAGAATTTTTAAATAATATCGATGCAGCGGCACTCTATGTCAATGCTTCCACTCGTTTTACGGATGGTGGCGCATTTGGTTTTGGTGCAGAGGTTGGCATATCAACAAATAAGCTTCACGCAAGAGGGCCAATGGGAATTGAGGGCTTAACAACCTATAAATACAAAATCTATGGAAACGGACAGGTAAGATAATGCAGAGTGTTAACGAATTACGCGATATTACTTTTTTTGAAAATCTTTCAACAGAAGAGCTTGAACAACTTGCAACTATCTCACGCAAGAGAAAATTCTCAAAAGGAGAGGTGCTTTTTTACGAAAAAGATGAGACTCGTTTTTTGACTTTGCTGACAGATGGTATTTTAAAAGTTTACAAGACAGACCCTAAAAATAACGAGATAGTGCTGCATCGTTTTCATCCAAAGTCACTTATTGCGGAAATGGCTGTTTTTGAAGGCATTCCCTACCCAGCTTCAGCCGCTTTTGAAACAGACGGCAGTGTTATCGAGATAGACTTTGTAAAGTTTAAAGAGACTTTTTTATGTAGTCCTGATATTGCATTTGCATTTTTCAAGTCACTCACGCAGAAGATAAAATACCTTGAGGGTGTTATAGCGCTCAATATTGTCCTTGACTCAACTGCGCGTGTTGCAAAATATATTTGTGAGAATGAAGAAGCACTGCAGATGAAACACAATCAACTTGCCCAATATCTTCACATGACACCAGAGACGCTTTCGCGTGTTTTCAAAAAGTTTGCAAAACTCGGTTTTATTGAAAAAGAGGGTGGCTCTTATACTATTAAAAATAAAGAGGCATTAACAATACTTTTTGAATAATTCAGTGATATATTGATATATATCAACGCTGCCTTTATCTTATTAAATTACAATCACAAATATATTTATAAGATAAAGGATTTTAGATGGCACATATTCCCCAAGATGCACAAAAAATTGCAGTAGAAGGTGCAACGGTAGATTTTTACAAACTGCAAAAAGATGGACAAAGTACTTATTACTTCGATACCTCAAAAGAGGGACCTCCACATCCAATGGTCAATGCAATGAGCGGGCTTAATCTTATCAAAGGTACCAATGATACTTTGGTAATGATTAACCATAAGACGCCAGGCGGGCTTTTTGGCAAATTAGAAGATGATGTTCGTTATGTAGTAGAAGAGTTGCCTGACGGGCTTGTAAAAGTGGTTTTTTCCTATAATCCTGATGCAGCGTCAGAGTCAGATTTAACGCAAACAAGCTGCGGTGGTTGAGATATTTAAGATATGATGAAAATATCGCAAGATTTTGCGCCCCCATTTAAACTTATAGCTCCCTTTTTCATAATCGGGGGTTTTATTTACGTTTTAGCAACATTAGCCGTTTTTTTATTTCATACGCAAGATTTAGTTTTTACATCGCCCGCTGTTATCAGTTTTACACATCTGTTTTTACTGGGATTTGTGATGATGACTATTTTTGGAGCTATGGCTCAGCTTGTACCTGTCGTACTTGAAGTAGGGCATTTTGGCGTAGAACTGTTTTATGCAATTTGGCCGCTTTTGTTGATTGGTACACTGCTAATGGTAAGCGGATTTTTATATTCACCTGCTTTGCTGCCTTATGGTGGTATGGTTGTGCTTATCAGCATGATGATTTTTGTCGGTGAAATCTTCTTGACAATAAAAAAAGTAGAAAAATTGAACTTGGTCATGAGCAGTGTCCTTATTTCAAATATGTTTTTATTCTTTGGAATTATTTTTGGACTTCTTATGGCGCTTGCATATGCAGGGACAATCTCTTTGGATATTTCGCAGATGCTTCGTGCACATGTGTACTCTGTGATCGGCGGTTATATCGGCATTACTGTTATGGGACTCTCTATTGTTTTAGTGCCAATGTTTACACTTTCACATAGTTTTTCATTAACGCCTCTTAGAGTAGCAATAACTTTAATGAGTTTAGGCGTGAGCAGTGTTATACTTTCTGCGCTTTTTGCAAGTGAGATTCTGGAGTATCTAGGCTATTTTTTATCTTTTCTTGCGCTGCCTTTTTATTTTTATATTATTTACATAATCTATAAAACACGGCCAAGAAAAGAGAATGATATCTATGCGATATCGATGATGTTTTCTTATGTGGCAATGCTTGTAGCCGCATCTTTGGCACTATTGTATTTTTTACTGCATAAAGAGGTTTTGTTATTGGCATCTGCGTGGGTAATGTTTTTTGGATTCTTTGGGTTTTTGATTACGGGACATATCTATAAGATTATTCCGTTTTTAGTTTGGTTTGAGAGATTTTCGCCACTCGTTGGCAAACAGAAAATTCCTATGCTTGCTGATATGGTGCCAAAGAGAAGTTCGCAGGCACAGTTTGTGTTTTCAAGCATAGGTATAATTTTGGTAACAATTGCAATCCTTACAAAGAGTGAGGCGTTATTGCATGGTGGTGCATCATTTCTCTTTTTTGGTGGGCTTGCTTTTGTCAGAAGTATGCTCTATATGATAAATTTTAAATAAAGGATAAAAATGAGTATGTACACAAGAGATGAATTGTTTCAGGCTATTTCAACAGTTATCGATCCGGAAGTCGGTTTTAATCTAGTAGAGATGGGTCTTATTTATGATGCCAGTAGTGATGATGAAGGAAATGTAAAAGTCACTATGACGCTCTCAACAAAAGCATGTCCTCTGCATCAAATGATACTGCAGTGGGTAAAAGAGGCAGTAGAGAAGTTACCAAATGTAAAAGAGGTAGATGTAGAAGTTGTCTGGGAGCCTGAATGGAATATCTCCATGGCAGATGATAATGTTAAAAAAGCACTAGGTGGTTAAGTACCTAGTCTCTGCCTTTGTGCTTGAGGTAACTGTTCTTTATTTCTAAAAGCTCGAAAAGTGATACCTTTGGCATCGCTTCTTCAATGAGCTTATCTGTATCTGCATATTGTCCCTGCATCTTTTTAATCTCATCATACGCTTTTGGCTTTACTTCATTAGTAGCAACAGATATCACACCTGCCCATATCAGTATGAGTGCTATCCAGACCATTTTGACTGATTTTGTATATACACCTATAAAATGAAAAACTATGGTAAGTAAAATACCAATACTCAGTAGAATTGTAAACATACTCATAATTTAATCCTCTCTCCTTGAGGTTTTATTGTAATATTTGCATCTTGAAACATTTTGTCTCCAAAATCTTTAACACCCAGTGTTCCTAAGAGCATTAAAATGATAACTAAAAGTAAAAAAACAAGGGCTATGCCATATCTTTTGAGTCTTTGTATCATCTATTTTGCTTCTTCTTTCGCTTTTGCTGCAATTGGAGCATAGTCAACACAGCGTGCTGTATGAAAATCTCGTTCATAATCAGGATTTTTAAAGTAATCCCCTTCAAGCCGCCAACCAAGCTCTTTTGAAATAAGTACTGACTGTGAGATTGTTCTTCTCATTTTATTTTCACAGATGATGGTTTCACCATTGTTGAAAATATCTTTGACACCTTCCATTCGTGCTGTTGTGACATAGTAATGAATCCCTATCATTATCGCAAAGATAGTAAAGATACCCAGCATACCTCGTTTAAAGGCTACTTTAGGCATAAAATCTCTCGTCGTGACAAAAGCGGTCACGGCCAAGAAAAAAAGCATTATTGCTATATATGGAATTTCGAGTTCAAAAAATCTATCCATTGTGTTTTTCCTCCCATTCTTGAAATGCCGGTGTAAAGTACTCTATACGAACTTTTTTAAATTCACGTGAAGAGTAGAGCGGCATATGTGTTTTTGATTCTATCTCTTTTGCCATCTCTTCTATGATGGCATTTGTCTCTTCGGTGGTTTTTCCATGGACCATTGTAAAGAGGTTGTATGGCCAGTTTGGATATTTTGGACGCAGATAACAGTGACTCACTGCTGAAAAGGCTGCCGCTTTTTCACCAATTGCCTCACCATTTTCCTCATCAATATCCCATACTACCATAGCATTGGCATTAAAACCTGCTTTTCTGTGGTTTAAAATGGAAGCGAAACGTCGCATGATTCCTGCATCTTGCAGTTCCTGTAAAATAGAAAAGAATGTATCATAGTCAATATTTAGCTCATCTATAATCTTTTTAAATGGTTCACTTACGAAGTCTATATCATACTGTGCACGCATGATAATGTCATGATGCAAAGGGGTGAGATCTATCTCTTTATGTACGACTTTTTTTACTTTCTCTTTTTTATCATCTTTGCCGGTCGTATTGAGCTTGACATTGATTTTAAAAAGTTTGAGTGTCGGCAGCATAATGTAGTCATCTGCTTCTGTCAGTTTTGCAAGGATCTCAATGGTCTTGTCAAGTCCAAGCGCAGAATCCGGTGCAACTGCCATAGTAAACCAAATGTTGAAATCATGGTTTCTTTCATAGTTGTGCGAAACACCTGGATGTTCATTGATGATTTTGACCGCAGCACTTATTTTCTCTTTTGGAATTTTAAATGCGACAAGGGAAGATTTATACCCTAGGCGCTTTGTATCAAAGATAGCCGAAGTTTGGCGGATGATATTTGCCGCTTTCTCAGCTTGCAAAATACTCAGGACTTCCTCTTCACTGATTCCAAGCTCTTGTGCAATAGCAGCAAAAGGGCGAGGAAGCAATGGAAACTTTTTTTGTATGCGTGATAATATCTCTTGTTTCATCTATTTTTTCTTTGTATATAGTTTTTCTTTGAAGATTGTATCCATCTTTGTATAAATTTAAATTGATGTTTGTCAATAAATAATTATAATACTATGCTATGATTTTACTACAAAGAGTTAAAATGAAAGGTAACAATGAACTATTTTCCAGCTTTTTTAAAGTTAGATGATAAAAAAGTATTGATTGTCGGTGGTGGCAGCATCGCATATGAAAAGTTAGTGCATCTTTTAGACTTCACGCAAAAAATAGATATAATTGCCGAAGTCTTTTCACAGGAGATGCAAAGAAAATTAGAGGAGCATAATCTTCATTTTGAAAAAAGAAGTTATGTAAAGGGTGATATTGCAGCATATGCGATTGTAATTATCGCTGTTGATGATATTCCTTTGCAAGCGGAGATATTTGAAGAGTCAAAGCAGTACAAATGTCTGTGTAATGCTGTTGATTCGGTAGATTATTGTGATTTTATTTTTCCGTCATACATTAAAAAAGATGACTTGACGATAGCCGTCTCTACATCAGGAGCATCTCCGGCAATGGCAAAACATCTGCGACGCTATTTGCAAAATCTCATTCCGCAGGGTATCGGAGCATTTTTACAAGAGATGAGAAGCCTGCGTGAGACATTGCCAAAAGGTAAAGAGAGAATGAAAATGCTTGATGAAAAAGCAAAAAAATATATTGAAAGTTGGAGTAAATAATGAACGCGAAACGAGGAATTTTTTTAGGAGTTATCTTTGCATTTTTTATATTGGGTTTTATAGCCATTCAAAAAGCAACACCTACAGCGAAGGCGGATAGAATTTATAAAGAGATAAAAGTGTATAGCCCCTATAAGTTTGAAAAGAGAATGGGCGGTCTTACAATTGTCAACACAAAAACAGGTGAGAAAGAGAAACCGGATGCTGCAGATGCACTTTATCGTATGGATGATTTAGATAAACAGTGGGGTAAAAAACACCTTAAAGTCGTTGGCAATGATGTTTTTGTACTGGGAGATAATAATCAAACGGTGACGAAAATATTTATTGAAACAAAAAAAGAGAGAGATTGGCTTCATAGTTTTTTTGGTATCTAAATGTAAATCAAAAAAGGAGATTTTGCTATGCAATATATTTTTATGTTGTTTTTATGTGGAATAAGTTTGTTTGGATATGATAATCTCAGGCAAAAAGCACTCAGCAAAGGTCTCCGCCCAATTCCAAAAGATTTTGAAACCTTACGCTCTGAAGTCGATGATAAATACAATCCACTCAGTAGAGAAAAGATTCTATTGGGAAAACAGCTGTTTTTCGATAAGAATCTCTCTCGAGACAGAACGATTGCATGTACAACATGTCATGATCTTAAAAAAAGGTGGAGTTGATGGCAAACCCACCGCAATCGGGTATAAAAATCGTCCTAATCCAAGCCACTTAAACTCTCCTACAGTGCTTAATAGTGCTTATTCAAAACATCTCTTTTTGGATGGAAGGGCAAAGTCGTTGCGTGAACAGGCAAGGCCCGTCTCAGGCAACATTTGAGATGGCATCTACTCCAGAGCTTATAGAGCAGAGAGTCAAAGAAAATCCAGAGTATGTAAATGTTTTTGAAGATATCTATGGTGAAGATGAGATCACATTTGACAATATTACAAAAGCAATCGCTGCATATGAGAAAATTTTAGTCACGCGAAGCCGTTACGATGAATTTTTAGAGGGAAATGAAAATGCTCTTACACAAAAAGAGCAATATGGACTCAATCTTTTTATAGATATGGGATGTAAGGCTTGCCATTTTGGTTCAGCTGTCGGTGGTCAAAAAATTCAAAAGTTTCCATTGCGAGACTATAACAGTATCATAGACTTGACAACGACCTTTGATGACAAAACACACAAGCGGCATTTTTCACAGATGCACTTTAATTTTAAAAAGTATCATCCCTATCC
>VCAX01000056.1 GCA_013607665.1 Campylobacterota bacterium | reverse complement strand
AAAGAAGGAGGATGCGCCAAATATCGCTACTATAAGGTTAAGTGTGACACAACTCAAGCATCAGTTTCTGCAAATGTTAATATTATCGATGTAGAAAAGGGAACAATTATTTATGCTGATACATTTGTTAAAAACTATAGTGCTGATTCATGTAAAAATGGAAAATCAAGCTTAGGGTTGTTGTTACTTGATAGTGGTCCACAACAAGTTCTTTCTAAAGCACAAGCATTGAATAAATTGACATCAGATATTGCAAGTGAGTTTGTTTACAAGTTGACACCGAATTATATATATTTTAGTGTAACACTACTTGATAGTATTGAACTTGATAGTGCAACAGATGCACAGAAAAAACAATTTGAAATTGCTTTAGAGTATATAAAAGCTGCTCGATATGATAAGGCAAAAAAAATACTTCAAAAACTCATGGATGAATTTGATGGAAAAAGTTATGTAGTTGATTATGTGTATGGCGTTGTATATGAAGCTACAGGTGATTTTGATAAGGCAAAAGAGCTTTATACACTTGCAGATGAAGCTGCGATTGAACCAGTTCCAGAAATTAATTTAGCTATGACAAGAATTGATAAATTAATTGAAAAACGAGATGAAGCAAGAAAACAGATGAATACACATTAAAATGCGATACTTAATACAAATAGCAACTATATTTGTACTTTTACTTACTTTTGTAGGTTGTGGAGGAGCAAAACCTGCTCCTGCAAAAGTAAAAACTCCTCCTCCTGGTTGGGTATATGGTGTTTCTCCAGCCGATACACAAGAGAAAATGTATGGTCTTGGTATAGGAAAAAATAGAGAAGCAGCTATTAAGGCAGCTTTAAATGACATGGTTTCAAAACTAAGTGTAACTTTACAGTCATCATTTAAGAGTAAAGAAAAAGTTGAGAATTATTATCAAACATCTACAGTAACTAGTAATATAGAAGCTGATATTGCTAAGATTAAAATCAATAACTATAAAGTAATTCGTTCATATAAGGTGAACTATAAAGAATTTGCTGTTATGATTGAAACGGATAAACAGCAATTTATTCGAGGCCTTAAAGATGATTTGGAACAAAAGTATAAAAATATTTTACAACAATTAGAACATGTGAATACTGAGAATATTATTGTAAGATACAATACAAAAAAAGTATTAAGCAAAGAAGCTGAAAAACTAAAGTCATTAATATTTATTATCTCAGAGTTAGACCCTCAGTTTAATAAGAATAAGTATCTTGAATTTATTAGTAATATGCGGAGTGTTTTCTTGCAAGAGGCACAAAACTTAAAGTTTTACGTTGATGGTGATACTAATTCTAAGCTTTTTACGGAAAAAATTAAAAATAACCTTGTAAAAAATCATTTTAACTTAGTAAGTGCACGTAAAAATGCAATTAGAATTTCTGTAAAAACAGAAAAAAGGTTAAGTGATTCTTTTGTTAAAATTATTACCTTTACTATTCATGTAAGTGTTTATGAAGGTAAGAATCGAATTGGTGGCAAAGTGACAGTAATTAAAGAACGGTACACAGATAAAAGGCATGCATATGAAACAGCAGCTATCCATTTCAATCAGATTATAGAAAAAAATGGAATTAAAGCTATTTTAGGAATTGCGTTAAATACTGATAATAACTAAATTTGTATTTATATTTTATAATCATTTACTCCAAAGGAATATACTTTCACTATATACACAATAAGGTAGTGAAGATATGATTTCCAAGATAGAAAATATAAAAAAAGAAGTTGCTAAAGTAGTTGTTGGGCAAGAGAAGATGATAGACTCTCTTCTCATCGCTCTTTTATGTGAAGGACATATCCTGATAGAGGGTGTACCCGGACTTGCAAAGACGACAACGGTAAATGCACTCTCCAAGGCACTCGGTCTTGATTTTAAACGTGCGCAGTTTACTCCTGACCTTCTTCCTTCAGATATCTTAGGTGCAGAGATCTATGACCTGCAAAATAATCAGTTCAAGATTAAAAAAGGGCCTATCTTTACAAATCTTTTACTCGCAGATGAGATCAACCGTGCTCCTGCAAAAGTACAATCTGCGCTCCTTGAAGTGATGCAGGAGAAACAGGTCACCATTGGTGATACTACATTCAAGATCGATCTTCCTTTCTTTGTTATGGCGACACAAAATCCGGTTGAGCAAGAGGGTGTCTATCAACTCCCAGAAGCACAGCTTGATCGTTTTATGCTCAAACTTGTCGTAGGTTACAATACAAAAGAAGAAGAGCTTGAGATCGCACGTAGAATTTCAAGTGGAAATTTTGAAAACATCATGCCTGCTATTGACAAAGGTGAGCTTGATGCCATCAAAGCTGCCGTGCGTGAGGTGCATGTAGATGCTGAGGTTGAGAAGTATATGATAGAACTTGTCAATGCAACACGATATCCGCAGGAGTATGGTCTTGAAGAGATAAAAGATTTTATTCAATTTGGTGCTTCTCCTCGTGTCAGTATCGATATGTTCAAGGCGGTCAAAGCGATGGCATTCATGCGAAACAAAGATTTTGTAACGCCTGTTGATGTCGCCTATATCGCAAAAGAGCTAATGCGTCACCGTATAGTTTTAACGTATGAAGCAGAGGCTGAAGGCATCACAACAGATGAGATCATTCAAAAAGTGCTTGAAGCTGTAGCGATTCCATAAGGGTGGCAACAGTGAGCAAACTACAAAAAATACTTGTTCGGGCTCGTCGTCAGGTCTTCTCGGAAATGGTAGGGAACAACCCTTCCATTTTTCAAGGAGAAGGCTATGATTTTATTGAGTTACGTGAGTATATGCCCGGTGATGATATTCGCCACATTGACTGGAACATTACAGCAAAACTGCAAAAGCCTTACATTAAGATATTTCGTGAAGAGCGGGAGCTCAATGTCGTAGTTGCTTCCATGCTCAACGGAAGTGTGCATTTTGGTTCAAAACGCTTCAAGCAGGATGTCATAGCAGAGATAGTGGCGATGCTGAGTTTTTCCACCATAAAAAATGGTGACCTTTTGAGCTCGTATATTTTTACAGACAAGATGGAGTCGCATCTCAAACCGAGTAAAAAGCTCTTTTCTGTGCATAAAAATGTGCAAGAGATTGTGGACTTTGAGGCTCTGCATCACAAGGCAGATTATAAAGTACTTGCCGATACGCTCTTTAACAGACTCAAAAGAAAATCTCTCATTATTGTCATTGGCGATTTTTTTGAACTTCCGGATTTTAAACTTTTGGCAAAAAAACATGAGGTTGTTGCTATTGTAGTTCGTGATCTATTAGAAGAGAAACCACCACAAATGGGTTTTGCCTCACTCATAGACCCAGAGAGCGGAAATGTTTTAGAGGGTGATTTTAATGAAGCAACAGTCGCTTCGTATGCAAAAAAAGTGACGCTGCATGACAGAGAACTTTATGCGAGGTTTCGTAAGCATCAGGTGCGTTTTACAAAAGTTTATACACATGAGAGCATTGGTGTTGCTTTAAGACGACTCTTTGAAGGGAGATAAAATGCCAAATATGCCAACGCAAGAGATCCCATTGTATGATATTAAGCCTTTACTGATCATTGAGGATTATTCTCTTTACTATTTTATTGCCATTGTTACGGTTGTCACTTTAATAGTGCTTGGAATTGGGTATTTGCTCTATCGATACCTCAAGATGAAAAACAGATTTAACCTGCGAAAAGAGCATTTTGATATTTTAAACAATATCGATCTCACGCAGACCAAAAAAGCTGCCTATGAACTTACGGAATATGGGGCGACTTTTGCAAGTGACAGCCCTCGGCATGAGAAGACCTATCATGATCTTTTAGAACATTTGCAAAAATATAAATATAAAAAGAGTGTAGATGATTTTGACAGCGAGACACTCCGATTAATAGAACTTTACAGAGGTATGATTGATGTTTGACGGAATCTATTTTGAATTTCCAAAGATCGCTTTTGTAATTTTTTTCTTCATTGCGTGTGAGACACTTTGTAAGATGCGTCTGCCATCGATCTATTTTCCTCACGCAAGTCAATTCATGAAAAGCAATATCAGCACATCCAAGCTGCTTTTTTTCCTTAAATGGCTTGGGATTGTGACGCTGATTTTGGCACTGATGTCACCTGTAAAAGATGAGCCTTATGAACTGGCACCAAAACATGGGCATGAAATAGCACTCGTTTTAGATGCTTCACAATCAATGTCTGAACGTGGATTTGACATGAGTGATCCCGCTGCTAGTCGCTTTGATGTAGTGAAAAAAATAGTAAAAGATTTTATTAAGAGACGAAACAATGATAATATCGGTCTTGTTGTCTTTGGTGCCTACTCTTTCATCGCTTCACCGCTTACTTATGACAAGCATATACTCTCGCGTATTGTCTCACAACTGCAAGTGGGAATGGCAGGAAAATATACAGCTTTGTATGAAGCACTGGCACAGGGTGTCAACCTGCTGAAAATGACAAAATCAAAGTCAAAAGTTGTTATTTTGCTCACAGATGGCTACTCGACACCGCAGGTAGATAAAATCCCACTTGATGTTGCTATTGATTTGGCAAAGAAAGAGGGCATAAAGGTCTATCCTATCGGTATTGGCAGTGGTGTGCAGGATTATAACCGCGCAGTCCTTGTCAAAATTGCTAAAGAGACAGGCGGTGTGGCTTTTGGAGCTTCCAATGCACAGGAGTTGCAGGAGGTTTATAAGCAGATAAACAAACTCGAGAAGTCAGAGATCAAAAATGAGACCTTTACATATTTGAAGTATTACTATTTTTATCCGCTTTTTGTCGGACTTATTGCTCTGATGCTCTATATTTATCTGAGAAATAAAAGAGGGAGTGCATAATGAGTTTTTTACATCCGGAATTTTTATACTATATGCTGCCGCCTCTGTTTATTCTTTTTGCTCTTTTGCTCACGCAAAAAGAGGCTCAGGCAAATTTCTTTTCGCAAGAGGTCATTGAGCGACTGCGAGTAAGTGCAAATACCTTAACGCTTAAAGCCAGAAATGGACTCTTTATGCTTATAGGTATTTTGCTTGTTATAGCACTTGCAGGTCCTGTCATCAAAGAAGGGAAAATAGAGATAAAAGCAAAGAGTGCGGACATAATGATAGCACTTGACATCTCGGACTCTATGTTGGCGACAGATGTCTATCCAAACCGCTTGAAATTGGCAAAGGCCAAAGCTTTGGAATTTTTACGTTTGGCACCAAACGAGCGTATTGGTGTTATTGCTTTTGCAAAAAACTCTTATTTGGTTTCACCGCTGAGTTTTGACCATGATGCGGTAGCATTTTTGCTGAAAAATCTTGATACAAACTCCATAACAGAGCAGGGAACAGACCTTATGTCGATGCTTGAAGTGGTCAATAGAAGTATTAAAAATGAGTCACACAGATACATTTTACTTTTAAGCGATGGTGGTGATGAGACAGATTTTTCAGTTGAGATAGCATATGCAAAGAAGCATAACATTACTGTTTTTGTCTTGGCAATGGGAACAAAAAAAGGTGCGCCGATCAAACTGCCAAACGGAGAGTTCATCAAGCAAAACGGCTCTATAGTCATTACAAAACTCAATGAGAACATTGCCAAACTAGCAACGCAGACAGGAGGGGTCTATATAGAGAATATAAACTCAAACAAAGATGTAAAAACCATGTTGCGTGAGATAGAGAACACAGCAACGAAAAAAGAGATGAAGTTAGAAGAGATTGAAAAGTATATTCCGCTTTTTTACTATCCTGTCGGTCTTGCGCTTTTACTTTTACTTATAGCTACTTCTTCTATGAGCAAGCGTCAAAATGTTCAAATGCCGTCTATGTTTCTTTTAGCTCTTGTTCTTTTTAATGCACCGGTTGCGAAAGCAGGTTTGCTTGATTTTGTAGATTTAAATGATGCAAAAAAAGCGTACAGTGCACAGAATTATGAAAAATCGGCGCACTATTTTGATGCATATGCCAAAAAGACACATAAAAGTGCTGCATACTATAATGCAGGCAATGCACTCTATAAACAGAAAAAATATAAAGAAGCCCTCAAACAATATGAAAAGGCGCATTTTATAGATAAGAAAAAAGAGGCGGCAATGCTTGCAAACAGGGGTAATGCCTATGCACGGCTTGGTTCGCAAAAAGATCTTGAAGCTGCAGTAAAAGAGTATGAAAAATCACTCAAGCTGCATGAAGATAAAGCTGTGCGTGAGAATCTTGAAGCTGTGAAAAAAGCTTTAGAAAAAAAAGAGCAAAATAAGCAGCAGCAACAGAATAAAAATCAGAAAAATAAGAATCAAAAGAATAAGCAGCAGCAGAATAAGAATCAAAAGAATAAACAACAGCACAATAAGAATCAGCAAAGCAAAGATCAAAAGAGAAAGCAAGATAAACAGCAAAATCAAGATAAGAAACAGCAAAATAAAAATGACCAGCAAAAGAAATCACAAAGAAAATCAAAACAGCAAAGTCAAGAAGAGAAAGAGAAGCAAGAGCAAAAGAAACAAGAAAACAAAAAGAACAAGCAACAACAAGATAAAAAAGAAAAAAAACAGAATAAAATGGAGCAGTTAAATAAGAGCAAAGATCCCAAAAAAGAGAAAAACAGGGATAAATCAGCGCAAATGCAACAAGCACAGATGAAAGATAAAATGAGCGATGCTGAAGAGAAAAAATGGCTTAAAAGACTCAATGCTCAGCAAAGCTCCTATTTGTATATGCTCAACAAAGAAAAACCTATGAAGGAAAACACAAATGAAAAACCTTGGTAAAAGAATATTTATACTTTTTATATTGTTTACAAATGCACTCTATGCCTCTGTTACAGCACGAGTGGAACCACCTGTCGTTTATAGCGGTGAAACAGCGACATACTTGCTTACAATCAGCGGTGAAAAAGTGCATAAGCCAGTAGTAAATGATATTTGCGGCAATCAAATTCTTGCAACAAGCTCACAGACAAGTATTGAAATGGTGAATATGGACTACAAAAAGAGTTATGTGCTCTCGTATGAGTTTTCACCTGCAAAAAGTTGTACAATAGCACCTGTAAGTGTTGAGATGGATGGGAAAATTGAAAAATCAAATGCCGTTAAAGTGCTTGTAAAACCAGCAGCACAAGACAAAAACGCCCCTTTTGTACTCTCTTCAAAAGCCAATAAAACCAATGTCTATGTCGGAGAACCTTTTGTCTTGTATTTAGAGTTAAAACAAAGCAAACGTGCTTCACTAGTGGATTCAAAGTTCATAGAGCCGGATTTTAAAGGTTTTTGGGTAAAAAACAAGTCGCAGGCAACAAGAGAAGAGACGCCAGAATATATCATCACAAAAGCCTCTTACACACTTGCAGCACAAAGAGAAGGAAATCTAAACATTAAGCCTGCACAACTGCGTATAGCAACACGAGTCAATCGTCGTGATATGTGGGGCTCTTTTATGCCGCAGGTAAAATGGAAAAATTACTACTCCAACGAGGTGCAAATACACGCAAAGCCATTACCAAACAATGCAAAAATTGTTGGTGATTTTACGATTAGTGCAAAAGTGAACAAAAGAGAAATAACATCCAATGAAGCGGTCAATGTGACTGTAACGGTAAAAGGAGAGGGAAATTTAGAGGATATCGGCAGTTTCAAACCCTATATAGACGGCGTGAATGTTTTTGATGAAAAAGTAGAAGTGCACGGAGATACTTTGACGCAAAAACTTGCCTTTGTTTCAGATAAGGACTTTACAATTCCACCTTTTAAACTTGCATTTTACAATCTGAAAACAAAACGAGTTGAGCAGATTCAGACAGAGCCGATAGCTATCAAAGTAAAAGGTTCATCAAAAGCCACTCCTGCTTTAACGATTCAAAAAGAAGAACCGCAAGAGCTTCAGATAAAAAAAGCAGAGCAAAACAGTAGCGTGAAATCTGCTGCAGGTGTAAATTTTATTTGGATTGTGCTCGCTTTTATACTTGGTCTGCTTCTTGGAGTTACACTCATGTTTTTAAAGCCTTTTCAAAGAGCAAAAAAAGAGAAAAAATTCAACATAAAAGATGAAAAACTACTTCTTTTAAAACTCTTGCCATACAAAGATATGGATGAAGATGTTAAAAAGATAGTGACAATACTCGAAGGTAACCTCTATGAGGGGAAAAAAGAGCAGCTTGATAAAAAACTGCTTAAAGAGCTTGTGAAGGAGTATGATATCTCTTAGTCATTATTTAGTGTTTATCTGATCTCTTGGAACAAACTCTAGTACGGTAGCATTAATACAAAAGCGTTGTCTGCCTCCTGGTGCATCATTAAAGACATGGCCTAAATGTGCACCAGATTTCTTAGCGATGATTTCGATGCGCTGCATTCCAAATGAGTTGTCCTCTTTTTGTATTGTAGATCCTTTGACTGCCTTAAAAAAGCTTAGCCATCCCGATCCAGAGTTGAATCTATCGCGTGTATCAAAAAGAATATCTCCTGATACTTTGTCAATAAAAACTCCATCGCCCGTATGCTTGAATTTTTCATATTGTTTGCAGAAGCGTCCATCTGTTTTTTTTGCAAAAGCAACTTTATAGCCTTCACTGTTCTTACCTAACTTGAATGCAGCTAATGCTTTGTAAAATGTTTTTTCATCCATATATCCTGTGTATGACTCAATCTCAATACCATTTTCAATGAATAGGATAGTTGGCGTCCCATTTATCTTTGTTTTGAGTGTAAAGTTTCTCAGTGCATCTTGATGCACAGTTCTTAGCGGCAGTGTTCCTTTATAGTGATCGGTTACATTTTTTTT
>VCAX01000055.1 GCA_013607665.1 Campylobacterota bacterium | reverse complement strand
AAACTACCCAAGAAACTACCCAAGATATTAAAAAACTTTCCACACGGGAAAAAATAATTATAGAGTTAAAAAAAGATGGTACTTTAACCAGAGAAGATCTAGCAAAACTCACCGGTGTCAGTTCAAATGCCATCAAACAACATCTCTCTAAACTAAAAAGTGAAAATAAAATCAAAAGAGTGGGTAGTACAAAGTCTGGATTTTGGGAGGTTTTAGATGCATAGAAAAATATGCGTAGTGACAGGTACCCGTGCTGAGTATGGGCTTTTATATTGGCTGCTAAAAGAGATAGAAGCTGATGATACTTTAGAGTTACAACTTATTGTAACAGGTATGCATCTAAGCCCTGAGTTTGGGCTTACCTACACAGAGATAGAAAAAGAGTTTACTATCAACAAAAAGATCGAGATGCTACTCTCTTCAGATACTCCCGTGGGGATCTCAAAGTCTATGGGACTGGCACAAATCTCTTTTGCAGAGGCTTACGATGAGTTAAAGCCGGATATCGTCGTTGTCCTTGGGGATAGATACGAGATATTTTCTGCCACAACCGCTGCGATGATTGCTCGCATCCCCATCGCACATATCCATGGAGGCGAAACAAGCGAGGGGGCTTTTGACGAAGCGATCAGACACTCTATAACCAAAATGGCTCACCTGCATTTTACCGCAACCGATGAGTACAAAAACAGAGTGATTCAGCTTGGAGAAGATCCCTTGCGGGTGTTTAATGTCGGTGCCATTGGGATAGACAACATCAAAAAACTTCCACTGCTCTCGAAAGAGGAGCTGGAAAAGTCTCTGGACTTTCAACTTGCCAAACACAATATCATTGTTACATTTCACCCCGTAACACTTGAGCATTCAACTGCCAAAGAGCAGTTTGCAAATCTCTTAGATGCCATAGATACACTCAAAGATACCCACATTATCTTTACCAAAGCAAACAGCGACACAGATGGCAGAGTGATCAATACGATGATCGATACCTATGTCGCAAACAACAAAGACAAAGCGGTTGCATTTACCTCTTTGGGGCAACTGCGATACCTTAGTGCCATGCAGTTTGTCGATGGTGTTGTGGGTAACAGCTCAAGCGGACTAATCGAAGCCCCAACCTTTCAAACAGCAACGATCAACATAGGAGACAGGCAAAAAGGGCGCATCAAAGCACAAAGTGTTATAGATTGCCAACCGAAAAAAGAGCATATCCTTCAAGCATTTCATGCACTCTACTCCAAAGAGTTTCAAGAGCGTTTAAAAACCGTTAAAAATCCATACGGAGAAGGTGGCACAAGCAAAAAGATCAAAGAAGTACTTGCAACAACTCCATTGCAAAATATCATCAAAAAAAGTTTTTATGATCTTAAAGGTACAAAGTTATGAAAATATTATTTATAGGAAGTGTTAAGTTTTCTTTTAAGGCTTTGGAGAAACTCATTGGATTAGATGCCGACATTGTCGGTGTCTGCACAAAAGAAAAATCGGAGTTTAACAGTGACTTTAACAACCTAACTCCTCTATGCGAAACAAACAACATACCTTGCAAAATCGTTACCGATATCAACTCCAAAGAGAGTCTTGAGTGGATCAAAGAGCGTCAGCCAGATATCATCTTTTGTTTTGGATGGTCGTTTTTACTTAAAAAAGAGCTTTTATCGATTCCTCCCCTTGGCATAGTTGGCTACCATCCGGCAAAACTGCCGCAAAACAAAGGAAGACATCCGCTGATATGGGCATTGGCTTTGGGACTACAAAAGAGTGCTTCAACCTTTTTCTTTATGAATGAAGGTGCTGATGAGGGGGATATACTCTCACAAAAAGAGTTTGCTATCGACTACGAAGATGATGCAGCTTCTCTTTATAAAAAAGTAACAAACCTCGCTCTAAAGCAGATAGAGAAATTTTTACCGCAACTACAAAACAAAACCTACACACCACAAAAACAAGATGGCACACTCGCAAACATCTGGCGAAAACGCTCCTACCCTGATGGGGAGATTGACTTTAGAATGTGTAGCTATGCCATCTACAACCTTATTCGATCGATTACAAAACCTTATATAGGTGCACATCTTTGGTATAATAAGCAAGAGATAAAAGTTTGGAAAGTTTGTGAAGTTAATTGTGATTTACCAAACATTGAACCGGGAAAAGTATTGGCAGTAGATAACAACACGATTTTGGTAAAATGTTACGATAAAGCGATTAAAATCTTAGAACACGATTTTACAACTTTACCACAAGTTGGAGAATATTTATGAGTAGAAATAAAATTTTGGTAGTAGCAGTTCACCCAGATGATGAAACTTTAGGGTGTGGGGGAACATTACTTAAACATAAAGCAAATGGTGATGAGATTCATTGGCTTATTTGTACACAGACTGACAATAATGACGTCTTTTATAAAAGAAGAGATAAAGAGATAAAAAAAGTTAGTGAATTGTATGATTTTAATAGTGTTTCAAGGTTACAATTAAAAACTATGCGAGTTGATGAGTATAGCATGAGTGATTTAATTGGAAAAATTTCTAAAATCATGAATGAAATCCAACCAAATATAGTTTATTTACCTTTTAAGGGTGATGTTCATAGTGATCATAGACAAATATTTGAAGCTAGTTATAGCTGTACAAAGTCGTTCCGCTATCCATTTATAAAAAAATATATATGATTGAAACACTTAGTGAGACAGAGTTTGCTCCAAGCACCAAAGAGAATAGTTTCATTCCAAATGTATTTGTTGACATCTCAGATTTTATGGATAAAAAACTTAAAATTATGAAAGTTTACGAGAGTGAGATGGCAGAACACCCATTCCCAAGAAGTGAGCGGAATATCAAGGCACTCGCAACATTTCGAGGGGCTACTGTTGGATGTGAATTTGCAGAAAGTTTTATGCTTTTAAAGGAAATCTTATGACTAAATATAAAGATATTTTACTGAAAAAAAACTCTACCATTAAAGAGGCTCTCAATGTTATAGACAAAGGTGCTATGCGTATAGCTATTGTATTAGATGCAAATGAAAAAGTCATTGGAACACTCAGTGACGGAGATATAAGAAGGGGTCTACTAAATGGTCTTGATTTAGATTCTAGTATTGAAAGTCTATATTTTAAAGAACCTATGCTCGCAAACATCAACGATGCAAAAGAGTTAATTATTCAAAAAGCACTTCGCAAACATATATACCAAATCCCCATCGTTGATGATGCAGGACGGCTTGTCAAACTTGAAGAACTCTCAAACCTTCTCAAAACAAATGCTAAAAACAATAGAATTATACTCATGGCAGGAGGACTTGGGACTCGACTACGCCCTTTAACAGAAAATATGCCAAAACCCCTTTTAAAAATTGGCAATAAACCGATTTTAGAAACCATTATTGAAAACTTTGCAAAATATGGTTTTGTCAATATCACGATTAGTGTGAACTATAAAGCGGATATGATCAAAGAGTATTTTGGTGATGGCAGTGCCCTAGGAGTAAATATTGACTACATAGAAGAGACAAAACGCCTTGGAACCGCAGGAGCACTCTCTTTAATCAAAGAACGCCCACAGGAACCATTTTTTGTAATGAATGCGGATCTGTTGACAAACGTCAACTTTGAACATCTTTTAGAGTTTCACATGATGGAACACTCCGTTGCAACAATGTGTGTGCGAGAATATGACTATCAAGTCCCTTATGGTGTTATACAGACAGAGGGAAGTCGTATCGTTTCCATCGAAGAAAAACCCATTCATAAATTTTTTGTCAATGCCGGCATCTATACCTTTTCACCGCAGGTTTTTGAGTATATTCCAAAAAACGAGTTTTATGATATGCCAACACTTTTTGATGCTATCATCAAAGATGAACTCACAACGGCCTCTTTCCCGATTCACGAATATTGGCTTGATATTGGACGAATGAGTGATTTTGAGAGAGCACAAAATGAATATAGTGAGGTTTTCTAATGCTTGATGGCAAAACTTTTTTGGCTGTTGTCCCGGCACGAGGCGGCTCAAAACGACTGCCAAAAAAAAACATACTCGATTTGGCGGGAAAACCACTCATAGCATGGAGCATAGAAGCAGGTTTACAAAGCAAATACATAGACAAGGTTCTTGTTACAAGTGATGATACAACAATTTTAAAAATCGCTAAAAAATATGGCGCTGACACCTTGCAAAGACCTCAAGAACTTGCAAGCGACACTACTAGCAGTATCGATGTGATCATTCATACCATTAACAATCAGAACAATAGATATGATTTTACAGTGCTTTTGCAGCCCACTAGCCCTTTACGCAGTTCGCAAGATATTGATGAAGCCATAGAACTACTCATACAAAAAAAGGCTGATGGCGTCATTAGTGTTTGCCAAATGGAGCACTCTCCTTTATGGGCAAATACACTCCCTGAAAATAACAGTATGCAAAACTTTTTACGCCCAGAAATAAAAAACAAAAGAAGTCAGGAGCTACATTCTTACTACAGATTAAATGGAGCCATCTATATTGTAAACACCAAGAAAGCTCTTTTAGAAAAGAGTCTCTTTTTAAGCAACAACATTTATGCTTATAAAATGCCGCAGAATAGATCAATCGATATTGACACTCAATTGGATTTTGATTTTGCCAACTATATTAAAATAAGGAAACTGTATGAATAATATACAGAAAAAAATACAACAAAACTACCTAGAAAACATCAACTACTTACAAAATGAGCATCCAAAAATATTTGATCAAATTGTTGCGCTTGAAACAGCTATTGACAAGGGATATTATAAAGAAAAATATGCCCTTGAGTACAAAGATGGCTATTTTGATCTCTGTGAAAAAGAGAGTGGAAAATATCTGTATAACCAAAACAGTATAGAGAGTGCCAATGTAATTGCAAAGAGCGTGAACTATAAAAAAAATGAAAATGTGTTTGAAACTTTTTTTTACAGAGAATTTACAGAAGCAGATATAAAACACTATGGCGCAAAAGATGTCTCTTGTAGTGCCTACTATGGCATAATTCCCATTGTAGATTATGTCAATAAATATGCCTCTAAAAAATCTACTACCATGAAAAAAATTCAAAAATTCGTTTTTCTTGGTACAGGACTCGGTTTACACATTGAAACTGTTCACAAAAAGATAAAAGCAAAAGCCTATCTCATCATTGAAGATGACCTAGAACTTTTTCGCCTCTCCTTATTTACACTTAACTATGCAAAACTCGCTACAGGATCGAAATTATACTTTTGGATTTTTGATGATGAAGATTATCAAGATATTGTTTCTGATTTTCTAAGTGAATTTTATGTTGATAATCACTATATTAAATTTTTTCATTTACCTTATCATAAAGAGATAAAATTTAAACAGATACAGTCCATCATTGCATCACAAGAGCATCTCACTTTTACATATACAGCTCTACTACAGCAATACCTCAAACCACTCTCACACCTTAAACATAATTATCCGTTTATAAATATCGCCAATAAGTGGCACAACACAGAATTCAGCACAAAACCTGTACTTATGATTGCTGCTGGCCCATCTTTGCAAAATAACATCGAGTGGCTTCAACACAATAAGGAAAAATTTATTCTCGTTGCTGTTTCAGCGGCTTTATCGCTACTTGAAAAATACAATATCACACCCGATATCGTGACACATATCGATGGTTTTGAGGCAAGTTTAGTACATTTTGACAATCTGAAATCAAAAACTTTTTTACAAAATACCCTTTGCATATTTTCCGCTTCCGTAACCCAAGAACATATAGAAAGAGTCAATACAGACAAACTCTTTATATATCAAAATCTCACGCAATACAAAGAGAATTTTGGCTCTATCGTTGCGCCTTGTGTTGGCTCTCAAACCATTGATTTGCTCTTGCGTTTTGGATCAAAGGAGATTTATCTCATGGGCTTAGATTTAGCTCTCAACCAAACGACAGGGGAAACACATGCAAATACACACATACAATCAAAAAAACTAGACCTCACACAAAATGACGAAATCCAAGATACCTTTACGTTTGCAAACAGTACACTGAGTGTAAAAGGGAATTTGCGAGAAAATGTTGTCACAACAAGCAGTTTCATATCATCCATCAATGCTATCAACAGATTTTTAAATGAAGATAAAGACGCTACACAGTCTATATACAATTTAAATGATGGAGCCTTTTTCAATCATACAAATCCAACAAAAGTTGAGACAATTCCTACAAATACATTCCAAAATATTAACAAATCTGCTCTGCAGCAAGCACTTATAGAAGAATTTCAAAGTAAATCAGAAATCGGCATGAACGAAGTTGAACACTCCAATATTAAGACAAGAATAATTCATGCAAAAGAGATGAAAGAGATTATACAAAGATATCAAAACAAAAAAATAAACTCCAGTACAGAGGAGTATAAAAAGAGATTCATTCTCTTTATTGATTCTCTACTTGCCAAGAAAAATGGTAAACGATATGATTTGAGTATGGTTTATTTCTACTATTTTAACTATATCGTCACTTATATCTTTGATCTTTTAAATACCAAAGAACTCAACAATCATAAAGAACATATGAAACACATAAATAATGAGTTGACAAAAGTTTTGCTTGAAATCGAAGAATATTACGAAGAAGAGCTACAAAGAGCAATTGACTCTTAAACTCAAGCGAAAGCTTGAGTTTAAAAGGTATACAAAAACACCCCTACTGAAGGAGTCTAAGTACATTTTGTTGAACAGCATTTGCCTGACTCATTGCATATGAACCTGACTGCGCCAAGATGTTATGTTTTGCAAAGTTTGCAGACTCTGCAGCAAAATCAACATCACGAATCTGTGACTCTGCAGCAGCAACATTTACTTGCGTAACAGAGATATTTCTGATAACAGACTCAAGTTGATTTTGATCCGCACCAAGTTCTGCACGGGCATTATTGTTTGCAATAATTTTAGCATCCATTGTACCAATAGCAGTTGTAGCCGCTGCTTGTGTACTAACATCTACTGCACCAAATGCACCAACATCAGCAATAGCAACTGTAATCTGATCTGCTGCTTTATGTCCAACTTGCATTTTTAATGACGCACTACTACCGTTGAGAAGCCCTTTATCATTAAATGTTGTACTTGTTTTAATTTGGTCAGCCTCAGATATAAGACTGTTTACCTCTTTTTGAATGTATGAACGAGATTGAACATCTTGCGTATCATTGGCAGCTTCTACCGCAAGAACACGAATACGCTGAATAATATTCCCATACTCTTCTAGCGCGCCGTCAGCTGTTTGAATAAGGCCAACACCGTCATTCGCATTTCTAATAGCCTGACCAAGACCTTGAGACTGTGCTGAAAGTTTATTGGCAATAGCAAGACCTGCTGAATCATCCGCTGCTCTATTGATTCTTAAACCTGAAGAGAGTGCATTAAGACTTTTATCTAGTCCGATGTTATTCATAGTTGCGTTACGGTGTGCGTTCATAGCACCAATGTTTGTGTTAATTCTAAAACCCATAATAAATCCTTTTCTATGGAAGAGCCTATCGCTCTTTGTTTTTTGTTTTATCTTTTGGCTTCCTTGCCTCAGACTGTAACAATATCGTCACTTCCAAAAATAACTTTAGAAAAATATTATTTTTTTATTATTTATCTGCCATCATAGAAATTGTAATGATATTTTTTATTTTTTGAACTCTATGTATCCATAAATGATTCTTGTTTGTAATATCATACGCAGATGATGCTATTTTAAATACTTTTACATCATTTAAAAGGTATTCTTGTAGTCTTTTTATATCTCTATCAAGTGTTTTAATATTATAGTAAAGCAGACTCGCATCATCACTATAATATTTATCTAGATAACTGCTTCTATCCGTAAAGACAACACTATAGTTAAGCATTGCAGTAAAAATTCGCTCATGCGTACCTCTTGTAAGGTTTGTATAGGCATGGATACAAACTTTTGCTTTTTGTGTCAATGTAATAACATCTTCAATATTAAGTGCACCTTTGTAGTCAAGGTTTTTATATTTTTTTGCCAAACTCTCCCATCCATTACCACAAACCGTGATCTTCATTCCACATTTTAATAACTTCTCAATTAATAGATTTCTATTATAAGCTCTAACATAAGATAATATCTCTACAAGAAGATTTGATAACTGTGCTTTTGTTGCCTGTGAAAATTTAATGTTCGCACTATTAAACACATCATTAAAAACTTCATGTGCACTCAAGTAGTCTCCATAAATCAATCGTTCAATAACTTCATCAATCAAATCATGCGGTGCATCAACAACATCTTGCCACGGCTTCTGAGATATTTGAAAATATGTTCCGCTAAAAAGAAGATCGATACTTTTTAATTGCTTATATTCTTCAATATCCTCTATTTTGTGACTACTACTTTTTAAACCTGCGTGAGGGAGAAAAAAATTGATCTTATAGTTCGTAGGTAATATCTCTTCAATATAAGAGAGATGCGCTTCATCTATACAAGAAACAAGATGGTTTCTCATAGGATTAATGATACGCATCACATGATATGCAGGATGATCTATATAAACAGCAAGATAATTTGTGTTGATAGCATCATACAAAGATTGTCCATCAACCTCTATATTTGATCCGATACCATTAAATCCAATCACACAATCTATCTTATTGGAGGCTAGAACAGCGGCTATCTGTTCCAAATAAGAATCTTGTGTTAAATCGACAAGATAAGTACTATCACCTGCTGCTTCAAATGCTTCTGTCATTTCACTTACAAACAAATCCACTACCCCATATTGGAAATTACCCTTGTAAATCATAATATTCATACTCATA
>VCAX01000054.1 GCA_013607665.1 Campylobacterota bacterium | reverse complement strand
ATTATCGTCAACCATCACCCACCATTCAAACTTACTTCGTCACTATCGCAAAACTTAGCTCAAGTATCTCTTTATGCTTTTTGATAAACTCATTAAGATCTTCAAGTTTTAGATCTTTAATCTTCTCAAGCTCTTTTTGGGAATGATTGAGCGCAAAACCTTTGTAGTAATCCATAAAAGTTCGGTTGAGTCTTTGGCTCATTGTCTCTACACGCAGTGGTTCGCTTCCGAGTAAAAATTTCTTTGTCTGCTCAAGTTCAGCCTGTGTGACGCCCTCTTTTACAAATTTTGCTATGACCTCTTTTACTGTTGCTTTTGCCTCATCTTGAGACTCTATCTTTGTCTGCAGGTAGCCGTTAAAATAGCTTACTGATTTACTTACATGCACACGTGCATAGGCTGAGTAGGCAAGCCCACGTTTGACACGAATCTCTTCCATCAAACGACTGCCAAAGCCACCCGTACCCAAGATAAATGTCGCAACACGCGCCTTGTAGTAATCCTCATCACTCACAGCCATATTATACGGAGAACCAAAATAGATATACGCCTGCTCTGTCTCACGCTTTAGCACATCTGTTTTGGCATCTGCACTTGCACTAAAATGCGGCAGTGGCTCTGCTTTTCCTTTTGACAGGAGTTTAAGTACTTTTGTCAGCTCTTTTTTTACATCTTCTATCTCCACATCACCGCCAACAACCACTATGGCACGAGAGAGCACAAGATGTTTTTTTACAAAGCTTTTTACATCATCAAGACTAATGCTCTCTACACTTTTGAGTGTTCCGGCTGCTGGCTGTGCTAAAACAGTGCCGTCAAACAGCAGTTTTTTTAAGGCATTGGAAGCCACATAATCATAATCATTCTCTTTGCGTGAGATGGCACCCATAGTCATAGTTTTTACTTTTTGTAGTGAGCGCTCTGTAAAGTTTGGCTCTTTAAGAAGCATCTTAAGATACTTCGCACTCGCTTTAAACTGCTCTTTAAGTGAACCCATCTCTATGACAAAGGTCTCACTGCCGGTCGATGCCGAGATATGAATCGCTTTAGACTCCAGCATCTTTGCAAAACCGTTTGCTCCCATCTTTAAAGAGCCCTCATTAAGCATCTTTGCCGAAAATTTCGCAAGTCCCGCTTTTTTTGTATCTGTTATACTACCGCTGTTTGTAAAAACGATTTGTGTGTTTACTAAAGGAAGTCGCTTATCCTCTTCAAAGATCAAAGGAATTGTTATCCCTTTTACTTCAATGCTCTCTATTTTTGCTGCCATTACAACCTGTCCTATCAATAAAATTGTTATAAATATCTTTCTCATTTTAATCAAATATCTCTAAAGTCTCATACGCCGTATTTCTCACAGCCGGTATCTCACCAATATCTTTAATAAGATGCACCATCTCATCTTTTGCCATGGCATATGCAGCTCCGGCAGAGCTGACAACATTCTCTTCCATCATCGTGCTGCCCAAGTCATTAGCACCGAAACGCAGTGCCATCTGCCCAATATAAGGCCCTTGCGTGACCCATGAACTCTGAATATTCGGTACATTATCAAGATATAAACGTGCCACAGCTAAAAGTCTTAAGTAGCGGTTGGATGAAGGTTTCTCCATGTCTGAAATCTGCTCCAGAAGTGCCGTGTTTTTACCTTGAAAGCTCCACATAATGAAAGCGCGAAAACCACCTGTCTCATCCTGCAAAGAACGCACCATATCCAAATGATCTATAATGTCTTCATCACTCTCAACCGTGCCATACATCATCGTAGCCGTACTCATAATGCCAAGCTCATGCGCTTTTCTATGGATGTCTATCCAGACATCGGAGTCTATCTTCTTCGGTGCTATGATGTCACGCACTTTGTCTGAGAGTATCTCTGCGCCTGCACCCGGAATGGAAGCAAGCCCTTTTGCTTTAAGACGCTCAAGCACCTCTTCAACTGAGATGCGTGAGACCTTAGCGATGAAATCTATCTCAATGGAGCTAAATCCGTGAATGGTAATTGTCGGATATTTCTGATGGATATGTTCTACCAGATCCTCATACCACTCGATTTTGAGCTTTGGATGCACACCGCCTTGAAAGAGTATCTGCGTGCCGCCAATCTCTAAAAGTTCATCTATTTTTTCATCGATCTCATCAAAAGTAAGCACATAGGCATCGGCATCTTTTTCATGTCTGTAAAAAGCACAGAACTTACAATCTACCCAGCAAATATTGGTGTAGTTAATGTTTCTGTCAATGACAAAGGTCGTAATGCCCTTTGGATGCAGCTCTTTCTTTCTCTGCGATGCCAATCGTCCCAGCTCTTTGAGATCTGCATTGTGTATAAGATTAAGTGCTTGTTTTTTAGTTAGTCTCTCTCGCATTGTCCCGCTTTCGTCGTTATATTATCCATTGCTTTATTGACCTTCATAATCTTTTTATTCGCATTTAAAAGGTGATGATTTGCTATCCATGATCCATCCCTGTAAGCCATTTTCACTTTGCCGTCTGTATCACGAAAAACAAGAATTCTAAGCGGAAGATCCAATCCTACAGTCATATCCTGCTGCATCAAAGCAGTTCCCAGTTTTGCGTTGCCAAAAACAATCATTTTCGATTCATTGAGCTTCATCCCTATAGATTCAGCATTGCCGCTGTGGTTGATAATTGCAAACAGATGCAAGCCTTTATCTGTTACGATATCTTTAATATGCTGCACTGTTTTATGAAAACCACAATGGCTCTCTTTAACAATGATATCGTTGGCAAAAAGCGTTATGCTCATTATGGCCACGAGTATGATCTTTTTCATTATTTCCATCCTTTATGCATCGGGTTAATCGACTTCTTTTTTACAAATTTTCTATATATAACATAAAGCAGCAGCACTCCAAAAAAGAGTGTTCCTGAAATCTGCAGCCATGCACTCAAATTGAGCATTTTATTTAAAATAGTTTGATGCTCTTTATTATCTATGGTCACATCAGCCATCTGCGCAATATGCGTCATTGCAGAGACTGCCAAATTTCCTTCGGGAATATCTTTATGACAGGAGAGGCAGACACCGCGACGATCAAGCTTGTTTCTTTGCTCATTTGAGAGTGCAGTTGCCAAGTTCCAATGAGTATCGACCGTTTGCAGCAATGTTCCATTCTCATCGACAATGCGACTCCAATCAATACCAAAATTATCAATACGTGGTTTTTGGATTGTGAATTTTTTTGCTATCATCTTGCCATCGGCAGTTTTCAGTCCCACATTCCAATCCTGTGTCTGGTTACTAAAAAGTTTTCCACCCTCTATACCATAACCCATAGCTTTTGGATTTGTATGACAGCTCTCACATGCACGTGCCTCTTTTTGCACCGTATGCGAATGCACAGCCGCCATCACAATACCTGGCAATGTTTTATTTGAATCTGGATGCTTATAATCCGGCATCATATTGACATGGTTTTGCTGCACTGCTTTACCATCTTTGCCAATGACGGTAATAACAACTTGACAACCCGGCATCGCCGGAGAAACCCTTCCTTCGCCATTTTGAATAAGTGGTGGGTCTTCCCAACGCAAATAACTTCGTGTCTCTGTCACCTTTCCATCGATAAGATGCTCTTTAAGTGTACCACGCATTTGCGCCGTTGTTCCATGCAGATCATGGTCATGTGCAGATGCTAGCCAATCTACACTTTTTTTCCCTTTTGAGTAATCCACTTTCACATGGCAGCCATAACACTGTGGTACCCAGGTATCATGACAGGTGTAACACTCCATTTTGTCATTGTGTGCACTTATCTGATCCATCGCCACAAGACCTTGTTTGGATATCTTTTCCTCTTCTTTGAGTTTTTTCAGCGGATGCAGTGTAATATCTTTTCCACTTGCTAGATGCACAATGACATCATTGCCTTTACGAACAACATTTTTGTAAGGATTGCCACGAGCAGTTAAGAGATAACCATCTTCTGCTTTATAGTGTGTCCCTTTTGACAAATATTTTGCCAATGTTCTGCTTACACCTCTGGCCTTCCCCTCTGCCGGCTTTGTAGCAAACTCGTCACTGTAGCCAAGTGGCAGCTCCCACGGATAACGTTTCGTCGTTCCATGGCAGTCTTGACACTCTATCTCAACAGCTCCAAGCGTTGCACCGCTTATAAAACCGTCACCGTGCAGATCACGCGTAGTATGGCAATCCTGACAGAGCATCCCTTTTTTTCTGTGGATGTCATCTTTTAAATGGATATAGTTTTTCGTGTGCAGTTTTGGCTGTGAATTACCATGTGCATCAAAAGTCGGATTGTATTTCGTCTCCATCATCCCTTCATAGCTCACGCCAATTCGTTTTCCACGATTATGGCAGGTAGAGCAGGTTTTTGTCGGAATACCTGTATAGTTGATGTCATTTACATGCACCACCGAGTTACGTGAGGCTTGTATTGCATGCACCAAAAGATGCCCTGCTTTGTTATACGGAATGGTTTTGTCACCACCCTCATAAAAACCGCTGTTTGAGTAAGGTATGTGACACGATGCACATCCTATCCCTCTATAATCTCCCCGTTTTTGACGCCCTTTACCGCCTGTATGGCAGCGCAGACACTGATTTCTCAGATAGGTATAGGCTGCGAGTTCAGGATGTTTAGTCACCTCCTCGGCAGTCGGTGCCTTTGGAATCTCTGTATTTGCTTTTGGATAAACTTGAGGATTGAGTTTTGCGAGTTTTTGCATATACTCTTTATATATCTTCTTTCCAAGTCTTGCGTGAGGATCACTCGGATTTTTGGCATCATAATTTGCCATAGTATGTTCATAGCCCTCAAGTCCGCCGAAGCTGTAAAGCACACCATGAATTTTGCCCTGTTCTGTCATCATCAGATTGCTAAACTGCGCTGCAACCTGCTCTTTATGACACATGCCACAAGTATTTTTATTTATCCAAGGGCTTCCCGGAGCCGGATAGAACTCTTTTGGTCCTTCATGTTGTATAAAATATTTTATAGTTCCTTTATGTGCTTTGCTTTTATGCTTTGTTGCAGGATTACCGCCGTGACAGACGATACAGCTGTTTTTTGCATAACCAGCCTCGGCTGCTTTTTTTGTAATAGCTTTTGCCATACCTGTATGAGGCTCGCGAATATGCTCAATGCCCCCATGACACTTCAGGCAGTTATTTGTCTCATGATAGTTCACAGCACCAAAAAGCGCAGAGCTAAAAAGCGTGACAAAAAGAACTAATTTTTTCACTGCAAGCTACTTTTTATCTTTAGCGATTGTGTCTAAAACACCATTGATAAATTTCGGAGACTGCTCTGTTCCAAAGGCTTTTGTAATCTCGACTGCTTCATTGATGACAACAGCAGAATCAAGTTCACCAAAGAGTATCTCATAAGCGGCTAAACGCAGTGTCGCACGCTCTATGGCACCCAAACGCTCAAAATCCCAATCTTTAAGATGCGCTACAATCGCCTTATCAATCTCTTCAAGATGTCCCATAACACCTTCATAGAGATCAAGTGCAAAATCGCGTTGCTTATTACGGATCTTCTTCTCTTCTAAAATCTCTGTCGTATGTTCAGAAGTGTTACCATTTCCTAAATCAAAAGCATACAGCAGGCTGACAACAGCCATTCTTGCGTGATGTCTTGTTGCCATTTAGAGTGCCTCGTAAAGGTCTAGCATCTCAACAACAGTCGTCATCGCTTCAAAGCCTTTATTTCCTGCTTTTGTTCCTGCACGCTCGATTGCCTGCTCGATTGTATCTGTTGTAAGGAGTCCAAAACTTACCGGTTTTTGGTATTTTAGATTCATAGAAGCGATCCCTTTTGTCGCCTCTGCTGCAACATAGTCAAAGTGAGGAGTGCTTCCGCGAATAACCGCACCAAGCGCACAGATAGCATCGTACTTACCACTAGAGAGCAGCTGATCGACAATCATCGGAAGCTCAAATGCACCTGGCACTAAAATATGTGTCAAATCCTCCGCATTTCCGCCATGTCTGTCAAAAGCATCTTTTGCACCCTCTACAAGTCTGTCTACGATGAAGTGATTCCAGCGTGTACTTACTATGGCAATCTTTTTACCGTTTACTACTTTTAATTTACCTTCAATAAGTTTCATTTTTTTCCTTTATGTTTAGTTTATTTCTTGAATTTTTTTGATTTTTGCTATGAGAGCATCGAGCTCATCAAGTTTTATCATATTTGGACCATCTGAGAGTGCAATACTCGGGTCAAAGTGTGTCTCAAAGAAGAAGCCGTCAACACCAACAGCTGCAGCAGCCCTTGCAAGATACTGAACCATTGAGCTGTCTCCTCCGGTTTTACCGTTCTCTGCTGTGGGACGTTGCACGGAATGTGTTGCATCAAAGATAACCGGTGCGAACTCACGCATCAGTACCAGATTTCTCATATCGACAACCAAGTTGCCATAGCCGAAAGTATTGCCGCGTTCACAAAGATATACTCCGTGTTTTTGTGAGTTCTCATATGTCGCTTCAGAGCAACCACGTGTTTGGAGCGCTTTTAAGAGCGGATATTGCATTGCATTGGCATCTAAGAACTGCCCTTTTTTAATGTTTATCTTACACTCTGTTTTAGCACATGCTACAAGCAGATCGGTTTGACGACATAAAAATGCTGGAATTTGCAGCATATCGACAACCTCAGCCACGGCACTCACTTGCTGAGACTCATGCACATCTGTCACCACCTTATAGCCAAAATCATCTTTGACCTTTTGTAAGATACGAAGCCCTTCATCCATCCCAAGCCCACGAAAGGACTCCAAAGATGTACGATTTGCCTTGTCAAAACTCGCTTTAAAATAAAAATCTATCAACGCGTCGTTATGATACTGCTCCAACTCTTGAGCTATTTTGAAGATATTCTCTTCACTCTCTATCACACACGGTCCACTTAAAAGTACCATTGGTATTGCCTTGTAAAAAATATAGCTTATTATACCTTGTTTGGTTTAATGCGTACTTATTTATCTCTTGCTACCATAATCCCTGCTGCGACAATCAGCAAGATACCAAAGCTTGTACTCAAACTTGGCAGGGCATCGCCTAAAAAAAGTCCAACGATGATGGAGAAGAAGATATTTGTGTAACTCACAGCACCTACTATGCCTGCTTTTGTCTCTCCATATGCTTTTGCCAACATAAAATCGAGTTCTGGTGCATCGACATAAGGTGAGATAAAAAAGAGAACAAGCGGACCGACAGTACCTACACCCATAAAAGAGAGTACTATCGCACGCGTGTCATAGTACTGTTTAAGCTCACGCACAGAGGTATAGGCAAGTGCGGCACCGACACCTGAGAATATTCCAAGCCAGTCATATTTGCTAAACCCAAAACCGCTTGGCTGCGTGATGAAGACAATGCCGACAAAACCGACAAAAACAGCCATCCATGCCTTCACACTTAACTTTTCATGCAAGAAGAGCCAGGCAAAAATCGCTGTAAAGATAGGGGAAGTTTTAGAGTAGGTCATCGCATCACCAAGAGAAATATGTGCTATGTTATAAAAAAAAGCAAGCAGCGCCACAAAGCCCATAAAACCGCGAAAAAAGAGTAAAAACGGCTTGCCTCCGACATGCTGCATCGGCTTTTTGAGCACGGCCATTCCAACCAAGAAAACACCGGCAATATTTCTAAAAAATATCTTAACAGCGTCAATTATCCATGAAACATCACTCACAACAGCAATTTTTTCCCAATTGTTCCAAAACTCCACGCCTGCTTTTGCATCATCAAACATCGCTTTGAGCTCATAAGAGTCAAAATCCTCTTTTACATGATACAGCACTCTGAGCTTCTCAGTTGATTTTAGTTTCTCTTGTACAGCAGGAATCAATGTTTTTTCATAATCCTCCGCCGTCACAATCCCACTCAACTCAAATCCCAGGAAATCTTTTCGGGCAGTGTCACTTACTACTTTTGCCATGATAAACTCCTTGCTTTTTATTTTCTTTTCATCAGTATAATAACATAAAAATTTAATTTATTTCGAAGGAATCCCAATGGGAAATATTATACTTTTTGCTATTCTCGGTGCTGTTTTTTACTATGTTTTTAAAAGCTATGCAAAGTATGAAACCTATTCAAAAGAAGCCTTTAAAGACTTCTCTGTCTCAAAAGAGTCACTGCAGCGAAGTGAACTCGGGCTCTTTGTCGCACTCTGTGCTAAAGTCGCCAAAGCTGACGGACGTGTCGATGCACTCGAAGCAGAACTTATCTCCAATATGCTCGATGATATCGCAAGCGTCTTTCCAGAGCCCGTCAAGACAAAAGCGATCCTAAAAGAGATTTTTAACGAAGAGAAGAACAGAACTGACAATATCGAACATCTTGCACATACCCTCTCTCACGCAACAAAACGCTCACAAGCGATGCAACAGCAGTTTATGCAGTTTCTTATACAGCTTGCATTTGCAGATGGCGAAGTAAGCAAGAGTGAAGAGAAGATTCTCGCACTTATTGCCGAGACAATGCAGTTCGATCCACAGGCCTACCATGCAATTTTCGATCAGTTTGAGCAGATGATGCAAAATGTGCAGCCAAAAGCCTCTCTTGAAGATGCTTACAAACTGCTTGGTGTATCTGCTGAAGATGATATGGCAACGATTAAAAAAGCCTACAGAAAACTTGTGCACCAGTATCACCCTGACATCATCAAATCACAAGGTAAAAGTGAAGCCTACATCAAAGAAGCAACAGAGAAAACACAAGAGATCAATCAGGCCTATGAAATGATTAAAAAAACGCGGGAAGCATAATTTTATGAAAAAGTTCTTTCTCCTCTTTTGTACTTTTATTCCACTCGTTGCCTCTCATGAAATGGGAGCCCTGCTCTTTCACGGTAACTGTGTTACCTGTCATTACGAACTAGAGAGCAAATCTGCTCCCGCTATCATAGAAGTGAGACAAAGATACAAAGACGCATTTCCAATCAAAAAAGATTTTGTAAAATACCTCTCAGAGTGGGTGCATAGTCCCTCGGCCGAAAAATCAATCATGCAAGATGCCATCGCGAAGTATGAGCTGATGCCGCAGCTGGCATATGAGAAAGATGTTTTAGAGGAGATAGCGGCGTATATCTACGACACAGACTTCACGCAAACACACAGCTATCACAAAACTAAATAAAATCTTTCTCCCAAAAGAACTCTATCCATGCATTGGCCTCATTTATCCAAAAATCCGGTTCATAGCAAGAGGTACTTTTGTAAAAAAGTGTAGCTGACTTGAACTCTATATTTGGAAAATTCTTTGCAAGGTACTCCATTATAAAACGCAGTGTCTCACCACTGTCTGCGATATCATCCACAACCAAAACTCTTTTAGCCTTAAAACTACACTCTCCAAAGAGTGTTAATTCCTCACGTC
>VCAX01000053.1 GCA_013607665.1 Campylobacterota bacterium | reverse complement strand
GGATTTATAAGCATTTGGATTGTTTCTTGAGATTTCATCTTGGAGAGGTTTTAATTCATTGCGAATATATGCATAAAAGTAAAATCTATTCGCTCTGTACTTGACAAGCGTCTTTATCTGCAATGTGCGCACCTGTCTCGATGTCATGTACTTCTGCTACATGCACCATGCTGTCAAGTAAAGCGACATGAGATTTGTTCAACTCCAATACAAACTTATTGCGCTCATAGGCATCAATAATAATATATAAAAAACTCACCATAAAGAAGTGAATGAAAAAAGGCAGCAAAAAATAGCCAATAGAGATATATGTGCCTTTATAGATGAAAATATAACTGGCTGTTACGGCAAGAAGCAATGCACTAAAAAAGAGCAGAAGAATAGATGTATTTCTGTTGGTTATCAGAAGGAAAAAGAGCAGCAGTGTCGCTCCTAAGGATATAAATATGTTCACAATTTTATAAAAATCCGGCTGCACAAAATATTCATGATTGAGAATATTATCCAGAAGTGTCACATGCACTTTTGCACCTATTATCTTCTTACCGCCTTAACAATAATCTGATCGTGAAGACCTACTGCAGATGAGCCAATGATTGCAATTTTTCCACGCAACATCTCTGCTGCAACATTCCCTTTTAGCATATCAATAGCGGACACTTTACGGTACCATTCATCTTCATACAGGTTTAAAAGAAGGTTTGTTTTCGTATCTGTTCGTATTGTTTCGTTAAGTATCTTAAAGCGTGTAGCTTCCGGCTGCTGTAAATTACTGTCAATGTTAAGCAGCATCGCCAATGCAAAACTTGGTACGATCTTCTTTTTATACACACTAAATAGTGCAACACGACGCAATACACCATCTGGCATCAACAGAACTGTTTACATACCCCTCATACTTTGCAGATGAATGAAGTGTATTGACATTACACAGAGCGTATTGGTATTTTTTAAGTTCCAACTGCTCTGTATCTATAGGTACAAAACTGATTGCACTGCACTCTTTTTGAGAGAGAGGATTATTACTCAGATATACTCCCATTGTCGTAGCTGTCTGCTGCAAAACATTTGAAAAAAGTGCATCGTTATCTCTCAGTGGAGCCGGTATTTGCTGCATAAAATCTTCAATTGCAAAGAACTGCTTATAAAACCGTGCAATCTCAGTAGGAGAGGTTCTGTCTTTTTCAGGAAAGATAATATCAATACCAACTCCGGCAGCTTCAAGTTTCTCTATCTTGGCAACAAGATCTGCCAAAATAACTCTTGGCCATGGCTATTGTCCAAAAGCATTGATACTTCGTTCATCTATATCCACAACAACCGCATGCGAATGTTCTAGCTGATGCTTGGCTAAAAATACATCTGATGAGATAAGATCATATATTTTATAGTCTGTAAACTTGACAAAATCACTTTTATACAAAAAGTAGTGATTTACAAAAATAAAAAGCGAAATTAAAATATATAAAAATATCGTTCGTGATCTTAATGTATAAATACTTCCACCCTTCTGTTTCTTTTTTCATCGACATTGTCAGCTGTTTTTACAACCAGATTATTCTCTCCATACGACATGGCATCGATCTTCAACGCTTGTATCTTAGACTGGAGTATGAACTTTTTGATCTCATTGGCACGCGTGAGGCCAAGCTGATAATTATAACTGCTGCTGCCACGTGTATCTGTATGCCCGATGATCTTAATAATAGGCTCTTTTACCTTTGCGATCTTTATAAGCATATTGCTTAGCTCTTTTTTTGAATTTTCAAGCAGATTCGTCGCATCAAAATAAAAAACGTAATGCTGGTAAACAACCAGAGCACTCACAATGTCATTGAAAACTTTTTCAAGCTTCTTTTTTGATACTTTTTTTGGTTGTGTCGGAGCGCTTTTTTTAGAACTAATGAGTGTTACTTCATCAAAAGAATCAATAGTCACACTGCCGGCATCATTTGAAACTTCTATGGCAGTGTTGTTTTTATGTCCCTTTACAAGAACAAATATATTTTTTGCTTTACAACCGTTTGCATCCACTATAGTATTTTGAGGTGTATTGGGACATTTATCTTTGTCAGAGTAGACACCGTCTTTATCATTGTCAGTGAGATAGTTGACATACATGTTGACGTTCACTCTGTTGGACAATGCTTTGGAAGCTTCTGTCTCATCATTGTAGAGCATGCTTCTCTATCCCCCTCTGCATACTGATAGATGTAAGATTGGCTTATATTGTTCTCATGCAATAGCTGCGTGACCAGCTGAACATAATGACGACTCGCATCAACTGCTTTTTGTTTTGATTTTCTAGGCTCACTGTACCCTACAACTGTTATAGAGACCTTTGCTGTCGGGTCTGCTATCTCTTGTTTTATTGTACCAATGACACGCTGCAACTTATGTGAGAGATTTTCATCTTCCGAATTTTTGGCAAAAGAGATTGGTGCAAATCGAACTATTTTGTCATATTTTCCTTCATAAAAATCAGATTCTGCATACTCTCCCTCATATGTAAACCCAAATAAACTCGCAGAGACAAAAAATAGAGTATAAAAAATATTATATGATTTTTTCATGTATTAATTTTAACATATAGTAACTTAATCATCCAACTCAGTATAGCCTTTTTGCAGTTGCGCTTTTTTTGCCATGATCTTCACACTCTCTGTAATGTTTTCATTTGCTATATGGTAATGTTCATAGAGCTTTTGTACAGCTTCATCTATCTTTGTAGAGAGTGCTGCACTCAGTGCCTCTATCTTTTCTTCCATGGCTTGGAAATTTTCATCTTTTAAACTATGCAGGCTGTTAGAGAGCTGCGTGAGCTGTGCCTGTGATTTAACATAGTCGGCTTTTATTTTTTCTATATCATCCACAAGCTCTTTTATTTCCAAAGAAACCTTGGAGAGTGAACTCGTCTGTTGTTGCAGCTCATCCATTTTATTTGCAGAGAGTAGCATCTGTTTCATTATCATCTCGCTCTGCGTGCGTATGTTACTTAAAACACTTTCATCTTCATAGAGTGTGGTTTTTATACCTTCAGTATGTAGTTTAAGCGACATTATCTGTGCTTCAAACTCTTGCGTGACGGTCGTAAACTTTGCAAATGTTTTTTCTACTATTGTTTTTGCGACGCTCTCAGAGAGCTCTTTCATGGAGGCTAAACTGCTTTTGAGCAGTTCAATATCTTCAGCGATATCACAACGGCTCTCACCTGCTTTTTCGAGTAACTGCGTGAGCTTGTTATAATGCTCCTGCTCGGCAAGACGCAGTATATCTATGTGTTTATGAACGATATTGTCAAGTTCTGGCAGCTGCACTTCACTAAAATAAGCAAAAGATTTCGTCACGCTCTCATGCCACTCCTCAAGAGTGTCAAACTTCTTGGCAAATTCTGTTTGATTCGCCAAAATCGCTTCAAGTGCCTGTACATCTGATGTAAATTTTTCCTGTATCTCAAGTTGCGTACGTCTGTCAGATTCAGAGTACTCTGTCATACGTGCTTCAAGTTCTAAAATAAATTTCTTTAGTTGCGTTATCTCCTGCACAAGTACTTGTGTGAATTCATCATGCAGTTTTGCACTTTGTGACTCTTTTGTCTGATTGAGGATATTCATAATGATATAGAGTATCATTGCAGCCAAAAGCGGCATAAGCGACTCGCGCAAGAGCAGTACAATATTCGATGGATCAGGATGTATGACAAAATGCACAAGTGCCGCAATAGCACCGATAGCTATCATTAAAGGAGCATAATTAATCTTATTTGGTTTTTTTAGAATTGCTACATGTCTCAAAAACAAAAGAGCCATAAAAACAAAAGCTATCAGTAAGTCTATATCAAATATGAACTTATTTTATCATAATTTTTTATAAAACGATATCGAGCAGCTCTTTTGGATGTTTTGCAATCTTTGTATGCGTGTCATGGGCTGAAAAACCCCACGCGGCAAATACCGCTTCAATACCGGCATTTTTTGCACTCTCAATGTCCTTTGAGTTATCGCCTATCATCCATGCTTTATCTTTTTGTGCGTCAAAACCATAGAAGTCAAGAATGTAGTGCAGCATATCTGGATTTGGTTTTGAGGCCTTGACCCTATCTGCACCGACAATAAGATCAAAAAGTTTTGCAACTTGGAGATGTTCAAGCATCGTTTGTGCAAAGAGTGTCGGAGCATTGGTAGCAACAGACATCTTTACACCATTTTTTTGTAACGTAAGCAGCACTTCTTCGACACCATCATAAAGGTAAGGATGTTCAATACACTGCTGCTTATAGTGCTCTTCAAAAAGTTTTTTATCACGTCTCTCGTAAACTTCTGTCTCATAAAAGAGTTTTGCCAGATTTCTTTGGTGCATGTTAATGGCGTCGACAATAAACTCTTCACTTAACGGAGGCAGATTATGATTGACACGGCGTACATAGTTTACAGAAATAGTAATATCTTTTTTCGAATCTATCAGCGTACCGTCCATATCAAAGATTACGATTTTTTGCATTGAAGTACCTATCATTTCATTTTTTCATAAATCTCTTGCAGTGCATCGACAAAAAGATCACTGTCATTTGGACATTTTGCAACACGATACTCTTTAAATCCCATCTCCTGCGCTATCTCTCTGTACTCCACATCAAGTTCGAAATCGGTCTCGGAGTTGTCAATCGTAAAAGCGATAGGAAAGATGACAACTCCACGATTTCTCACACTTGCAAGTTTGTCTTCAAGTGAAGGTGTAAGCCATTCCATGCGCCCTACTTTTGACTGATATGCAAGGTGTACTTCATGGAAATCCATTCCCTCACGCAGCATCATCTCTTTTAAAATTTCAACATGCCGATTGACATGCTTTTCGTAAACATCACCTGCATCGACTATTTTTTTTGGCAGTCCGTGTGCAGAGAAGATAATATCAAAATCTCTATAATCATCCCCGCTGACACTCTCTTTTATTCTCTCAATAATCGCACGATTGTATTTTTCATTTTCAAAAAAATGTTTTCTCTCTATAAGCAGCGCATCAGCACCTTTGTCATGGTAGCACGCTTCAAAATCCTCTAACGATGACTTCGTAGTGGTTGTTGAGTATTGCGGATAGAGCGGAATGAGATATATTTTGTCCACATCTGCCTCATTGAGTCTCTCTACGACTTCACAGACAAAAGGAGGTGTATAGCGCATCGCAAAATCGACAATGACATGCTCACCTAAACGTTCTTGCAATTTTACAACAAGATTTTTTGTATGCCCTACAAGTGGTGATTTGCCGCCAAGCTGTCTATATATCTCCTGCGAGCTCTCTGTACGGGTAAAGACTATCATGCCCCCGACAAATTTTCTTAGCAGTGCGCTTTTCATTGTCAATATATTTTTATCGGTAAACATATTACGCAGAAAAACTTCTACCTCTTCTAAATTATTGGGACCGCCCATATTAAGTAAAACTACTGCTTCTTTTTTCAATTTCTATCCTATATACACACTCAGCCAAACAACGACTTTTTTTGTTTTTAACAGCGTATGTTTTGTATTTGCTGCTATAAAGAGCAAATCGCCGCTTTTTAATTTGTGTACTATACCATTTATTTCTAATTTTGCACAGCCTTTGAGGACTACTACCCACTCATCACGCGCTTCAATGAATGTTTGTGGTGTTTTTAATGTATTGCTTACTATTCTCTTAATCTCTATATTTTGCTTTTGCAAAAGTGTTGTAAAATTTTCTTTGTCAAGCTCAGGCAGCTCATAATCAAAGATATTAGTCATTTGCAACTCTAAGACTCACTTCATACATAAACTGCTGCAGAGGCAGCATATCTTCATAAATTTTATAGAGTGTATCTATTAATTTTTCACCGTCCTCTATAAGATGCGGATCAAGAAGTTTGTATGTCGCCATTCCTTTGTAGAGACTCAGATCTGCGTGAGGCATATCTGCACTAAAGCCTTTTGGATACCGTTTATAGCCTTTTTCAAGATGTGTATAGCCTTTATTCATCCCTTTTATCTTTCTCAAAATATCCCAAAGTTCCTGACGCTTCTCATCATTTTTGATAGTCTCACGAAATGCATCAAGCATCGGTTTCTCAAACCAACGCACACCGACTGCAACATAAAGCTCCTCAGGTGAAAAGTGCAGATAAAATGACGAACTCTGCATTCTTTTTCCGCTTCCCTGCCAAAATATCACGCCAATACGCTCTTTTATGGGCATAGCCAGTGCATTTGGACGTCTGGAGTCTCTGTAGATTCTGTAAAGTGATTTGTTGATTTTTGGTTCTGCATGAATAGTGGGTTCAAGTGCTTGAAGATGCTCACCCATCTCTACGACAAAAGCACGAGAGGGCTCTAAGATGAGCTCCTCATACTCTTTTTTATGTGCAGCAAACCACTCTTTGTTATTGTTTTGGCGGATGGTTGCCAAGAATGGAAGTGTTTTTTTAGAAAAACCCTGAAACTCCACACCCTTTCCTTATGCTATCTTTCTGTTTCTAAAAGCAAGTATGATAATGACAAAAACAATTGCATATGTTACAGGAACGAAATCCGGAATCGGAACCGGATCACCTTTTGCATAAGAGTGCATACCGGCTAAGTAGTAGTTCACACCAAAGTAAGTCATCAGTACCGATGTAAACGCTAAGAGCGAGATAACTGCGTAATTAAACTGGTTGTAGATAGATTTAATAAATCGTAAATGCACAACAACTGCATAGACTAAGATAGTTACAAGCGCCCAAGTCTCTTTTGGATCCCATCCCCAGTAGCGTCCCCATGACTCATTTGCCCAGACACCACCTAAGAAGTTTCCAACTGTAAGCAATACAAGACCGATAAGAAGGCTCATCTCATTAATGGCATTGAGCTCTTCAATAGAGAGTGCAATCTGTTCACGATTCGCACCATTCCCGAAAATATAGAGCAGCAGCGTAATAAAGCCAAGCAGTGCACCAAGACCCAAAAAACCATACGAAGCTGTAATCATCGAGACGTGGATGCTGAGCCAATAGGAGTTCAGTACCGGAACAAGGTTTGTAATCTGCGGATTCATCCAGTTCAGGTGTGCAACGAACAAAATAAGTCCTGCTAAAATGGAAGTCGATGCCAAAGTGATAGGAGACTGTTTCGAGAAGATAAATCCCGCTAAAACTGTCGCCCACGCAATGTAAGTCATAGACTCAAATCCATTTGACCATGGCGCATGCCCTGAAATATACCAACGCAGCGCAAGCCCTGCAGTATGCGCAAGGAAAAAGAGCCCTAAAAGAGCCAAAGAGGCCTTTGTTATTTTAGCCATTTCAAATTTTGGCTTTATTATTTTTATAAAACTCAAAATGAGCAACACAAAACCAACTACAAAATAGAGCGGCCAGAGAATTTCAAAGACATTAGAGTGATTATAAAAAATCTCTGCTTTGATCTTCCCTGCAGGAGGATAGACAGCTGCACCGTAAAATTTTTGATACTCCGCTATTTTTTGTAAATCTGCATCACTTTGAGACCATTCACCCGACTGCAGTGCCTTATCGATATCTGTAAAATATGTTAAAGCCAAAGCGCGGATTCTTAAAGACTCTTTTTGCGGAAAGTTTTCCAAGGCATCTATAGTCGCGTACCATTTGTTGTTGATATCATTTGGTTTTGGCCAGATTTTAAGCAGTGAACCGGTAAAGACCATATAGACGACATTTACTTTTTCATCAATTTCCAAAGCTTTTTTGTCGAGTTTGTTTCTATCTTTTGGTGCCTTTCTCGTTGCCTCATCTACCAGTGTTGCAATCTTATAACCACGCATACCTACAGGATCTTGAAAAAACTGTGCAAAAGAGACATATTTTGCATCTTTTTTTGCACCAACAAGTAGATTGATTTTTTCATCGCCTGTTCGTATGAGTTTTATCTCTTTATAGATATCAGGACGAATCATCATGCCTAATATTACTTGGTTTGGTGTTAGTTTTTCACTGCCGACCTTGAGCGATGCACTTCTGTGAATCTTTGCTAAGATCTCAGTAGAGAGCGTATCGATTGGTTTCATTCTTCCTTTTGTATCTTGTACAATTAATGTACCGAATTTTTCGGCATGTTCTTTGTTAAAAGCAAGTATAGTCTTTATGGCCGGATCGAGTTCCGCTGCTTTAGCAGTCGGAGCAAAACCAAGTATAAGCCCTGCCATTAAGAGAGTAGGAACAATCTTGCACTCAGCAGCTTTTTTTGCCTTAGCGGAGAGTTTACCAAATCTGTACTTGCGTGAGAAGAGTACCCAAAACATTCCAAGTGCCATTAAAGCATAGCCGATATATGTCGGGAGTGTTCCAGGATCATGATTAACTGAGAGAACCGTTCCTTTTTCATCTCTGTCATATGATGCTTGAAAAAATCTATAGTTTTTATAATCTAAAACATGGTTCATGTAGATTCTATAAGGCATGTGGACTCCATCTTTTTCATCTATAAGTTCCACCTCACTTGCATACGAAGCCGGACTCATTGACCCAGGATAACGATCAAGCTGAAAATCGAGCAGCTTGATTTTAAAAGGTAATTGTATCTCTTTAGCGCCAAAAGTTATGGAAACATTCACACCCTCAAGCATCACTACACTTGCGCGTCCAGGTAGTCCTTTTTTTCCAAAAACAAGAATCTTTTTACTTGCATCATTCACAGTGACTAAAAAGCGCAATGCATCCATACCAGAACTGTTCATACGCATACCACGAGGTGCTCCGCTTTGTTGATCTGATACAATTTTTTTCACAGCGTGTAGTTTAAAGTCACGCAGCACAAAACCGCCTAAAGCAGTTTGATAGAGTGTTCTTGGATTGAGTATTTCATGATCATTTGCCGGTAGCTCACCCTGTGCACGATCAGCCATACGCATAAAATTCAGTTTCATAGCATGCTTCATAAGCAAATTTCCATCTTTAACATAAAGACCAATTACCGGCTTATTAAATTGCATACCTGAATTAAAATCTAAAATAAAATTACCGGCATCATAATACTTTCCATCTTCTAGTGCAATAGGTTTTCCAGCGCCACCACCCGTTATCATCAGTTTTGCAATTGCTTTACCATTTTTGTCTTCTACAAGCGTCTCCACTGCATTTGGAATATATTCAAGAAGTTTTACATCAACTCTTTTGTCATCAAATGCAAGTGTTTTTTCAAAACTGTTATCCCCTCTTTTTGAAAGATAGAGAATTTTGTCAAACTCAGCTTTGTTTTTCATATCTTGTGCATTGATGACAATATAAGGATCAGAACTCAGCATAGTATCAGCCGTCATACCTTCACGAATATGCATTGAGCCTTCATATCCGACATATCTTGTAATTGCCGCACCAACTAAAACAACTAAAAATGCAACATGAAAGATAAATATAGGAGCTTTTTTCAATGTATACATTTTATAGTGAAAAATATTATATATCAGATTGATAGCGAGCAGTCCAAGCAGCACCTCGAACCATCGTGCATTATATATCTCCGCTTTTGCGGTCATCGTTCCAAAGTCATTTTCGACAATCGTTGCATAGCCAATCGCAAATGCGAAGATAAGCATCAGTACAGCCATAGTTTTTATAGATCCAATCATGGATAAAAGTTGTTTCATCGTAAGCCTTTTGTAAAAAAAAAGATATTTTAGTCAAAAATCACTAACAAATGGCAATCATCTCGCTTTTTTAGGAGAAAAATCGATGTTATTGATCAAAATATTCGCATCTTTTGTGTAGTAATAAAGTTTTACATCATCATCCGGACTTAAAAGTTTTGGTAATTTACTCAACTTTCGCACATAAAT
>VCAX01000052.1 GCA_013607665.1 Campylobacterota bacterium | reverse complement strand
CCCATCGATGCGTCTTGTGCATAAGGCGGGTGAGAAAACATTTATAGATTTTAGCGGTAAAACAGTAGATATCATAACTTAATTTCCAAAATTTTGAACCATTAGGCATAACTCTTAAAAATAAACCTCCACCATCTGAAAGTGTATATTTTTTTTCTTTAGGTTTTACATTTTTAATCTCTGTTGCTGTTAGTGGTCTAGTTTGTCTTGCCATAATGTACCTTTTAAATTTTAATGGGTCTTTTGTCTTGGATAATGGGTCTTTTTTATAAAACCCATTAAATAACCCATTAAAAAGAGTGGATTTTGTTGATATACATTATAACACATTAGACTAATGAGATTGTTAAAGTAAGTGTTTAAGGGCTTTGGTTAGTATTTATTAGGTTAAGCTAGTTTATGATTTGGTGGAGACGTCCGGGATCGAACCGGAGTCCTAGAGCCAACTATCTATGGCGTCTACATGCTTAGAAAGGTTGTTTAGATTCATCTTGCTTCACACAACCTGCAAAGCTAGACAAGACTAGTCTCGTAGATTCATCTTGAGCTGAGACAGACTCAAGATATATCTAAATGAAGGGTTATACTTCAAAATCCTGCTTATTTAGAATCCACAGGTGAAGCAAGCCCGTCCTCTTTAAGAGGGGGTAAAACTTAAGCTACTGCTAAAGCTGGGCGATAATTTGTATTGTTTGCATTTATTGCAATGTGAGCCGTATAACGGAGTTGCTCAGTCCGGCATGCAGCCATAGACCATTGACTCCAGTCGAAGCCATATCGTCCCCATTTTTGTTCAAATGAACAAATGAAATTATATCAAAGATTTTGTTTGTGTATGTTTATGTTTAGGGATTTGATATAAAGAAAAGGTGGTGGCCTGTCTCGGAATCGAACCAAGGACACAGTGATTTTCAGTCACTTGCTCTACCGACTGAGCTAACAGGCCATCATTTAAAGAGCGAAATTATAGCTTGTATGTACTGAAAGGAAGCTTATGCTACTTGAGCGGAATGGACCAGTTTTTGTAATAAGCAAGCAGTCTGAGTGAGAGTGCTGCAAGAAAAAGAGTAGAGATAGTTGTGAAATTTGACTTAATTAAAAAAATGGGTGCTTACTTTTCTACTTAAGTGGTGGGTTTTTAGAGGTGCCCTTTATATATTTTAAAGGGATTCCGTAAGCAGCAGCTTTTTGAAGTACTTTGGCATCTGAGTTGTTCGAGATAACGAGTGAAAGCTCAAGATTTTGAAGCTCACCAGCAAAAATTGCATTGTAAATGGCATCTAATGCGCTGCCATTGTGTGAAGCTAAAACCGCAAGTTTCATTATCTTATTTTGAGTGTAATAAGCGCTAGAATATTTGAGAGTATCGCAATGATCCAAAATCGAACTATAATCTTGTTTTCTGCCCATTTTTTCATCTCAAAGTGATGATGTATAGGTGCCATAAGAAAGACTCTTTTTTGTCGCAGTTTAAAACTTCCAACCTGTAAAATGACCGAAAGTGTTTCAATAACGAAAATAGAACCTATAAGGAGTAAAAGAATTTCGCTCTTTGAAATGATGGCAAGATAACCTAAAAAAGCACCGATAGTCAACGAACCGCTGTCTCCCATAAAGACCTCTGCAGGATGACAGTTATACCATAGAAATCCTGTCAATGCTCCGATGAGAGCACTGGCAATAATAGCGACTTCACTTACCTCAAAATGCGGCATAAGAAGATAAGAACTTATTTTTACATTTCCTGTGATATAGATGATGATACTAAATGTTGTCAGCGCGACAATGGAAGGTACAGTTGCCAAACCATCTAGCCCATCGGTGAGGTTGACCGCATTGGAAGTTGCGATGATGACCAAAACCCACAGGAGTATGGCAAAAACACCCATGTCAGTGACAGGGTTTTTGAAAAACGGCACATATAGGTCCGTATTGAAATCAGCAAACAGGCATAAAAAAGCAGCAATGACAAAAGCAGAAATGATTTGTAAGGTGAGTTTTGTGCGTGCTTTGAAACCTGCAAGGTTTTGGCTCTTTCGTATCTTTGCAAAATCGTCATAAAATCCGATAAGTGAAAAAAGAACAAGTGTTAGTACAGCTCCTAAGGCATAAGCGTTGTCGAGGCGAATTGTGAGCAAAGAAGCAAAAATCGTAGCACTGATAAAAACAATACCACCCATAGTAGGGGTAGAGTGTTTTTCTTGATGACGCTGGGGTGCCCAATCGTTAATAGGTTGCACACGTGATGTTCTTTGTGCCCATCGTATGAATTTTGGTAAAAGGTAGAGTGTTAAACAAAGCGCTATGAAAAAAGCGACTCCGGCACGGATAGTGATATATCCTAAAAGATTGATATCAAGTAAATTGTGTAACCAATAAAGCAAATTTTTTCCTGTTCGTTTAATTCTTGTTTGCAAAATGAAAGTGACATTATAGTATAATCCGCAAACGAATAATAGTAGGATAATTATATTGAGTAAAAAAGCGATATTGGTCATCACAGACGGTATAGGGTTTTGTGCAAAAACAGAGCATAATGCCTTTTACAATGCAAAGAAACCAACATATGACAGACTTTTTCAAGAAGTGCCGCATTCACTGATTGATACTTTTAGTTTAAGTGTCGGTCTGCCTGAGGGGCAAATGGGAAACTCTGAAGTAGGGCATATGAGTATTGGAAGCGGCAGGGTTTTGTATCAGGATCTGGTTAAAATCTCTTTGGCATTGCAAGAGGGTACATTAGAGTCAAATGAAGTGCTGCAAGAACTCTTGTCGCAAAGTGAGAGATTACATCTTATAGGACTTATGAGTGACGGCGGTGTGCATTCGCATATAGATCATTTTATGGGAATTGCCGATATCGCTGCAAAGAACGGTAAAAAAGTCTTTTTACATCTTATCACTGATGGTAGGGATGTCTCTCCTACATCTGCACAAAAATACATAGAGAAAGTAAAAGAGCATTTGAATGAAAATGTAACTATCGCAACAATTGCAGGGCGTTTCTATGCAATGGACAGAGATAATCGCTGGGAGAGAGTCAAGCGTGCTTATGATGCCATTGTAAATGCCGAGCCAATAACAGAGATGTCACTAGAAGCTTACATTGGACATTCATATGCACAGGGCGAGACAGATGAGTTTGTCGAACCGACAGCCTTTAGTGATTATGACGGGATGCAAGATGGAGATGCGGTACTGACGATCAACTTTAGAAGTGATCGTATGCGTGAGATGGTTACAGCTTTAGCAGCTGAGAATTTTGTAGAGTTTGAGCGCAAGCCTATAAAAGTACATTTGGCAACGATAACAGAGTATGACAAAAGTTTTTCTTATCCGGTCTTATTTAAAAAAGAGCCGCCAAAAAATACACTCGCAGAAGTCATCTCCAATGCAAATCTCAGACAGCTCCATACGGCTGAGACTGAAAAGTATGCGCATGTGACATTCTTCTTGAATGGTGGCATTGATGAGCCTTATGCGAATGAGACACGCGTATTGATTCCTTCACCGGATGTAAAAACATATGATATGAAACCGGAAATGAGTGCCCATGAAGTAGGAGAGGCCGTACTTGCTGCGATGGATGAAGGATATGATTTTATCGTTGTTAACTTTGCAAATGGTGATATGGTCGGCCATACAGGTGACTTTGAGGCGGCAAAAAAAGCAGTAGAAGCTGTTGATGCTGAACTTGGACGTATTTGGGAAAAGGCAAAAAACAGTGATTACGCCTTTGTACTGACAAGTGATCATGGAAATTGTGAAGAGATGCGTGATGATGAAGGCAATGTACTTACAAACCATACGGTTGGAAAAGTATGGTGTTTTGTTGATGCCGAGGGTATTGAAAAAGTAGATAACGGTGGACTCAACAACATCGCGCCTACAGTGTTGAAACTGATGGAGTTGGATATTCCAGCAGAGATGGATCACGCTTTAATTTAATTTTAATAAAAAGGAAAATACAGAATATGAAATTCTCAGGTAAAAATGTTTTAGTAACAGGGGCAAGCCGTGGTATCGGTGCAGAGATCGCAAAGGTTTTAGCAGCTTATGGTCTGAAAGTTTGGATTAACTATCGTAGTGGTGCAGCACAGGCAGATGCTGTAAAAGAGGCTATTGAAGCTGCAGGCGGAGAAGCGGCAGTTATCGGGTTTGATGTGAGTGATGAAGCAGCATTTATTGATGCAATTAAAACTATTGTTGATTCTGATGGTGAACTCAGCTATCTTGTAAACAATGCAGGTATTACAAATGACAAACTGGCACTTCGTATGAAGACAGAAGATTTCATGTCTGTAATTAACGCAAATTTGACATCAGCATTTATCGGTTGTCGTGAATTTTTCAAGGCTGCTCGTAAAAAGAAATTTGGTTCAGTAGTTAATATAGCATCAATTGTCGGAGAAACCGGAAACGGCGGTCAGACAAACTATGCGGCAAGTAAAGGCGGTGTGATTGCAATGAGTAAATCATTTGCGATTGAAGCGGCAACGAGTGGTATTAGATACAATACAGTAACACCTGGATTTATCGCAACAGAGATGACAGATGTACTGAGTGACGAGGTAAAGAAAAGCTTTACGGACAAGATTCCGATGAATCGTTTCGGAAATCCGGCTGAGGTTGCAGAGGCAACGGCATTTTTACTTTCAGACCACTCTTCTTATATAACAGGAGAGACACTCAAGGTAAATGGCGGAATGAATATGGCGTAGCATTTAGCTAAAATTAAGTTGGTGTTTCCAATTCAATTAAGATAAATATGCTATAATTACGAGATTTTAAACTTAAAGACAGGAGCTATAATGGCACTTTTAGACGATATTAAAGAAGTAGTAGTTGAACAACTAAGCGTGAGCCCAGATGAGGTAAAAGAAGATTCAAAATTTGTAGAGGACCTAGGTGCAGATAGCCTTGACGTTGTAGAATTAGTAATGGCTCTTGAAGAAAAATTCGATATCGAAATCCCTGATGACGAAGCTGAGAAGATTCAAACTGTACAAGATGTTGTTAACTATATAGAAAGCAAATAATCGCAATTTACTAAGCCAAGAAGCCAAAGCTTCTTGGAAGTAAATATTTTTAGTAGTTAATTGAACGATTGATTTTTAAAAGTATTTTATATTTATGGAGAATGTTTAAATGAGAAGAGTAGTAGTAACTGGCCTTGGTATGATAAATTCTGCAGGAAACGATAAAGAGAGCGCGTTTAAAGCAATATGCGAGGGCGAGTGCGGCATAGATACTATTACTCTTTTTGACCCTTCTGAGTTTAGTGCAAAAATTGCAGGGGAAGTAAAAAACTTTGATCCGGCAACTGTAATGCCTCCAAAAGAGGTGAAAAAAGCAGATAGATTTATTCACTTGGGTCTTAAAGCTGCTGCTGAAGCAATGGAAGATGCAGCACTTCCAGAAGATACAGATATGGAGAGCTTTGGTATCTCTGCAGGGAGTGGTATCGGTGGGCTGCCATCAATCGAGAAAAACTCTATTATTTTAGACTCTCGTGGTCCAAGAAGAATTTCTCCGTTCTTTATCCCTGGGGCACTTGTGAATATGCTTGGTGGATTTGTCTCTATTGAACATGGAACAAAAGGACCGAACTTGTCTTCTGTTACTGCTTGTGCAGCAGGAACGCATGCTGTCAGTGAAGCATGTAAAACAATCATGTGTGGTGGTGCAGATAAGATGCTTGTTGTTACTGCCGAGTCTGCAGTTACTGGTGTTGGTGTTGGTGGTTTTGCCGCTATGAAAGCACTCTCTACAAGAAATGATGATCCAAAACATGCTTCTCGTCCATTTGATGCTGAGCGTGACGGTTTTGTTATGGGTGAGGGCGCAGCAGCACTTATCTTAGAGACCTATGAAGATGCAGTGGCGCGTGGTGCTAAGATCTATGGTGAGATTATCGGTTTTGGTGAGAGTGGTGATGCAAATCATATTACTACACCAAGTCTTGATGGTCCGGCTCGTGCTATGAAAGCAGCATATAAAATGGCAGGTGCTCCAAAGCTTGACTATGTAAATGCACACGGTACTTCAACACCTATCAATGACAAAAATGAAACATTGGCACTTAAAGAGCTGCTTGGTGGCAAAGAGAACTGCCCTCCAATGAGTTCTATTAAAGGTCAAATCGGACACTGTCTTGGTGCTGCAGGTGGTATTGAAGCAGTTACGTGTCTGATGGCTATGAGAGATGGTATCATCCCTCCGACTATTAACTATGAGACTCCTGATGAGAACTGTGATCTTGACTATGTTACAGAGGGTGCAAGAAAAGCTGACTTAAATGTAGTTATGTCTAACTCATTTGGTTTTGGTGGAACTAACGGCGTTCTTATTTTCAAAAAAATCTAAGAAGGATTTGATTTGGCTACATACTTAGACTTTGAATATAAGATTAAATTTATTCAAGAAGATATTATCTCTGCACAGGTACGTCATGATTATGCGGCTGTTGAAGAGCTAAAAAAGAAACTAGACAAAGAAGTTGAAAAGATTTATAAAAATCTTTCTGACTTTCAAAAACTGCAGCTTGCACGTCACCTTGACCGTCCTTATGCGCTTGATTATATTAATCTTATTATGAGAGATAAGTATGAGATCCATGGAGACAGACATTTCCGTGATGATGCTGCGATTATCTGCTATATGGGTTACATCGGTGATGAAAAAGTAGTAGTTATCGGTGAGCAAAAAGGGCGTGGAACAAAGAACAAATTAAAACGTAATTTCGGTATGCCGCACCCTGAAGGATACCGCAAAGCACTTCGTGCTGCAAAACTGGCAGAGAAGTTTAATCTTCCTCTTTTGATGCTCATAGATACTCCGGGTGCATATCCTGGAATTGGGGCAGAAGAGCGTAATCAATCTGAAGCGATTGCTAGAAACCTGTTGGAATTAGCAGAGCTAAAAACACCTACTATCTCTATTGTTATAGGGGAAGGTGGTTCTGGTGGAGCACTTGCCATCGGTGTTGCCGATAAGTTTGCGATGATGCGTTACTCTATATTTAGTGTTATCTCTCCTGAGGGATGTGCTGCAATTCTTTGGAATGATCCAAAAAAGGTTGAAACGGCAACAAACGCGCTTAAAATCACTTCACAGGATCTTAAAGATTTAGACTTAATTGATGATATTATCAATGAGCCGCTCATTGGAGCGCACCGTGAAAAAGAAGCGGCTGCCTCTGCTATAGCAGATTACTTTTTAGAAGAAGTGAAAAAACTCAAAAGTATGAGTGAAGAAGAGCGTATGGATACACGCTATAAAAAACTTACAAAGCCAGGTGCTTTTGCGGAGATTGAAAAACTGCCAGAAGCTTAAAAACTTTCTTTAACTCTCTTTTATTTCTAAAAGAGGGTCGAATTTTGGTCGTTTGAGTCTTTTTGCCTCTTTGGAAAACTTGATCAAATCTTCTACTGTTTTAATATTCTCATCTAAATTCTCTAGTGATAGTAAAAAGAGTCCATATGTTGTGAGGACATCACTCATAGCACGATGATGGGTTGCATTTGGATTGAGCTTGAGTGCATCATTGAGGTAGGAGAGGGCATATCGGTAGGAGACTATAGTTCTCTCCGCAAGGGCTAAAGAGCAGAGACTTCTGTTTAGGAGTGGTTCAAGACCTATCTTTTACATACTTTTAGAGATGAATATATAATCAAACTTCACATCATGAGCAACAAAAACAGCATTGCCTAGAAAAAGTTTGAATTTTTGCAAAACCTCTGTGAGTGATGGTGCATCTTTTGTATCTTCGGCTCTAATACCTGTTATCTCTGTAATATGTGGATTAATCTCTTTTGTATAGACAAGGAATTCAAATCTATCGATAATCTTTTTATCTCTTACTTTTACGGCTGCAATCTCTATGATTTGGTGTTTTTCTATCTTAGAACCATTCGTTTCAATATCAACTATGCAAAATTCCGCTTCTTCTATGGGTATAAAAGCTGTATCAAAATAGTAATAACCCTGATGTCTGACCACATTGAGCCCTTGTGCTCGCCAGAGTTCAAGAGAGAGTTCAAGCTCATGTTCGAGTTGATCTTTGAGAGTTTTAAGAGAAAGCCCTCGTGTGGCAAGACGAGAGACACTTTTTGCATCGAGATTGATGTTATGAATGAGCATTGTCTATGAAATCCTTCACTTTTACAGCATCTTTTTTTCCATGTGATTTTTTTACCCCGCTGCTAACATCAACACCATAAAAACCATAAGGCTTCAGGGTGGCGACATTCTCGGGCGAGAGTCCGCCTGCAAGAATGATTTTTGAGCAGTCTATATCTTCAAACCATTCAATGTTGATACGTTTACCTGCTCCGCCGTAAGATTCACAATAAGCATCAACGAGGCGATATTCATCACTGTATTTGAGAATGTCCTCTCTTGATTTTGCGCGTACAACTTTGATGTGGGGGAGAGTGAGTGCTTCATACAGAGAGCTCTCTGCTTCAAAATGAATCTGTGCAAGTGTCGCACCGACTTTGTGGCATGTCTCATTGATAGTTGCTGCATCGACATTCACAAAAAGAGCAACTTTCTCTACAAAAGGAGGAAGCTGTCTGATGATATCTTTGGCTTGTGTAGGGGTGATATAACGAGGAGATTTTTCATAAAAGACAAAACCAAGTGCATCAGCACCGGCATTGATTGCTATCATAGCATCTTCATAATTTGTTATACCGCAGATTTTTGTACGCATTAGATTTGCAGACTCTTGATAGCCTCTGCACGGTTTTCGTGTTTAAAGACATAGCTGCCTGCAACAACGACATCTACACCGGCATCTTTGAGTGCTTGAATATTTTTGTCACTCACGCCGCCATCGACTTCAATAAGGCACTCTGGATTTAGCCGCTTGCGCATTGCATCAAGTTTTTTTGCCTTTGGAAGAACAGTGTCAATAAAGCTCTGTCCGCCAAATCCCGGATTGACACTCATCAGCAGTACCATATCCAAATCGCCCAAGATATATTCCAGCTCTTCGGGAATTGTATTTGGATTTAAAACAATCGCCGGCTTAATGCCATAGGAGCGGATTTTTTGAATTAATCTGTGCGGATGTTTCTCCTCTTCAATATGAAAAGAGATATACTCCGGTTTGAGTGGAGCAAAGAGGTCGACAAAAAAAGTATTGTTCTCTACCATTAAATGAATATCAAGCGGTTTTGTAGCTGCTTTTGCTACTGCTGAGACCACAACAGGTCCGATTGTAAGGTTAGGGACGAAGTGGCCGTCCATTACATCGACATGGACTAAATCACAGCCACTTTGGCAAATCTCTTCGACATCGCGTGCAAGATTTCCAAAATCTGAGGATAAAATACTTGGTGCAACTTTCATCATAACTTTTCCTTTTTCTTGTTGAAATTATAGTGTGTGCTTACTTTTATCTAGTTAAGAAGAAAAGAAAATTGTCATTGTTAAAGTTCAAATCAACCTGAACGCCTTTTTTATCCTGTGCAATTTCCAAAAGACTCTCGACATTTGGATAGGTACGAGGAAGCGTGATGTCGACATAAATATTTTCATCTGAGAGCAGGGTCTTTACCTTTCCTCCAACAATGTTAACGAGTTCTGCTAAAGTGTCAAGAATAAGCTCTTTATCATCAGTGCTTTCTCCAATTAAAAGCTCACAGGCTTTTTTTGCGATACCCTCAGGAAATACAAGAATGACCATACCATCTATATCTCCATAGAAACCTATGGAACTTGCAATCTTGTTTGTTTTGTCTTCTATCTCTATTTTGTCGATTTTAACAGCTTCTTTGAGTGCTTTGGAGTTTGTCATCATTTCAATGGTGGCAACGGTTGCATCGATGAAGTTGGGTATCTCTGTAACTATCTCTTTATTAAGCATGCGTTTGTTCTTAACAGCAGCTGCAGAGCTGGCACCCAGTTCTTCTAAAAGTTCTTTATCTCCCAAGATGTCATCCATCTGCTCAAAGAACATAATACCTGCATCTTCGAGTGTCTCTTTAAAAGAAATTGGTGTCTTCTCAAAAGTCATACCGACAA
>VCAX01000051.1 GCA_013607665.1 Campylobacterota bacterium | reverse complement strand
TTGATCATATTTACTGTAGAGTTGGAGACGAATTTTTGAAGTTTATCTTTCTCTTTGAGCCATGCGACCATCGTATTAAAGTGATTGGCAAGGTTTTGAATTTCATCATTTGTGTGAACATCGAGGTGAATGTCAAGATTTCCTTTGGTTATCTCCGAAGATGCCTTTGTTATTTCAAGGATCGGTTTGGTGACACGAGTACCAATAAAGTAAACATACAAGGTAGAGAGGAGTAAAATAATTGTTGCAATCGTATAAATATAATCAAGAACCTGATCGATGATTTTAGAGATCGCTTTTTTATCATAATACAGCAGTGTAAAACCAAGCAAAATATTTTCACCTTTGTAACGGTAGAGAATAGGGCGGATAAAACGGTAGGTTTCTATGGTCTCTTTCGGAGTATTTATTGTATAGCTGTCATAGCTTACCTGCTCACTTTTGCAATTTTGCAGATACTCTAAAAGGCTCTTTTCCAAAGGTAGATTTTTAACCTTCTCACCAAACCCTGAAATATACTGGAAATAACTGCCTTTTTCATTTTTTTGCCGTTAGTAGATAGCTATGCCAAGCAGTCCATCAAGGTGTGAGTCTTGAAGACGTTCAATAGCATCATTAAGGCTAAGACGATTTTCATATGTTCTCTCAAGCAGGGCAAAAGAGGAAAAATCAGAAATTCGTTCTATGGTTGTAGAACTGACTTCAAATGCTTTCTTTTCGATGTTTTCTTTGATGAAAGGGATGATGAAATAGTTTTGTACAGAGATGGCCAAGAAGATTGAGATAAATACAAAACTAATAAGTTTGAGCTTGAGTCCTCCCTTGTACAGTATCTCTTTAATTGTTTTAATCATCCATCCCCACTAATACGATATAATCTTGCTACTATTTTACCCAAAAATTTTAAAGGAAAACACTATGGAGAATGAAAATGTATGATATAGCAGTTATTGGTGCAGGTATTAACGGTTGTAGCATTGCATATGAGTTCCTAAAAGAAGCTAAAAGGGTTGTTGTTTTTGACAAGGAGGGTATTGCAAGCGGGGGCAGTGGCGCTGCAGGTGCTTTTATATCTCCAAAGTTTTCCAAAGCGGGTGAGCTCAAAGAGATTATAGAAGAGGCATTTATCTACTCTATGGAGTATTATGAAACAAATTTTTATCATTTTTTTACAAAAGCACAGTTGCTGCATATTGCAAAAGATGCAGCAGAAGAGGAGAGTCTGCGAGTTTTTAAGGCAAACACTACACTTAGGCTCAAAGAAGCAAATGAAGCGCTTGTGAAAAATCTCACGCAAAAGGCAAAAGCCAAAGAACATGTCTCTCTTGATGCCGGTGTGGTCAACGCAAAGGGAGTCTGTCAAAAGATGGCAGCAGGAGCAGATTTTGTCACTTTGGAAGTAAAAGATATTGTCTATGAAGATGGATATTGGCTTATAGAGCAGCAATATGCAGCACGTGAACTTGTCCTTGCAACGGGTGCCTATGAGACGATTTTGCAAGAGCCTTATATTGGTCTGCGAGGTGTCTGGGGACATCGCATCGATGTGCAAAGTTCTTTGCAAAATCCCTGTTCCATTCATCAGTTTGTATCCATCTCACCAAGCAGTGAAGGTGTTATGGCAATTGGCGCAACACATAATGTCCATTATCATCCACAAAAATCCAAAGAGCCTTACGACCTCACGCAAGGACGTCAAGAACTGTTGCAAAAAGCAAGAGAAACAGTGAATCTTGGTGAAGTGGAAATTGTCGCTGACTATACGGGCCTTCGTTCAGGTTCGCATGATTATATGCCGCTTCTTGGTCAATTGGTGCTTGCAAATGAAACGCTTCAATGCTGTGAGAAAAAGATACGCGTCAAACGACCTGATTATAAAGAGTTTCTCTATTATCCAAATCTCTATATGATTAATGGGAGCGGGGGGTATGGTTTTGTACTTGCCCCTTATCTTGCGAAGATGCTCAAGGAACACATACTTTCAGGAAAGGAGATAAGTTCAAGACTCTCTCCTGCGAGATTCTTTGCGCGCTGGGCTAAGAGATCTTAACAATCTGAGGCGGTAGCGTTTTAAAGACCTCTTTTAAGCCATTGGCTCTTTTTTCTCTCATTTTTCCTGTAGCAAAAGGAGAGAGAAAATAAGCCAGCTCTTTACATTCATCGGCATCGTAGTTGTTATCGTGCATAAATACGACTGTTTTGTCCAACTTGTTGACATGTTCGCTCAGTGCGCGAGCATAAGCGATGATGTTCTTATGGTGTCTGTCATATTTATGTCCCATGCCAAAAAAGACGAATTTACCGCTTAGGCGAATGTTTGGAATGTCAATATAGTTTAATTCTCTGTCATAGCGTGTAAGTTGCATGGAGCTCATTTTATCCAAATCTGCATCGAACTCTTCAAGAATCGGTGTCGGTTCGATATTTTCTCTATTGTAGTTAAGCAGATAGCGTATCTCAATGAGTTTTCCTTTGTAGTGCTCTTTGAAAGCGGCATTAAGCACATACATACGAGGTGTCTCTTGAATGGTGACATACTCATCATACTTCTCAAATCCATCATCTTGTAAGAAACGGCTCATCTTATACCTTGTCGGTGCTTCTTCTGGGTTATACAAGAAAACAGTTCCAGCCACATGTTTACGCTTTTTTTTCAGCATATTCTCTAAATCTGTTACGCTTATTTTCTCATCTTCATTTTCATTGATATAGATATATTGTTCAACCAAATAATCCATATCGAAATTTGTTGAAAACTTTCCAAATACTTGCATCTAAAACCTTTTAATTTTGTGAATTATACTATAATTCTTCCTATGATTTATATAACTTTTATGATTTTTACACTCATTGTGCTTTTTATTGCCTTTTACCAGTGGCAGTACTTTATGATTTTTTCACCTCTGTATTATCGAGAAGGGGCTTTGTGTGAGAGATGCTCACTTTTGAGCATTACCACAGAGGATGGCGTAGAGCTAGAAGGTGCTCTCTATGAACCTTTAGAGTATAAAAACAGGCTTGTTGTTTTTGTAGGCAGAAGTCATGATGCAGTCGGGTTAATCAATAGATTTGCCAAACTATATCCCAAAACGCAGATAATTACATTTAATTACCGCTCCTATGGTAAAAGTGGTGGCATAGCGAGTGAAAAAAACTTTTTACAAGATGGATTACTTATAGCTAAGTTAGTGCAAAAGAACTATGGAGATTTTTACCTGCTTGGATTTTCAATCGGATCAAGCGTAGCAGCATATGTGGCTGCAAATATGTCGGTAAAAGGGCTCTTTTTGATTGGAGCCTTTGACTCTATTGGCTCATTGGTACAAAGAAAGTTTGGCATAAAGCTCTCAGCTATGCTAAGATACAAGTTTAATACAAAAGATTTTGTGCAAAAAGTAGAAGCTCCAACATATCTTTTTGTCAGTAAAACAGATGAAATAGCATACATAGAAAATGCACGCATCTTGAAGAAAAACGTCAAGAATCTCAAGTATTATGGTGAATTTGATGGTCTGGGGCATAAAGAGTTATTGTGGGATGCGCGCATAGTAGCTAAAATAAAGCCTAAGTTATAGAGTGAATGAATTAGGATTTTTACTAAAGAAATTTATATCGTTTTTTGTTGAACCGCTTGGTTTAATTGTGACTCTGTTGGCAGTAGGCATTTACTATTTTTATGCAAAAAATGAGAACAAAGCGGAAAAGTTTTTTCTTGCATCACTCTTTTTACTTCTGCTTTTTTCTTATCCGCCTTTTGCGAACTATCTTATAAAAGGTTTAGAAAACCAATATCCGAAATACAGTTACAATGAAGAGGTTAAATATATCCATGTTCTTGGAAATGGACATAATGCAGATGCTATGCAGCCACTCTCATCAAGAATTTCCGATGCAGGTATCAAAAGGGATATTGAAGGTATTATCATTCATAAGCATATGCCCGATACTAAGATTATTTTTACAGGCTATGAAGGAAAAACAGATATCAGCAATGCACAGATGAATGCTGCACTGGCACAAGAACTCAATGTCTCACGCAGTAGTTTGCTCATTAACCCACTGCCAAAAGATACAAAAGAAGAGGCTCTTTTTACAAAAACGGTCATTGGAGATGCTTCTTTTATACTGGTGACTTCAGCGACACATATGCCACGTGCGATGATGCTCTTTGAATCGCTTGGAATGCATCCTATAGCAGCGCCGACTGCATACTATACCTCAGAGTTTCAAGGTTGGATGCGTGCACCGACGGCACGCTCTTTTTACCTCTCAACCATTGCAATTCATGAGTATATAGGAATTGCGTGGGAGAAGTTAAAAGCAGTGCTGCACGAAATTTTTTAGAGTAGTTTTTTCATCAATTCGATGTGATAACTCTCTTGATAATTGATAAAGTCAAAGAATTTGGAGAGTTTTTCATCTTTGATGGAATCACTAAGCTCTTTGCACATCTCTTTTGCAGCTTCTTCCTCTGCTATGCCGTCTTTTACAAACTTATCTAAATCTTTTACGACATAGGTCATCTCATGAAGCTCACGCGGCAGTGCCAAGATGCCAAGACGGGCCATCATATTTCCGAATGATTTAAGGTGAAAGTGTGACTCATCGACTAAGTCCTGAAAAACATTGAAATGTAGAACATTTTGTGTGCCTGCCTGCATGTAGGCATAGACTAAAATGAGTTCATACTCCTTGTAGGACTCTTCAAATAAAAAGAGGGTGAGTGCATCAACTTGACTCTGATCCAAATCTTCCCATTTTCGCTCCATATTAAAAGCAGTTACAGCAGCATTATTTGCAGGGTCCGCTAGAAGTTCTGAAATATACTGCAGAAGATAGCTGTCATCTGTTTTAATGCGCTCTGCTAGAATCGTATCAGGATAAAGTGCTTGTGATGCCCCTATCTCCTCTTTAAGTGCTTGCAGCACTTCAAAGTTACTTTCACGCTTGAGCAGTACCATCTCTCTGTCATAGTTATAATCTTGGCCACTTTCTAAAATTGCACTGCCAAGCCATTTCATATGCCGAAAAGCTATTTGTGAGAAATCATACAGGCGTGATTTGATCGCTTCATCATTGATCGCAAATGATGCAAAAAGTATGCTCAGCCAAAGCTCATGTTTTTTTTGATAGATATTATTGTTCATTGTTTTGTTCCTTCTCCTCTGGTATTTCACAGCTCTCTTTCATTTTAAGTACATGCAGCTCTTCGTCCGCTCCTTTGTCCTTGTTGGCTTTGTTTTTAAGTGAAGCGATAAAGGCGGTAAAGACGATATCTGCACACACCTGCTGTTGCGCAGAGAGCTTGCCGAGTTTTTCATGTATCTTCTCTACAGCTTTTTGTGCATAGTCGGTATCATTTCCTTTTATCATTTCGGTAAACATAGAACCAATGACGACGGTGTCTTGACAGCCGTTTGTTGCAAATTTGACATCTTTTACAAGTTCATCTTCGAGTTTTGTATAGAATATGACATACTCTCCTGTTTTCTCATCAAGTGCGACACCAACTCCATCTGCATCTTCTATTTTTCCATAGTTCTTTGGATACATGAGATGCTCAAGTGCTTCAGGACTCATTCCTTCAGGCATCTTTACATTTTCGAACATTATTATCCTTTAGTATTTTATTTTAGCAAGATAGAGGCCGTTTGGCGGTGCTGAATCTACCTTGTGATTTTTATCTGTCAATTTTTCGAGTAGTTGTTTTTTATCAAGTTTTAACAAAGAACCAACCATCATCCGAATCTGGCTTCGCAAAAAACCGTTGGCTTCAAAGTTGAGTATTATATACCCTTTATGCTTATATGCAAATGCCCTGTAGATAAAACGAACAGTTGTATTTTCATCACTCCCATTTTTTTTGAAATGTTTGAAATCATGTTCACCGAGAAAAATTTGCATTTTTGCATTCAGCTGTTCAAGGTCAATCATATCTGGCACAGAAGTGACGAAGTCCGCCTCAAAAGGGTTTGCCATTCCCTCTTTGATGATGTATCTGTAAACTCTTTTTTTTGTAGAGTATCTTGCATGAAAGTCTTTATCTACCTGTTGTACTTTGAGTACTCGAATAGAGGAAGGGAGCATAAAATTTAAAACACGATGGAGCTTTTTTGTGTCGCTCCAATAGGGTGGCAGATCAAAATGACAAACCTGTCCTGTTGCGTGAACTCCCTTGTCAGTGCGACCGCTTGCAATGATTCTCTGTTGTATACCCAAGTCAAGAAGTGCTGCTTCAAAAACACCAAATATCGTATTTTTCACCTCTTTTTGTATTTGGGAGCCAAGATAATGCGTACCATTATACGCAAGTGTAACTGCTACTCTCATTAGAACTTTTTAACGATTGTTTTTCTATAGTAGAAATAACTCATAACAAGCCAGAATATGGCAACGACAGGAATGGTGTAAAATCCAAGATATTTCTCTACAGAGAGAAGTCCCCCATAGTAAAAGAGAATCGTAAGGAACATCAAAAGATAGATTTTAGACTTTTGATGTCGTACTTGTACAACGCCAAAGCTCACCACTAAAAAGAGGGTGACAACTGGAAAAAGGCACAGGAGTGTGTTGCGTATTAAAAGGTGTTTTTTTCTATCGGCTCCCTCTTTTGATAGCCAATATTCAAGTGGTTTTTTGTAGTGCATCAGATCTGTTTTCATTGTATCGTTAATGAGCATGGTCTTGAAGTTTATCTGAGAGAATTTTTCTGTTGAATAACTGTAGCCTTCTCCCTCTGTGAGTTTTAGACGTAAGATACCTGCATCATTGATGACTTCTGCCTTCTTTGCAGCGATGAGAATTTCTTCTTTTTGTTTTTTATTAAAGAGAAAGACCTTTTTAAAAGTCCCATCTTCATTTTTCTTGCCAAGATATAAAAGCCAATCTCCAAAACTGTTCCCAAATTCACTTGCGGAGAGGTTGAACTTCGCCTCACTCTTTTTATAAGAGATAAAGTTCTTTGAAAGTACCGTTGTGTGCGGATCGATGATTAAAAAATCAAAGAGTAGAACAAAAGCGAGAAAGAGTGAAGGCCAAAAAAAAGTGCGGACAATGAACAGAGGTTTGATGCCAAGTGCAAATAGAACAATGACCTCATTATCATTGGAGAGTTTGAAAAGTGAAAGGGTTGCCGCTATGAAAAATGTAATTGGGAGTGTATAAAAAAGAAGCTGAGGCAAGATAAAGATGTAAAGCTTTGTCATCTCCCAAATAGAAAGCTGAATGATTGCTGTATATGCTGCAAGTTTTATGAGAAAAATAACCGATGCAATGGCAAAAAGCGGTAAAAATATAGAGAGAAAAAGGGCAGAAAAGTTGTTAAGAATATATTTTCTGAGTCTTTTCATTAAAAATTAGCCTTGATATAGTTCATAATCTGCGAATCATACAGAAAAACGATAAATGTAGCAATTGCTAAAAAAGGTACAAAAGGTACACGCTGTTCTTCAGCTGAGCGTCCTAATAGAAGCAGCATGACAGGGAGTGCTAAGAGCGCTGACAAAAAGATGGCAAAAAGACCGAGTTTTACTCCAAGTAATGCACCCATAGTAGCTGCTACCATAATGTCACCTTCTCCCATCGCTTCAATGAAAGGTGTTCTGTCATAGTGTCTGTTCCAAGAGGTTTTTGTCTTGATACCGGCTCTAAATACCGATGAAGTAAGATAATATGAAAGTGCAAAGCGCAGGAGTGTAAATCCACCGGAAAACAGGAGTGCATTTGTAAAGTTTGTCATGACGCCCTCTACGTTCCATGCACCAAAGACAGCAAAGAAAATGGCAAGTAAATTAAGTGAATCAGGAATCATTTTGTATTTAAAATCGATGACAGAGAGTGCAAGGAGCATTAAAAAACTAAGTGCAATGAAAAATGATGCAAAAGAGAGACCATATTTAAAAGCAATAGCGAGAAATATTACTCCGGAAAGTAGTTCGACAAGAGGATACTGCAGTGAAACCGATGATTTACAATAGGCACACTTTCCACGCAATAAAATCCATGAAAGCAGAGGAATATTATGCCAAGGTTTGAGCTTGTTCCCACAACTCACGCAGTGCGATCCTCCAAAGACAATACTCTCATCCTTTGGAATGCGAATAATCACTACATTTAAAAAGGAACCGATAAGAAGACCTAAAATAAAGGCCAAGAGTAAATCGTATTCCATCATTTTAATCCTCCAAATCGGCGCTCGACTTTTTTAAATTTTTTAATTATCTTCTCTAGCTCTTTAACAGTGAAATCAGGCCAGAGTGTATCGACAAAGAAAAGTTCTGCATAGGCTGCCTGCCAAAGCAGGAAATTTGAAAGACGTTTGTCTCCTCCTGTACGAATAAGCATATCGACACTATGCTTGCAATCAAGGGCATTGGAGAGCATCTGTTGCGTGATATCTGAATCTGAATTCTTTAAAGCGTTTACAGCGCGTACAATCTCATGTTGCGCACCATAATTAAGCGCTAAAGATTGTACCAAACCATCACAGTGTGCTGTTTTCTCTTCAACCATCTTAATGGTCTTTTGCAAGGAGTTTGAAAAAGCGCGAATATCACCGATGGGTTCGAAGCGGACATTATTTTTGAGATAGACTTCGAGTTCATTTTTAAGATAGTTCTCAAGCAGTTTCATCAAAAATTCCACTTCAAGACGCGGACGTTTCCAGTTCTCTGTTGAAAAGGCATAGAGTGTGAGCCTCTCTATCTCTTCGTTGTTTGAGCAGAAGGTCGTAATCTCTTTGACTATTTTCGCACCGGCTTCATGCCCTTTGACGCGCTTTTTTCCTTGCAGTTCTGCCCATCTGCCATTGCCGTCCATGATGATAGCGATATGTTTTGGACTGTTCATTTATGCCTCTTGGAGTGCTTTTGCGAGATCTACGATTGCAAATGAAACGGAGAGTTTGTCGTTTTTGGCAATGCTGGTGACTTCTTCTTTGGTAATGAAGTCTATCGCATTGGTATCACTGCCGAAACTCGATGAGTCTTCTAAAAGGTTTAAACAGACGGCATCAAGTTGTTTTGCTTTAAGCATCTTTCCTGCATTGTCAATGGCGTTGAGTGCATCCATTTCCGCTTTAAAACCTATTACACTAATGCCCTCTTTATCGATCGTAGAGAGAATATCTTGATTTTTTTTGAGTTTGAGTGACCATCTGTCGCCCAAAACCTCTTTTTTTAGTTTTCCCTCTTGCGTGAACTCAGGAATATAATCACTCACGGCTGCAGCCATAAAGAGATACGGTTTTTTTTCTATGAGGTGAATGTGCTCATCCCTCATAAGCGTTGGTTTGGAGAGTTTTGGTTTTTTTGCAATGCGTAACGAATCTATGAGATATTCAAGCATCTCAGCAGAGCTTGTTACATCGATTTTATGCATATTTACAGGAAGATCGGTTGCAAATCGTGTTGCGATTAAATTGACATCAGCACCTTTTAGATAGAGTGCAGTTGCCAAAGCAGAAGCCATTTTCCCGCTTGAGAAGTTGGAAATATAGCGAACATCATCTATTTTTTCTATAGTGCCGCCACCTGTTACAATAACTCGTCTGTCTGTCCAGAATTCATCTTTTAGCAACTCTCTTGCACTTTGGTAAAAGATATCAAGTGGTTCGGCCATTGCACCATCACCTACTGTTTTGCAGGCTAACTCTTTTGTCTGTGTCTCTAAGATTGTGTAGTTGGCGATGCCTAGCATTTTAAAATTTGCCTGCGTGATTGGATTTTGGAGCATATTTGTATTGGCAGAAGGTGCAAGAACTTTCATACCGCTAAAGGCGAGAGCACACTGCAGAAATATATTGTCCGCAATAGCATTGGCCAGCTTTGCTACAGTATTTGCCGTAGCCGGTGCGATAACCATCAAATCTGCCCACTCTGTTATTTTGATATGATTAAAATCATTGGACCAGTCTTCATTTGTGTCATCAAGCACTTTATTGGATGTAAGTGTTTCAAAAGTAAGCGGTGCAATGAATTTTTTTGCACTCTCACTCATCACAACACGTACCTCTGCACCCGCTTTGACAAAGAGCCTTACAAGTTCAAGTGATTTATAAACAGCAATGGAACCAGTCACCGCTAAAAGAATTTTTTTGTTTTTTAATAAATTATCAGGAATCTTCATAAAAATCTTTCTGTTTTTTTGTATTTTATCT
>VCAX01000050.1 GCA_013607665.1 Campylobacterota bacterium | reverse complement strand
CTGATCATCTACATAAAAAAAAGAGGAGTTTTTGCACAAAAGACATGTTTTATTATACTCAATTTATTGCTGTCTTTTATTAAAGCCCGATGTACCGAGTTTCGCTTCCACTTGAAAATTTTTTGCATAGGGTTTTAAGTAAGAAGGAACGGCGCGTCCTTTGAGTTTTAGCATGTCTTCAAGCATGAGCAGTGCAACGCGCTCTTTTTGTAGTTTTTTCTCCTGCGTGAGGTAATCAAATATCAACTCACCCAAGCGTGGCAGAGAGATCTTCCATGTGGAGTCGGTACGAGCGTATATCCAAAGCGAAAAGGCATAGAAGTTTTTAAAAACACTCCCGTTTTCCCAGAGTAGGGGAAGGGACTTTTTGAAGTTGCCGCTGTTGTAGCTCAGATCCCAAAAACGTGCAAAACGTTTCATAATCTGAATATCTTTAAAAGAGAGCTGATTATTCTTTAATATGTCATATGGCGGAATATCGCTGTAAACCATACCATGCTCGATATCGTGGCGGTTGATGTGTGTGCCTGAGAGCTTTTTGAGTATGCCTATCTGTATTTCGCAGCTGCTCAGACGCATAAGCTCATCAAGATTACGTCCAAAACTCTCTAGCGACTCACCGGGGAGTCCGACAATAAGATCAAGGTGGATGTGTGCAGTGGTTTCATTTTCCAAAAAGTCAATATTCTCTTTTATCTTATCGAGTTTGAGTTGGCGTGAGATATTGTTGGCGATTTCAAGATTGAGGGTCTGGATGCCGATTTCGAGTTGCAGTGCTCCATGAGGGAAGCGTTTTATCTTCTCACGCAGTGATGCCGGAAAATGGTCGGGAATCACTTCAAAATGGGCAAAATAGGGTGGCTCTTTTGCGAGAAAGAAGTCTAAAATTCTATTGGCTGCTTTCATGTTGAGATTGAATGTTCTGTCAACGAATTTAAAGTTGCGTGCACCCCGTTCCCACAGTTTTTCAAACTCATGCAGCACAGCATCCAAATCAAAAGCGCGTACCTTTTCGTCCATAGAAGAGAGGCAAAACTCACACTCAAAAGGACAGCCGCGTGAGATCTCCACATAGATATAACGGTTTGCGATATCGTGGTCACTGTAGTATGCATACGGCAGTGCAATATTCTTGAGATTTGGAATGCTCATGCGAATAATGCGCTCACTCGGCTTATTTAGCGCTATTTTTCTGCATAGCTCATAAAACGCCAAATCTCCTTCGCCTTGAATAATGAAGTCTGCAAGGTCATAATTGACACGAAAAGGCTCATAAGTTACTTCCGGACCGCCTAGCACTATAACGGTTTTGGGTGAAACTTTTTTTAGAATGTGGATAAGCTCATGGATATGTGCAGCATTCCAGATATAGACACCCAGACCTATGATGTCAGGGCTCGCATCAAGCAGCTTCTCAGCAACACTTTGCAGGGCATCATTGATGCTAAATTCCATAATCTTTGTAGCGCTTTGCAACTCCTGCATATTTGCATAGAGATAACGCAGTCCGATAGCAGAGTGTGTATAGCGTGAATTAAGCGTGCTTAGGATAATTTTCATAAAGAAAGTCTAACATAAAAATTCTGTTTTTGGAGGAAAAACAGCCAAGAGAAATAAAAGGGGAAAAACTTGGCTGTTTTAAAAATTTATAGGAGTATATATCTCGTTTATGAAAGGGGGAAAACATAATTGAGATGTAAAATTATAATAATTATAAGTAAATCATAGGTAAATAGTACGATATCTGTATTATAATTGCAGCATGTTTTTATTACTGAGCCTCTTTTACTATTTTTATTTTTCCATTGTGGGTATCTATATTATCTTTTTACCAAAAGTACTCAGTAGTGTTGGCTACTCTGCAAGTGAAATAGGTATACTCTTTGCCGCCGCTCCGCTGGTGCGTTTTATTTTACCGTTTTTATTCATAAAAGGAGTACAGCTTAACAGCACTATCTTTAAAGCTTCACTTTTTTTAGTGAGTCTGAGCGCTTTTTCTTTTTATCTCTCTTTGGAGCATTTTTATCTGCTGCTGCTCTCCAATATTACACTGGGCATTGGGCTTGCACTTATTCTGCCCTATGTTGAGCTGCTTTCTCTTGGAAGCATAGGGAAAGAGCGCTATGGCAAAGTGCGGCTCTTTGGCTCACTCGGTTTTATCATTGTTGCATTGGTTTTGGTAAAGTTCCTAAGTTCTGCTTTTGTCGCCCTTGATTTTTTATTCGTTATGACACTGCTGATGAGTTTTTTTGCGTATCTTGTTCAAAAGCATGCAGACAAAGTGCAAAAAGAGAGTGAAGTTTATGAAAATGATATCTCTTTGTTGCGTGACTGGAAACTATGGGCTGGTTTATTGTTGATGCAGATGAGCTTTGGCCCTTTGTATAACTTTTTTACTATTTATGAAACAGACAGGGGTATTTCACTTGATATGACAATTTATTTGTGGAGTTTTGGTGTTATTATTGAGGTGGCAATGCTCTTTTTTCAAGGAAAGTTTTTACGTGGAAATCTTCTGAGAGTATTGCAAGTAACCATATTTGCAACAGTGATTCGCTGGTTTTTGCTCTTTGCATATCCAACAACGCTTGGTGTGCTTTTCTTCGCACAGTCTTTGCATGCGCTCTCTTTTGCGCTCTTTCACTCCGCTGCTATAAGCTATTTGTTTGCGCACTATAAACACAAAAGTCTTGCACAACAGTTTTTCTCAGGGATTACCTATGGTTTAGGTGGTTTGATGGGAGCTGTACTCTCTGGATTTATTTATGAATATTATCCAGATTATCTCTTTTTAAGTGCATCAGCAATCGCATCTATTGCCTTGCTGATGACAACACTCTATAAAAGAAGTATTAATAATCCATAATAAGATTGAGTGTAAGGGTTGTATCTGTATGCTCTTTATCTATTGCAGGTTGGTTGACATAGTCGGCTTTATAGCTGATACCGGCTGAAAAAATGTCAGATATCTTGGAATTGAGTGATGTTTTGGAGTAGCCAAAATAGTTTTGCAGGTCACTCATTTCTCCTCTGACAGAGAGCTCTTGATTGAACTTCAGTGTTTTAGTGATTTGGTAGTCATAAACACCCTTAAATTGATAACCGGCATAATCATTCTTTTTCCCATATGTCACTGCTAAGACAGGGATGTTGTCAGGATTTGGGTAGGGAATGACAATGGTCTTTGCTGTATCGGCATAGTTGATATCCGCTTCTTGATCGATTGAGTAAAGAATATTTCCACTGAGTGTCAGTTTATGTTCATCTGTTACTATTGCTTTATACTCCGCACCCAGACCGGTATAGAATTGGTAGTCATAACTTGAGAACTTATCTGCTTTGTATCCGACAAGGTAGTCAAAAGCGAATCTTTTTGTAAATGCATAGTTATAATTAAGCTCTAGGAGATATTTGTTTTTTGTCTCTGTGCCGCTGTCCTCTGCATACTGCCCGTCAAATTTTATTTTGCCTTCGTGTTTACCCCATGCTTTTTTCGCAGTTGCATCAAGATTGAAGGTTTTTGTCTTTGTATTACCGTTTGTTTCAATATAACCAAATTCTGTATGTGTTTTAAGTGGTGTTACTTTCACTTCTTCTGCGTGAGATGTAAGTGCCGCCGTTACAAGCACTACACTAGAGAGTAAAACTTTTTTCATTTGTTTTCCTTTGTTTGTTTTGTTTGTTTTGTTTGTCTGTATGGACATCCATCTGTGGATATGGGATTGAAATGCCTTTTTCATCAAATGTGAGTTTGACCTTTTCAAGCATATCAAAATAGACATCCCAATAATCCTCTGTTTTCGTCCATGCACGAACAACGAAGTTTACACTGCTGTCTGCAAGCTCACTGACCGCGATGAAAGGGGCAGGATCTTGTAAAACTCGTGTATCTGCTTGGACTATTGCTTGAAGTGTCTCTTTCGCAAGTTTAAGATCATCATTGTAGCCGATTCCAAAAACATGATCAACGCGACGTGTCTCTCTGTTTGAGAAGTTGGTAATATTACCACCGATAATAGAAGAGTTTGGCACGATTACCATGCGTTTGTCCACCGGTGTGATAATGGTTGAGAAAAGATTGATATCCGTTACCTCTCCTGTAACACCCGCGGCTTCAATAACATCGCCCACTTTAAAAGGACGAAACAAGATAATGAGCACTGCCGCACCGATATTTGAAAAAGAGCCTTGCAGGGCAAGACCAATAGCTAAAGTAGCTGCGCCAAAGACGGCTACAAAAGAGGTAGTGTTGACACCGAGTTGATTTAATGCCGCGATGATGACCATCAAAAGCAGTGAGAAGTAGATGATACTCTCTGAGAACTCAACAAGTGTTTTGTCCACTTTCGCTTTTGTCATTATGTTTTTGATAACAGCTGTTAGTTTGTTCGCAAGCCATTTTCCGATAATGAAAATGAGAATTGCAGCGATGATCTTCAAGCCATATTCACCGGCATACATCAATCCCATCTCTTTGTATTTTACTACATCAATGTCCATAAAGTGTCCTTTCAGTTGAAATTATAACGAAAAAAAGTGAGTTAGTAGCGAAGAGGAGGAGTTTAAAGTTTTGCGTGCAGGAGTTCTATGTAGCGTGAGAGTTTGTAGTATTCATTGAGATGAGGAGAGTTTACGTTAAAAAGGAATTGTCTGTACTTGAGATAGCTTTGCCATACTTTTTTACTTTGAGGGATTCTGCCTTTTTTGCTAAGCTCAAAACTCACAGCGGCATTGATGAAGCCTTTGAGGAGTTTTATTTCAGGATCTTGCTCAAAACGGCGAGGAAACCAGAGTACTTCTAGTGCTTCGTGTGCATCATAAAAACGCTCTTCACATAAGCACTCTTTGAACTCGTCAATTTTACTTTGTATCATTTTCTTCCAATAGCTGCATATTTTTTCTCCAATAGCCTCTGCCTCCTTTGAGTGAGATGCAGTGATGATTTGGAAACTTCTCTTTGTACTCTTTGAGTCGCTCAAGTGTCGCCTTACCTGTGTCGCAATAAAAAACGAAGACACTTCCCTCGGGGTATTTTTTGAGCTCATACGGATTGTAGGTAACTGTATTTGCTTTTTCTATGGGAGAGAGTATTGTATCGACAAGAACGACGTCCACGCCCTCTTTTTTAAGTTGCTTTTTATTTTCTAAAAACTCTTTTTGAGTCCATTCGTTTGGGTAATTCATACGCTAATTATAGAATAACTTGTGTTATAATCCAACTATGGCTAAAAAGAATAAAAAAAATAGTAAGATTAATCAAAGAATACGAAAATATTTTGATGATGACCCTTTTGATGTCGGTATTGAAAGAGTTGATGGTACAACACTCTCAGAGCTTTTCGCAACACTCGGCATCTATGACATAGAACATAATAAAAAACTGATGATAAAGACGCTTCGCATGATTTGGAGTGAAGCTGAGAGTACAATGCGTCGAGAGATATTGCACTTTTTTGAGGCGCATGGCGTTATCTATAAGTCTGGGAGACCAAAAGATGAACCGCATTGCAACAGAGACAAGAAGATAGATGCGATTTTAACAGAGCTTGATGTCACTGAAGAGGAGGCACTGCGCCTGCGTGAGGCATTTGCAACGGTTCGTGCAAAGAAGATAACCGTTGAGAAGATGGAGTCAAAACTGCGTCATATTCGTTTTGAGCTTAAAAAAGAGCAACTAGAGCGAGAACTTGAGGGCTTTTTTGACATTGATGATACGTTTGAGTTTAATGCCTCTTTGCACTACTCTCTGTATGATCAGAGTTTTCACAAAATTCTTACGCTCCATACTAAGCCGTACTCCTATGAACTTATAGAAGAGACACCTTTTGAGGAACTAGCAGCACAAATTACGCAAGATAAACTCGCTGCCGTGACTGCAAAGCAAAAGAGTATCGATGCATTTTTGGCGGCACTGAGATACCCTCACGCCTATCTTGCAACAAAAGAGATACTCGATTCCCTGCGAGCTTCCCCACCAAAGAGCAAACTCAGCTATCCGCTTGTGAGTGCAAAGCTTTTAAAACGTATTGTCAAAGAGAAGATTGCAGCCAAAGAGATAGTGCTGCATGAACAAGAGCTGCTGATAGTTGTCGATGAGAAATTGCAACTACCATACTCGCAAAAAGAGCTGGAGTATAGTCTTGAGATGCACATAGAACTCGATGGCCTGTTAGAGGAGATATGGGAGTCTAAGCGCTTTAATTTTGACGAGGTGCATGCTGAGGTAAAAAAAGAGTATGAGGGTGAGTTTTTACAATCTTTGCAGGAGCTTGTAGCAGAGTGTGAAGAGTATGCCAAGCTGCTGCATCTCTCACAAGAGGAAATTCACGCAAGGGTCTATGAGTTTTTGCTTGATTTCATGCCGCGTTCACTCCACCTTACGCCAAAGATAAAAAGAAAGGTCTTGCGTCGTTTTTTGCACTCCATTCAAGGAGAGCTCATTAAAAAACAGCGTCAAGAACTTTTAGCCCGTACCATTCGAGATTTTAAAAATCTTTTTCCTATTGCACGTGGAATGCGAAGAAAACTCACTTTGCATATCGGACCGACAAACAGCGGCAAAACATACAGTGCAATGCAGCAACTTAAAGAGGCAGATACAGGCTATTATCTGGCTCCTTTGCGTTTGTTAGCGTTAGAGGGCTTTGAGACGCTCAAGTCCGAAGGTATAGATGCTTCACTTATTACCGGTGAGGAGCAGATTCTTGATGATGATGTGACGCATATCAGCTCGACCATTGAGATGATGAACTACGATGTCGATGTCGATGTTTGTGTCATTGATGAGGTGCAGATGATAGATGACCGTGACCGTGGCTGGGCATGGGCAAATGCCATCATCGGTGCTCCCGCATCTGAGGTTATTATGACAGGCTCACCCAATGTCAAAGATGCCATTATAGCCCTTGCAGAGTATCTAGGCGAGGAGCTTGAGATCATAGAGTTTGAGAGAAAAAATCCGCTCGAACTCTTAAAACATCCGACAGACTTTAAAGATATAGAAGCAGGAACAGCGGTAGTAGCCTTTAGTCGAAAAGATGTTTTAAAGCTCAAACAGCGCTTGAGTGCAAACTTTGATGTGAGTGTTGTCTATGGTAATCTCTCACCTGAGGTAAGACGGGAAGAGGCACGCCGTTTTCGTGAGGGAGAGACACAGATACTTATCGCTACTGATGCTATTGCCATGGGGATGAACCTGCCCATTAAAACTATTCTTTTTTCAAAAGCAGAGAAGTTTGATGGCATCACGCAGCGATCTCTCTTTCCTTCTGAGATCTTACAAATAGCAGGGCGGGCAGGGCGATATGGACTGCATGAAAATGGCTATGTTGGAGCGTTAAACAAAGAGGCACTGAATATTGTTAAGAAAAACTTTGTCAAAGAGCCAAAGAAGATACAGACCCCCTTTAAAGTAATGGCTTCACTCGATCATATTAAACTTGTCAGCTCTATTTTAGAAGAGAATTCACTTGAAGAGATTCTTCATTTTTTCATTAAAAATATGGAGTTTAACGGCCCTTTTTATGCGGCAAGTTTAGATGACATGCTTGAAGCATCACGTATTGTGGATTCGTATGATTTGGATATCGCAACAAAGTATCATCTTGCCTGTGCGCCATTGACCCTAAAATCTCCCTATATCATCGAAGCTTTTGAACACTATATTCACTCTTTGGAGAAAAAAGAGCCTATCTATTATCACCCGCCAAAACTGCAGGGGAGTTATGCACAAACTTCTGATGAACTGTTGCGTGCAGAAGATATGGTCAAGGAGATCTCACTCTATTTATGGTTATCATACCGATTTGAGGATTATTTTGTTGATGCCGAGAAAGCAAGGCAGTATAGAGGGGTTATTAACAGATATATCGAAAACACACTCCAACGCACACAGCTTGCACAGGTCTGTAAACTCTGCTCAGCTCCTCTGCCGCATAATTCAAAATATGCGATATGCCAGTCATGCTTTAAAAAGCATTATACACACAAGCGTGGAGGCAGACGCTCCCCTCATTAGTCTTTTTAACTCTTAAACTCATCAATGGTCGCCTGCAGTGAAGAAGCGACATTCACGAGTCTTTCAAGGTCGCTCTCAATGCTCTGAACACTTGTCCCATTGGCACTAGAGAGTGCTTCTATGTTTTTAGCATTTTGTGCCATTTTATCACCGACATCATTTATGGATTGCACGATTGTATTGACGGAGATATCGATTTCACTAAGTCCTTTTTGCGTGCGTTCTGCAAGTTTTCTGACTTCATCGGCAACTACGGCAAAACCGCGTCCATGCTCTCCTGCACGAGCTGCTTCAATAGCAGCATTAAGCGCTAAAAGATTCGTCTGCTCGGCGATTTCACGAATGATATTAAGTACATCTTTGACCGCATCTGCATCTGTTTTTAAGGTAGAGAGCTCCTCAAGGAGTTGTGATTCGGTATCGACAAAGTGAACGACCTCACTACTGAGTGCATTGAGAGCATCTTTTGCGCTTAAGAGTTCCGCTTCTGCAGATTTTATCTGTTCTTGTGTCTGGGTTGCCGCTTCGATTGTCTGCGCAAGGATAGATTGGATACCTTGGCTTTTGTCTACAGTTTTTTCTACCAAAGATTGCTCTTGCTGTGTCCCCTTGCGAATAACATGCGAAGCTGTGGCTATTTCACTGGCTATATTTTTGTTTTGATGCCCGAGACGTTTGACTTCATTGACAATACCTTGTATCATGCTTATAAACTTATTGACTTCGTTTGCAGTATCTCCAAATTCATTCCCCTTTTTATGTGCAAGTCTTTTTGTAAGGTCTTTATCTCCGCTGACAAGGTTGGCTATTTTTGTTTTGAGTGTATCAAGCGGTGTGAATATTTCACGCATAAAAAAGATGCTCGCAACAATGGCAAAGAGGATTCCTGCAATAATAAGTGAGATAATAAGCATCATATTTGTACTTTGTATCTCTTCATCGTTCTTATCAAGTGAGATGACAAGATCCATAGCACCCAGTACATGGCCGACTGAAGCATTGTAGTGACACTGCAGGCAGCGCTGTTCTACAACCATCGGCTTGATCAAGCGAATGGAGTGATGCCCATCTTTGTTTTTCTCTAAAATTTTTGTTGTTTTATTGGTAAGGACATCGCGTATAAGTGGGTTCATCACTAAACTTTTCCTCTGGAGCATATACTGCAATGACAGCCTTAGATTTGGCAATATCAAGATGCTCGATACCGTCGATATCTCTTGCATGTTTAAAAGCAGTCTCAACGACTTCGGGATCTCCCATCATCATACTTTGTTGTCATTGTTTGAAAAATGGACTCACTGAGCATTTTAAGTGATTTCTTCGCCGTAGTATTTGAGAGTTCATGCAGTGTTGCCGAGAGATAGTAGCTCATAGCAAGCAGACCAAGAATACTGAGTGTTAGGATAGATATAATTACTTTTGATTTGATGGAGGAGAACATTGGGGATATCCTGCTATTTTTTAGAAATATTATAGCAGAACATTGTCTTGACAATGTCTCATAAGGCTTACATAGAGTACATTAGGAGCTCAATTTGATCTACAAGCTCTTTATTTGTATGTCCGTTTTGTGCAGCATAGGCAAGTGCCCCGCCTGCACCTACACCCTCTTTTGCTTCCCCCTCGTCATACTTGTGAAGTACAGGAATCTCTGCTGCTTGAAAACTGAGTGTTGTATAGATTGCATGAGGTGTGTAGCTGAGCTGCTTTAAAATATGGGCTATATCGGAGTTTTTATCTTTTGCGACCCAGAGAGTTGTTGCAAGTGTGATGTTATTATGATTAATGCGCATCAAAACATCCTCACGCAGTTTATCTGCAATGAGCAGACAGGCCGCCATCTGCGTGCCACCTGCTAAAACGATGTGAAAACGGCGACTCGCTTCGAGTAAAAAACCGGCACAAAATATGAGCATATTGTCACTGACAATACCAAGCTTTTCAAAATTACTCATAGTATCATTAACAAGTGAGAGTGCTTTTTTTATGGTCTTTTGTCGTATCTCATTTGGTACATCTAAAAAACTCGAAGAAAAAGCATCCTCCGCCACGTCATACCCAAGTGCCAAAGCTGAAGCTGCCGCTGTGGTTGTTCCCGCGGGTGTGCTCTCGCCTAAGATGAGATAGTTTCCTTTAAGCTCATACTCACGACCCGCTTTGCGACCTTTATTAAAAACTGCCTCTGCATCTATGTTTGCGCCTTCATCTATGCGCTGGGATGGCTCTATAGCAAAAGAGTGAACAAGAGAGTTTTTCGGTTGTGTGACGAGTCCGAGGTCAAAAATCTCTATTGTTGTAAAAGCAGAGAGATTATGGCTTGCACGGGTGATGAGCGCAGGTGTGGGCACACCGGTTGGTGTCTCTGCCAGCTCACCGAGTGAAAAGACCTTCTCAGTCGAGATAAACTCTGCATCGAGTGTCGGCGTGAGCGGAATCATTCCAGGAATGCCCGCTTGTGTAATACCCTCAATCTCGCAGGTTTTTGTCATACTTGCAGCGAGCACAAAGTCAGCTTTGCCTTGTGGCAGTGTATCTGCTGTATCTGTAAAAATATTGTATGTTTTC
>VCAX01000004.1 GCA_013607665.1 Campylobacterota bacterium | reverse complement strand
ATTATATATAGATAACTTATTTATATCATTAGTAGAAACTAAAAAAGCAAAGTTTAAATATAGTTCTAGTATAATTCGCGGATTTTTCTTCTGTTTTATTGCAGTTTTATTGCAGTTGAAAACATTAACAGGTTATGTCAAAAAACCGGTGCAACTCTCTTTTTAGAGAGTCCATGTCTGACATTCCCAAAGCCAACCGGTGAAATTTCTGGCGCATTATGACGCCTTTTAAGGACCTCTTATGGTAACTATGAAAGACCTATTGGAATGTGGTGTACACTTCGGACACCAAACTCGTCGTTGGAACCCAAAAATGAAAAAATTCATTTTCGGTGTTCGTAAAAATATCTATATTATCGATTTACAAAAAACATTGCGTTACTTCCGTAACACATATCAAATCGTTGTTGATGCAGCTGCAGAAGGACAAACTATCCTTTTCGTTGGTACAAAAAAACAAGCGCGCAACTCTGTCCGTGAAGCAGCAATCGCATGTGGTATGCCATATGTAGACAACAGATGGTTAGGTGGTATGCTTACTAACTTCCCAACTATTCAAAAGTCTATTCGTAAACTTGATGTTATCACTGAAATGCAAGAAAATGGTCAAATCGATCTTTTAACTAAAAAAGAAGCATTGATGCTTTCAAGAAAGAAAGACAAACTTGAAATGTATTTCGATGGTATCCGTGATATGAAAAAACTTCCAGATATGCTTTTCATCGTAGATGCGGTTAAAGAGCACACTGCAGTTTTAGAAGCACGTCGTCTTGGTATCCCTGTTGTAGCTCCACTTGATACTAACTGTGACCCTGACCTTATCACTTACCCAATCCCTGGTAATGATGATGCTATCCGTTCTATCCAACTTTTCTGTCGTGAAATGACAGCTGCTATCAATGAAGGGAAAGCGCTTCGTGATGGTCAAGGTGAAGAAGTTGAGCAGACTGAAGAAGTAGCTACTGAAGAAGCAGCAGCTACAGAAGCTCCAGCAACTGAAGAAACTACTACAGAGGAAGCATAAGATGGCAGCAATTACAGCAGCAATGGTAAAAGAGTTGCGTCAAGCGACTGACGCACCAATGATGGATTGTAAAAAAGTTTTAGTTGAAGCTGACGGAGATATGGACAAAGCAAAAGAGCTTTTAAAAGAACGTGGTATCGCTAAAGCAGCTAAAAAAGCTGACCGTGTTGCAGCAGAAGGTCTTGTTGGTTATAAAATGGCAGATGACTTTTCAAAAGCGGCTGTTGTTGAAGTAAACTCTGAGACTGACTTCGTTGCACAAAATGAAGGTTTCCAAAATCTTGTAAAAGATACGGTAGAAGAGATCTACAACAACGAACCGGCTGATGTGGAAGCACTTAGCGCATCTGCATACAATGAAAAATTTGTAGAGTCTGTAACAAAAATCGGTGAAAAAATTGAAGTTCGCCGTTTTGCAGTAATGAAAGCAGAACCTACTGAAGCTATGAATGGATACATTCACTCAAACAATCGTATTGCAGTTATCGTAAAAGCGAAATGTGATTCTGAGAAGACTGCAGAGTGCATGAGAGATACTCTCAAGCAAATTGCAATGCACGCTTCAGCAATGAAACCAACAACACTCAGCTACAAAGATTTCGATCCTGAGTATGTTGAAGGTGAAACAAAAGGTCGTATTGAAGCACTCAAAAAAGAGAACGAAGAGCTTGCACGTCTTGGAAAACCTCTTAAAAATGTTCCAGAATACGTTTCTATGATGCAACTTACTGATGAAGTAATGGCAGCTGCAGAAGCAAAGATCAAAGAGGAACTTCTTGCTGAGGGTAAACCAGAGAAGATTTTAGACAAAATCATTCCTGGTAAAATCGCAAGATTTATCTTAGACAATACACTTCTTGACCAAGAGCAAGCGCTTCTTGACCAACAATATGTTTTAGATGATAAATTAACTGTTGCACAAGCAGTTGAAAAAGCAGCAAAAGCATGCGGTGGTACAGCTGAGATCACTGAGTTCGTTCGCTTTGAAGTTGGTGAAGGACTTGAGAAAAAAGAAGACGACTTCGCAGCAGAAGTTGCAGCACAAATGAGCTAAGCCTTTGGCTTAACTCATCCCCTATAAAATTACTCTTTAAATATCCCCAAAACAAACTTACAATAAGCTAGATTTGATTATAATCTTTTTTATGAATCTATTATCCGCTAAAAATTTATCGCACTCTTTTGATTATGAACTTTTTTCTGATGTCTCGCTAAAACTCAATACCAAAGAGAGCATTGCCATTATCGGTATAAGCGGAAGTGGAAAGTCTACACTTTTACATCTGCTCTCGACTCTTTTAAAACCGGATAGTGGTGAAGTTACACTGCTTGGTGAGGATGTTCTGGCTATGAAGCCTAAAAAACTTTCACTGCTGCGCCGTAATGAACTTGGACTTGTTTTCCAGTCACACTATCTTTTTAAAGGTTTCACTGCGTATGAGAATCTTGAAGTATCTGAGATATTGGCACAAGAGAAGATAGATGAAGCGCTTTTGAAGCGTTTGGACATTGCGCATTGTATTCATCAAAAAGTGACAGAGCTCTCCGGTGGACAGCAGCAGCGTGTCTCTATTGCAAGAGTGTTGACAAAAAAACCAAGTATCATTTTTGCGGATGAGCCGACAGGAAACCTAGATACTGCCACAGCACATGAAGTGATGGAGCTTTTTTTTGAATATTTACAGGCAAATGAGGCAGGTATGGTCCTTGTCACACATGATGAAACACTTGCCCATATGTGCGATAAGATCTATCGTCTTGAGAACAAAGAGTTGATAGAGGTACAATAAGATTATGGAACTCGCACAGATATTTAACGAAGCAAATGTTGTCGGGTTCTTACTGCTTTTTTTTCGTTTTGCCGGACTCTTCATTGCGGTACCTATCTTTTCTCACAATAACATTCCCATGAATATAAAAGCGACAATGGCATTCTTTTTTGCAGTTGTTTTTTATACCTCCATGCCCTCTGTAGATATAGCACTCACTGTTCCGGCGATAATTATTGCGATATTGAGTGAGTTTATGCTGGGACTCATAGTGGGTGTAGCATTGCAGCTTGCATATAATGTTATCACTTTTGCAGGTGGACAGATATCGTTTATGATGGGTTTTTCAATGGCAAGTGCCATTGATCCGCAGTCGGGGATCTCTATGCCGATTATTTCACAGTTTTTATCACTTTTGGCATTTATGGTACTTTTTGCTTTAAATCTGCACCACTGGATGCTGCTTTTTATAGACCATAGCCTTAAAACAGTGCCGCTTGGCGGCTTTTTAATGAGTGAAGATATATTTCATTATCTGATGCACGCAGCTGCGAATATGTTCTTGGTTGGTTTTATCATAGCCTTTCCAATTATTGCACTTTCTTGGCTCGCAGATGTAATATTTGGAATGCTGATGAAGACAATGCCTCAGTTTAACCTTTTGGTAATTGGATTTCCAATTAAAATTATGGTTTCCTTTGCCGTACTCATCGCAACATTGACGGCAATAATGCTTATTTTAAAAGGAGAGGTTCAAGAAGCTTTTAATGCTTTAGAAATGCTTTTTTAGTTTTTTTAGGTACAATAAGAGCAAATTGACAATCTCTTTCAAGGAACATGCGTGAAGATACTACTTTTAAATGATAATCCGGTTGTAAACAAGTTAGTGACATTAAGTGCTCAGAAAACTTCTGATGAATTGGATATAGTGACAAATATTGAAGATATTGTAGGGACTTCGTATGATCTTGTAGTAGTAGATGACTCTATAGGCGGGGATGAAGTTTTAGAGGCACTACAATCGAAAGTGAACTTTACAAAGAGTCTGCATATCTGTGCAAGAGATGCCCAAGAAGCGACAGCTTTTGACTCCACATTGAAAAAACCGTTTTTACCGACAGATCTTGTAGAGCTGTTTGCGATGTTTGACAAAGAGATCGAAAAAGGGGACGTAGCACCAAGCTCTCAGAGTGTAGAAGAGGAGTTGGCACAAGAGATAGAAGAGAGCAATGAAGCTGTTGACGATATAGCCGAAGTAGAGGAACTAGATGATCTTGAAGAGGTCTCTTTGGATGAAGAGGTAAATCTTGATATAGATGAATTTGAACTTGATGTGCAAGGCAGTGATGATACCTTAATTCTTGATGATGAAGATTTGGATGAGACGCTGATAGATGATGAAGCATTAAATGTAGAGAGTCTGAATGAAAGTGTACTCGATGATGAAGAGGCACAAAAGGTAAAAGATCTTCTTGATGAAACAGAAGAAACAGATGAAAAAGAAGTGACAGAAGATGAAACACTTGATTTTGCTATGGCACTTGACTTAGAAGATGAGGCAGATGCTGATATTTCTGAAGATGATGAAGAGCTGTTGACACTTGATGAAGAGATGGAAGATAGTCAAGAGAATGAAGAACTAGAAGATATTCACGAAGAAGAAAGTGATATAAGTGATTCTTTAGAAGAAGAGATTGCAGAAGATGTACTTGAAACAGAAGAGGAAGTCACTCCAGAAGCTGTTGAAGCGTTAGATGAAGCAGAAGAAGAACTAGCAGAGGAAACAGCTGAGGAAGAAATGCTTGAAGAAGAAGAGTCTGAAAATGAGCCTGAAGAAGAAACTGAGAGCGATGCAGTAGAGCTTGAGAGTGATATAGCAGAAGAGCGTTCTGAGTCTGTTGAAGCGTTTGACGAAGTAGAGGAAGAATCAAAAGAAGAGCTGGAAGAGGAGCCTGATATCGCTGAACTTGAGCAGCAGATTCAAGAGGCGGTAGAAGAGTTGAGTGAAGAGGATCTTGAGAGTGAACTCGATGATGAAACACTCCTTGAAATTGCCGCTTCTGAGATAGATTCACTTGATAAACTCAGCTCAAAAGATCTCAAACTTGCACTTGGTGAAGAACTTGATGAAGAAGAACTCCAAACAGAGGAAGAGGTCACACCTGAAGATGTTGAAGAGTTACTTGAAGAGGCTGAGGAAGAAGCAGCATCAAAAGAGCAAGCGTCGGAGAACGTAGAGGGGGTAGCTGCTTTGAAAAAACTTTTAAAAGCTTTGGATGACAAAGATGTAGCAGCCTCTATGAAAGGGATGAAGATTACTATAAATATAGAACTAGGTGAGCAGTCATGAGTAAGATGAATAGTGCCGTATTGGTACTTTCAGGCCCAAGCGGCGCAGGAAAGAGTTCTCTGATTCATAAAATCATCGATGATATAGGAGAGTGTTACTTCTCCATATCTACAACAACTCGTCCTATGCGAAAAGGGGAAGTCGATGGGGTTGATTATCATTTTGTCGATAAAGAAGAGTTTAAAAGAGAGATAGAAGAGGATCAGTTTTTAGAGTATGCAGTTGTACATGGAAATTATTATGGCACATCACTTCGACCTGTCAAAGAGGCACTCTCACAGGGTAAGCTGGTTATTTTTGATATTGATGTACAGGGAAACGGTGCAATAAACAGCCGTCTAGGTGATATTGCTACATCTGTTTTCATTACACCGCCGACACTCTCAGAGCTCAAACGGCGATTACAAAATCGCTCAACCGATGAAGAAGAAGTGATAGAACGCCGTATTAAGATGGCACGTAAAGAGATTCAGCGTGTTTCTGAATATGAATATCTGCTGATAAATGATGATCTTGAAGAGGCTGCGAAAAAGTTGCGAATTATCGCAACAACGGCACGCTTTAAAAAATCAAATGATGAAATAAATGCATTTGTCAATCAGTGGGAAGATTTATAAAAAAAACAAAAAAGTTTGCTATAATATCGCACTTACATTATAAAAGGAATAACTATGGGAATGCCTGGTGGAACAGAGTTACTACTCATCTTTGGAATCATTGTATTGCTCTTTGGTGCGAAAAAGATACCAGATTTAGCAAAAGGTCTTGGAAAAGGGATCAAAAACTTCAAGCAAGAGATGAAAGAAGTGGATGAGGTAGAAGTAGAAGCGCCTAAAAAAGTTGAAAAAAGTGAAGAGGTTGCTTCAAGCGAAGAGACTCCAAAAACTACTACACAAGCGTAAGCCCCTTGAAACAAAGAGTATCGGCGCTTTTGCGCGAAAAACTTGGTCGTGAAGTTGTATTAGAAAAGCCTCGAGACCGCTCTTTTGGGCACTTTGCCACACCTATTGCCTTCTCTTTGGCAAAAGAGTTAAAAAAATCTCCAATGATCATAGCAGATGAACTAGCTTCATCATTTAACGACTCTGAAGAATTTTCAAGTGTAGAGGCTGTAAAAGGTTATTTGAACTTTCGTCTCAGTGAAGCGTTTTTAACAGAGTATGTATCGTGGGCACTTGATAATCCGTCACAATTTGGCAAACAAGAAAAAAATCAAAAGATACTTTTAGAGTTTGTCAGTGCAAACCCAACAGGACCGCTGCATATCGGTCATGCAAGGGGTGCAGTTTATGGTGATACACTCTATCGTTTGGCAAAACATCTCGGCTATGATATTACAGCAGAATATTATGTCAATGATGCGGGAAATCAGATCGATCTGCTTGGACTTTCCATTCAGCTTCATGGACGTGAAAATCTTTTAGATGAAACAGTAGAGTATCCGGAATCGTACTACAGAGGTGAGTATCTCGATGCACTCTTACGCGATGCGATGGAGAAATTCGGAGCTGAAATCTTTCATGATGCGTCACGGCAGCGTGAGCTTGCAATGTGGGCAAAAGATGAAGTGATGAAGATCATCGTCAAAGACTTGGCAGATACGAACATTCATTTTGATACTTTTGTTTACGAATCGACGCTTTATGATGACTGGGACAGAGTCATGCAAAAGATGGGCGAGGGTGTTTATGAAAAAGATGGCAAAATCTGGATAGCATCTGAGGCAAAAGGGGATGAGAAAGACAGAGTCGTTGTTCGTGAAGATGGCCGTCCTACCTATCTTGCCGGTGATATAGTCTACCACAATCAAAAATTTGAACGCGGGTATGATCACTACATCAATATCTGGGGTGCAGACCATCACGGCTATATCGCTCGTGTAAAAGCGGCTATAGAGTATCTTGGATATGATTCTAACAAGTTAGAGGTATTGCTCTCGCAAATGGTAAGTCTCTTAAAAGATGGTGAGCCTTACAAAATGAGTAAGCGTGCGGGTAATGTCATCTTAATGAGTGATATCGTTGAAGAGATAAGTGCGGATGCATTGCGTTTTATCTTTGCAAGTAAAAAGAGTGACACGGCATTAGAGTTTGACCTTGCAGAGTTTAAAAAGCAAGACAGCTCCAACCCAATTTTTTATATTCAATATGCGCATGCGAGAATTAAAACACTTCTGAGTAAAAGTGAGTTGAGTGAAGCGGAGATTTTAGCTGCAGAGCTCAAAGGTTTGAGTGAGCAGGCTGACTCACTGCTTTTTGATGCGCTTTTACTTCCTGAAGTCGTAGAAGATGCCTTTAATACGCGACAGGTGCAAAAGCTTACGGATTACCTTAAATCACTTGCGGCATCTCTGCATAAGTTCTACTATGATGTACAAATGATCGGTACACCTGATGAAGAAAAACTGCTTAAACTGATGCTCGTTGTAGCACTGAGCATCAAAACCGGACTTTCATTAATGGGCATTGAAGCTAAAGAGAGAATGGTAAAAGAGGAGGAGTAACTCTCTTTTACTGTTTTATCTGAGGATAGAGCTTTTCTACCTCTTTTATATATTTTTTAGGAATCTGAATCAAAATAGGATTTTTCTTTTTATCTAGCCAATCTATAATCTTTCGTAAATCTTTTTTAGCCATTGAGGTACATCCTACCGTCGGCGCATGGGGTGCTTTTTGAATGTGCATAAAGATACACGAACCTTTTTGTGCCTCTGCGTGAGGATTGTGTGCGACAACAATGCCTAGTCTGTATTGTTCATCTTTGCGACGCATATGTTCAAAACTCTTTTCATCTCCATTGGCCTGAATGATCTGGTTGTAAAAGGGGGAGTTGCTATCATCTACACAGATTGTCTCTTTTGTTGCGTGGAGATAAGGAAGTTTTGTATTGACTCTTATTGCATAGCCAAAAGCATCGCTGAGTTTAAAGATACCGGCGGGTGCTTTTTTGTCGCCCTCCTGTTTGTAGGGTTCATTTGCTGCGTGAGGAATATTCTTCATGCCGATTCCCCATCCCAAACCATTTTTCCCAAGATTGACATCGATATCTTTGCAGATCTGCTTTTTACCTTCATAACACGCCAGTTTTGCGTGAGATGCGTTAAAATCATCTGCTACAACTAGAACAATTTGCTCAGAAGCAAATAACAATGTTGAAAAACTTAGTATAATTAAGAAACTTTTTATCATAAAGTATGGTACTATTACTATTATATGACTGACCTTAGAGAATTGGGCAAAAAGGCAAAATATTATGAGTATTACAATAAGACAAGCAAAGGTTGAAGACACGCCTTTTTTAGTACAAATGATGTTGCAAAGCTCACGAGCTGGAAAAAAAGTCGGGCTTTTCGATTTACTATTTGAAACAAAGAATGATACAGAGCTTTTAGAGAAACTCCAAAAGCTTGCACAGACAGAAGCAAAAAGCCATTGCCATTATAAAAACTTTTTCATTGCAGAGATGGATGATCAAAAGGTAGGATCACTCTGCTCGTATGAACCAAGAAAAGCGACAAATGAAGTTTTTATGAAGGCACTTGAAGAGGTCGGTTGCAGGGATGACATTACAGCTACACTTGAGGTAGTAAATTCTTGTCATTTAGATGTAAGCAGAACGGCATTAATGTTTGATTTTATGGAAGAGCTTGAAGGCTTCATTGATGTCGGTGTTTTAAAAGCACTCATGCAGAAATCTCTACTTACAGCGCGATTAAAAGGCTATAGTGTTGCACAGACCATCATCGAGATCGGCTCGCTTGAAGCGGAATTGTTATATGAAAAACTTGGCTTTGTCGTTGTGGATGAAAAAGAGTGTGAAGCATACAAAGAGACTTTTGGACGCAATGGGCTAAAACTCCTCTCATTTACATTTTAGGAGAGTCTCATAGAACTCTCAGCCCTCTCTCTTTTGCCGTCACTAGCGGCAATTGTACTTGCCCTATACTCTCGTAATGTTTTGCTCTCTTTGTTTGGCGGTATTGTTCTAGGTGTTTTTATTCTTCAAGACTTCTCTTTTTTTGCAAGTTTAGATGAAACGCTGGCACTCTTTGTCTCTCTGCTGAGTGAAGGGTGGATACTCAAAACACTTGCCTTTGCCATTTTGGTTGGCAGCGTAATGGAACTGCTTGAAAAGAGTGGCGGCATCAACGGCTTTGTTGCATACATGACAGAGAAATCAAAACTTGTAAAATCCCAGCGTTCGGCTTTGATGGTGAGCTATATCATCGGTGTTGTTATTTTTATTGAATCTTCCATTACTTCACTCATAGCGGGTGCTGTCGGGCGATCGCTGTGTGACAGAGAGGGGGTGCCTCACGCAAAGCTTGCTTATGTTTGTGACTCTACATCGGCACCTGTAAGTTCGCTTTTGGTGCTCAATGGCTGGGGCGCTTTGCTTTTAGGACTCATCGCTACGCAGATTGACTCTGGACTTATTCGCGGTGAAAGTGTTGACTGGCTTGTAAAGAGTGTTTTTTTTAATTTTTACTCCATCTCGGCTTCAGTTGTAACTTTTTTGGCAGTATGGTTCAACATTGAGCTAGGGCCAATGAAACACGCAAAAGCTTCAAAGGTACATACACAGCTGCATCTCTCACGCAAAGCACCAATGCACTATATGCTGCTGCCAATAGCCGTTATGATAGCTTCGGTTTTTGTGTTTTTAGCCATTACAGGTGATGGAAATATACTCAAAGGGAGTGGCTCAAGCTCTATTTTCTATACGATGCTCACAACACTTGCGGTGATGTATCTGCTCTATGTTGCAAGAGGCAATATGAGCCCTAAAAGCTATATGATGTCAGCTTTAAGAGGGGCAAAAAAACTTTTTGGTATTGCGATGATTTTGTTCTTTGCCTTTGCTATTGGCAAGGTAACGAGTGAGCTAAAAACAGGACTCTATCTCGCTTCTTTGGCAAATGATAACCTCTCTGTTTATCTTTTGGCAGGTGTTATATTTTTACTTAGCAGTATTATCTCTTTTTCAACGGGAACAAGCTGGGGAACATTTTCGATCATGATTCCAATAGCGGTGCCGATGGCGGTGGGACTCGATGCGAATGTGGCACTTGCCATGGGTGCAGTTATCAGTGGCGGCGTTTTTGGGGATCACTGTTCACCCATCTCCGATACAACCATCATCTCATCGCTGGCATCGGATTGTGAAGTGATAGAGCATGTAAAAACGCAGCTTCCTTATGCCCTTATAAGCGGTGCTATAGCCTTTGTCTTTTTTGTGTTTTTTTCAGCTTTCTAGGTAGTAGTTGATAGAGTAACGCATATCGTCATCGAGATTTTCCATATTGCCTAGCATCCAGCGCAGATAACCGGCATCTTCATGTGCGACTTCCTCTAAAGATTTTCCTCTGTACTTTCCAAAACGAAAGGTCTTTACCAAAATAGGCGTATTGGTCAAATCCACCATCTTCTCTACAGGATTTTCTCCCGGAAATTTTGCTTCTACAGCTTTGCGAAGTCTGCTTAAAAAGAGTTTGAGCACTAAAACATCCCCAATGGCATCATGCGCTTTTACCTCTATGCCAAGTGCATCGGCCTCTTTTTGTTCCTCTTTGTACAGTTCCATCTTATAACGAAAATATTGGAGCCGGTGCGCATCTTCCTCTTCAAAGATGTGTTTTGTCACGCGAAGTGTGTCAATAACTTTCATCTGTACATCAAAACCCTCTTTCTCAAGCATTTTTAGATCAAAAGGGGCATTGTGTATGATCATGTAGTTCTCAGGTGTGTTGAGCTCAAGCAGGCGTTTATAAGCTGTCGTCTCTGTACATTTTGGTTTGCCATCGAGCATCTCAGGGGTAATGCCATGCACCTCCATTGCTGCAAAATTTATAGGCACATCGGCAGAACAAAACTCATTATGCACCTCTGTCTCTTTAGCGCCTAGCACCACCATATAACCGAGCTGAATGACTCTGTCTGCCTCATCTGTTCCTGTTGTTTCAGTATCTAAAATTATATATTTTGCCATGCAGCATTTTTCCCTTTATCTTCTTGAACTTTTAAAATTGACATCAAAACTCCGTTGGGAGTTTGCTTTGACTTTGAGTGTAAATGTAACCAAATTTCCCTTAGTATAAGTATATTTGAGTTTCGAGTTGATGTGTGAGCCGCTTTTTTTGTTAAAAGGGATGTGAAGTGTCACAATTTTGTCTTCATTAGAGTTGTTGATGATGCTATAGAGTACCGTTGCATCGAACTGCGTATTTGTATCGTTGCGTGAGAGAATTTTTTGCGTGACTTTAGTGTCAAAATCCTGACCGACACTTAGGGTAAGCGGGCTGTTTTTAGGACTATTTACAATGCCTGCCTCTCCTAGGAGCAGTTTCTCTTTTTTATCTGTTGTATAGATACGTACAAGCCCTGCAGGTAGTTCATGCTTGAGTGCTTCGAGATGCAGCTCTCTCTTTACACTACTTGAACGCTCTCCCATAAGGTAGAGTGGATTGTTTATAGTTGCAATGTAGCTGCTTGTAAGAGCAATTTCCTTTGTATCAAAGAATTTGACTCGTTGTTTTTCATAACTATTGAGATCAAGTTTCATAGGCAGGGAATATTTATGATACCCGGCAACCGCTTTGTGACTCGGCAGGGCTTCATCTGCTACCATTGCCCTGTACATAACAGGTTGGGGATGGTTATAGGCTCTGTTGAGAGTGCCTGCTATAAGGTTGATGGAGGCATTTTTAAAATCTTTTCCTGAGTTGTTTTGAATATCTACATATGCACTAAACTGAGCTCTGTTTTTATCTATGTTGAGTACATAGTCTGTTGTAAAGCTGATATTTTTTGCAAGGTAAGAGATATCGAGATCTGCTTTGAGCTCTTTTGTGCTCTTTACATGCAATGTTAGTCTGCTGTTTATTGTCTCTTTTTCATGTTGTTTATATCTTTTTGGTCTGTATGTTTGCCACTCAAGTGTAGCAGAATCAGGGAGTGAAACATCTACAGAGTTGTCAAGCAGTGTGTCTGGTAAATTCTCCAGTATCAAATCACTGTTGTTTTGTTTGATAGAAAATGTTTGTGATTCTTGAATGAGTGCAATATTTGAGTTATAAATTGTCAACGTTGTTGCAAAAAGAGTCTGCGTGAGGACAAGGCTTGAGAGTAAAATAATTCGTTTCATAAAAATCCTTTGAAAATATGATACACTTGTAAAAAAAATAAAAGGCAACAAGAAGTTGATAACTACTCCTTTGGGCTATCTTTTTGTCATCGCTTTGAGTGTGACATTTTTTCATCTCTTGGCAACACGAACGAAGATGCGTGTTTTTGAGTACCTTCCTGCGGTAGTGATGATCTATGCTTTTATGATGTTGCTGGCATCTTTGGGTGTTTTTCATTATAATGAAGCAATCAACAATGTTTATAGCCAGACAAAAGCGAACTTACTGCCTGCTATGCTCTTTTTGATGCTCTTGGAGATTGATTTTCGACATTTTTTAAAACTGGGAAAAAAACTGCTGCTTGCGTATATTTTTGCCGTGAGTTCGATAGCATTTTCTTTTATAGTTGTGGCACTGCTCTTTCATTTCAACAAAGATATGGCAGCGGCTTTTGGTGCATTGGCAGGCAGCTGGATGGGCAGAACGGCGAATATGGTGGCAGTCGGAAGCGCACTTGGTGTGAGCGAAGATGCCTTTGCCTATGCACTTGTAGTCGATAGCGTCAACTATACGCTGTGGGTTATGTTGCTGCTTTTTTTAGTCCCTTTTGCAAAGATTTTCAACCGTTTTACAAAAAGCGAGCAAAATCTTGCCTACTTGAGTGAGATAGGCTGTGCCTGTGCAATGGGAGCAAAACGCTACTGGCTGCTTATTGCTTTAGCACTGGAAGCATCACTGCTTTCGCAGCTTTTAGCGAACTATGTAGTGATCTTAAATAAAACGACAAGCATTGTCATCATTGCCACACTGCTAGGGGTGTTTGGTTCTTTTACACGACTGCGTGAGCTAAACGGTTCCAATGAAGTGGCAACGACGATGCTCTATATTCTCATAGCGCTCATTGGCTCAAAAGCGGTCATAGAAAATTTCAGCGGACTTGGTATTTATGTGGTAGCGGGTTTTGTCATTTTACTGCTTCACGCAGCGTTCATGGCAGTTGGTGCAAAACTTTTTAAGCTTGATCTCTTTAGCATTGCTGTGGCTTCACTGGCAAATATCGGCGGTGTCGCCTCAGCACCGATCTTGGCAGCGGTATACGATAAAAAACTTGTCAGTGTCGGTGTACTTATGGCAATCATGGGCTATCTTATAGGGACTTTCGGCGGGCTTTTTGTAGGCGAGATTTTAGTGAAAATGGCAGGATAGGTACTCAATGTTAGAAAATACGATTTTTATTTATATTGTTTTATACATAGTGTTGGAGTTTTATGAGGTGCAGTGGCAAAAGGCAGAGACGATAATGGGGATGCTTGCACGCATGTATGAGCAGTACCATAAAAGTATATTTCTGTTTTTGATTATGCATCCGACTTTTTATTTTGCTGTCTGGTTTGTTTTTGAAACGAACTATAATCCCTATGCCGTGACACTGCTGCTTTTTAAATCAGCCGACATTATTACAAAAATCCTGCTTATTAAAAAGGTCTTTATCGACAAAGAGCTCAGTGAAGAGTTTACAGTCTCACTTTTTACACCCATCGGCCCTTATATGCCTTATATAGGTATTTTACTCTACCCGTTTTTTATCTATATGGCATTTTCATGAAAATACAAAATATTTCTCTCACGCAAGAGAAAATCGCACTTAAAACACCTTTTATTACTGCCTTGCGTGAGGTCAAAGATGTGGCATTTATTCGCGTGAAGGTGCTATGTGATGATGGAAGTTTTGCTTATGGAGAGGCACCTGCAGCCAAAGCTGTAACAGGGGAGACACTAGAGAGCATCAAAGAGAATATTATTTTAGTAAAAGAGCATTTTATGCTCAAAGAGCCGGCTATTGCTCTAGAGCTGCTGCATCAGACAAGCATAGGCTCTAGTGCAAAAGCGGCTTTGGATATGGCATTTGTTTTTTGCATACCTTTTGGCATAACGTAAGTACTCTATGACAACAGAAGAAAAGATCTCTCAGGCAAAAGCGAAACTTTTAGTGGAGTATCCCTATTTTTTTGGAACTTTGGCCTCCAAATTGGAACTTGTTGTCAATGATGATATAGAGAGCTTTAAGAGTGATGGAAAGAAGCTGGAGTACCGTGAGGTGTATCTCAGTGAGTTAGAGACGCAGGAGATAGAGTTCATACTAGCAAACGGCGCGATGCATCAAGTACTCTCGCATGAAAATCGTAAGAACAACAGAAGTGGCTGGCTCTGGCAGATGGCGACGGATATCGCCATTAACGATATGCTTTTGGCAAATGGCCTGCAAATGCCTTATGGTGCACAGTACAGGAAACGATTTTCCGGTATGTATGCAGAGGAGATCTATGCTGCGCTCAAAGATGACATACTGCGTGAGGATGAAGATCTGGAGTATGAAGCGGATAGTGCCGATGATGTAGAGCAGAATGAAAAATCTGAGCCAAAAGAGCAGCCATCAAGTGAGCAGCTGCAAGAGGAGTTACTCCAGGAGCAGCTTTTGGCTGAGGAGGCCATTTCACTTTTAGAAGCACAAGTGCAAAATGGTGAAGCACCTCTGGCTATTGAGCGTTTTTTTACTCTGGAAGGTTTTTCAAAAGTGGACTGGCGGAGTGAATTGCGTGAGGCGCTTGAACAGTACTTTTATGATGATTATGTGATGATGCCGCCCGCTAAGAAACTTCTGTATGAAGGTGTCTATTTGCCTTCAAGTCAGTCACAAACATTTCGCTTGGTCATTGCTATAGACTCTTCAGGTTCTGTTGATGAAGTTTTGTTGAGTGCATTTCTTAGTGAAGTGAACTTTTTGATGCAGCAGGTACAAAATTATATTATAGACATTCTTGTTTGTGATGAGAAGAATCCATTCTCACGTAAGCTTTGTGAGCGGGGAAGCCCTTGATGTTACGGTAAAGGGTGTGGGTGGAACTGATTTTCGTTCTGTTTTTGAGTTCATTGAAAAAGAGCTCGACAGTGTAAAACTACTGCTCTATTTTACAGACTTAGAAGGCATCTTTCCAAAAGAAGCGCCACTCTATAGCGTGAAGTGGGTTACGCCAAAAATAGCGTCAACTCCATTTGGCGAGTCTATACTTTTGCGTTAGTTGGCAGAGAAGATAAGTTTGTTTCTACCCCCATTCTTTGCTTTATACAGCAGCATATCCGCTTCATTAATGGCGTCATCAAGTGTCTCACCATCTTGATACAATACAGCACCTATGGAGATTGTAAAGTTAATGATTCTCTCTTTATCAATAGCAAGCGAGTAGTTTGCAACCTCTGCATGGATTCTCTCTAGAATATCCTCGGCACTGTAACGATTGATGTTCTTTAAAACGATGCAGAACTCTTCGCCTCCAAAACGTGAGACAACATCACGGGGACTTGTGGAACTTCTTAAAATATCTGAGAGCGTTACGATGACCCTGTCACCTATGTCGTGTCCATAGCTGTCATTGATATTTTTAAAATGATCGATATCTATCATTGCCACTGCAAATTTCTCACCGCTCTCTTTTATCTCTTCAAGATATTCGTTCATAGTACTATAAAAATATCTTCGATTGTAAAGTCCTGTGAGATAATCGCGGTTGGCATAGTTCATAATCGTTTGAATGTTTTCAAGTGCTTCTATAGAGTTGTTGACACGGCAGGAAAACTCCTCTTTTGAAAAGGGCTTTTTAATGTAATCATTTGCACCATGTTTTAAAAAAAGCGCACTTATTTCACTGTCTTCATTGCCTGAAAGTGCCAAAATACAAAGCTCATCTTTAGAGTATGTTTGGCGGATCTCATAGGTGAGATTAAGCCCGTTCATCACAGGCATATTATAATCTGTCAAAACAAGAGAGATGTCGGGTTTTGCCTGCAGCATCCCAAGCGCTTCTTCTCCGTGTGCTACGGTAATGACCTCAAAGAAAAGGTTTTTAAGCATATTTTGCATCTGCTTGCGAAAGACAAGAGAGTCATCGACGACGAGGACTTTGTGCTTTTGGTTTTTACGCAGGCGATCAATGCTTTGAATGATGTAGTTGATATCGCCGGTGCCGCCTTTGTTTACATAGTCGATAATGTTTTTTTGCAGCATTTTTTTACGAAAATCTTTGTCAATGTTTGCACTTAAGACGATAACGTGATTTTTTTTCGAAAGGGCATACTCAACGACTTCTCCGTTTGGTGCATCTGGAAGATTGATGTCCAGCAGTGTGATGAAGTAGTTGTTGCCTGCTAAAAAGAGTTTTGCTTCAGCCAGTGTGTAGGCAACGTCGACCTCCATCTCTAAAGCATGCTGTATCTTTTTCGCTATGAGTTTTGCCAGTGTTTTATTGTCTTCGACGATTAAAATCTTATCTTGCATTCATTGTCTCCAAAAAATATTACACGTAGTATAACGATATTCATCTAAAATTATAGTAATATTCGTTTATGAATTCTACAGATTTTCTTTTGGAAAAATTACAAAACGGCTTCAATGTTTTTTTAACCGGTGGTGCAGGTGTTGGCAAGACCACTACTACCCGTGCTGTTATCGAGGCATATGAAGCAGAAGCAAAAAAAGCAGCCAAGCTTGCTTCAACAGGTATGGCTGCAACGCTTATAGCAGGACAGACACTGCACAGCTTTTTTGACCTTGGCATTGCAGCGGATATCAATGAACTTGAGCGAAACGGCAAGTTAGGGATAAAAAAGAAGATAAAAAAACTTATTGCTGCTATGGATTTGATTGTCATCGATGAGATATCGATGGTAAGCGATAAACTCTTTGAAATGATAGCACTGCGGCTTGAGCAAGCGGAATATAAAGGTGTTTTTTTGCTTGTGGGTGATTTTTTGCAGCTGCCTCCTGTTGTGTGTAGGTCTGCTGTAGTACATTATGCTTTTGAATCTGCGGCTTGGCAAAGTTTTGCATTTGAGACGATAGAGTTGAGGCATGTACACCGAACGGATGATAAAGAGTTTATCGAACTGCTGCACCAAGTTCGCTTTGGCAGGATAGATGAAGCAGTGCATAATGCACTCAATCGCTTTATAAAACTACTGCCGAGTGATTTTAGTCAATTTACCTTTTTGTTTGCAAAGAACAACTCCGCCGCACGCCACAACAGGGAGCAACTTGCGCATATAGAGAACGAATTAGTTATAAAAGAGGCACAGATCATCAAACAGAGTAAAAGCGTGAGTGACAAAGAGATAGAGCGTTTTATGGAGGATGCCCGTATAGAGCGAGAGTTGGAGCTTAAAATTGGTGCACCGGTACTCTTCTCACGCAATGCATGGAACTATTTTAATGGAGAGCGGGGTGAGATCGTCAATATTGATGCTGAGTATGTCTATGTGCAAAAGAGTGATGGCAAAATTGTAAAGCTTGAACAGGTGGCACAAAGTAAGTCGCTTTGGAAGGAAAAGATAGTAGAGGGGAAAAAAGAGCTCCAAGAAGAGGAGATTTTTCGCGTCTATCAATACCCCATAAAACTTGCTTTTGCCATTACCATTCACAAATCACAGGGGATGAGCATTGAAGATCTCATTATTGATACACAGGAGATCTTTGCCTCTTCGCAGTTTTATGTGGCACTCTCACGAGCCTGCAATCCAAAACGACTGACACTCATTGCTCCCAACAGACAGTGGTATGAGCTTGCCTTTGTCAATCCAAAGGCGATGGAGTTTGTAAAAAAAGGCAGCAAATGCTGAAAAAAACGGACAGCGGCATTCTTTTTATGCTTGGCTCTGCACTCATTTCTGCTTTTAACGGGGCAATTACCAAGATACTTTCTGAAGATATTTCCGCTTTGGAGATCGTCTTTTTTAGAAATCTCATTGGTGTTTTTCTGATTTTATATGCACTGAAGCATACCCCGCCAAAATTGACAGGCGGCAAGATACATCTGCTTTTTACTCGGGGACTCTTTGGTTTTATGGCAATGATACTTTTTTTCTATACGATCACTGTTATTCCCTTGGGAGAAGCGATAACACTCAATAAAACTTCCCCTTTCTTTGTGACTATACTCGCTTTTTTTCTGCTGCGTGAGCGTCTGGAAGTGCGGACACTGTTTGCACTTTTCATTGGTTTTGCGGGAGTGGTCTTCATTGTAAAACCCTTTGGACTTACGTTTTCCTATGCGCATTTCCTTGGCATACTTGGTGGATTCTTTGCAGCAGCAGCCTACACGACAATAAAAAAGATAAAAGATATTTATGACTCTCGGGTCATTGTCCTCTCTTTTGTAGGCATTGGTACACTGATGCCGGCACTCCTGTTTCTTCTTGCTTCTTTCATTAGCGCTCCGCAGGCTTTGGCATTTTTATTTCCGGAGTTTATTCTTCCAGAAAAAATGAGTGTTTGGCTGCTTATAGGACTCATGGCTCTTATCTCCACACTCTCTCAGTGGCTGCTTACCAAAGCCTACTCAGCGAAAAACCTCAGTATTGTGGGAGTGATTAGCTACACTAACATTCCGTTTGCAATCGGATTTGGAACACTCTTAGGCGATACATTTCCTGATATGATGACTTTTGCCGGCATTGGGCTTATAATTTTCGGAGGCGTTCTAGTTAGTAGAAAATAACATTTAAGAATATTTATAGTTTCAAGAGAGTAGAATGCTCTTCAATGAAAAATTTAAGAAACGCTGATATCTCGATAAATGACATTCCTTCTGATGTCTTTATTTGTCGTTTTATCGATGACAGTTTCACTGTTGTTGATGCAAACGACGCTGCACTGCATGCTATAGGTCTGCCTAAAAAATCAATTATTGGAAAAGATATTCTTGAGCTGCTTCAAGACATAGAAGAATCAGATTTTTTGACCATCTTGCGTGAAGCTCAGAATTCTTCTGAGATGCTTGAGTTCAATATTCCCTGCTATATTCATGATAATCTCTGCCGCTGGCATAAAGGGAGTGTAAAGAGCCTTTTTAACGGTGACTTGATACTCTACTATAAAAATATTGAGAGAGAAAAAGAGCTTGAGATCGAAGATTTGCAGTATCAGTTAGATCTTATCAGCGAAGCACCTTATGTTGGAATATGTATTTTTGATAATAAGTTTCTTTATGTGAATCAGGTACTGGAGAATATGCTTGGTTACACTCTTGAAGAGTTGCAAAATATTACTCCAATAGACCTACTGCACCTACAAAACAAAGAAGAACACATACATAATTTACAAAAGCGTCTCTCTGGTGAGAGTTTTACAACTAGCTATCTTGATGCACAGATTCTAAGAAAAGACAACAGGAAGGTATTTGTCCGCCTGTGTGTAAAAACGATTCAATATAAAGGAAGGTACAGGGCCCTTGCAAGTGTCATTGATATCACAAGTATTGTTGCACAAGAGCAAAAAACCAAACGCTTGGCACAGGCACTTGAACAGACAGATGATCTGTTATTGATGACAGATAGAGAAGGAAGAATGATTCATGTCAATAAAAGGCTTATGAAAAAGATGGGTTATTCTAAAGAGGAACTGCTTGGAAAAAAGACAAGTGTCTTCAAGTCCGGCAAGCATGATAGACGTTTTTATAAACGGCTTTGGAATAGCATACTGTCTGGCAAAAAATATAAGAACATTATCATTAACAGAACAAAAAAAGGAAGACTCGTCTATCTCGATACGAGAATCACTCCTGTTTTTGACCAAGAAGGCAAGATAGAGAGTTTCGTTGCTACCTCTAAAGACATTAGTTATCATGTGAAAACAAAAACACGTTTGCGAAATTTGGCCATGGTAGATTCCTTGACAAAAATTTTAAATCGATATGTGATAGAAAAAGAGATAGAGTACCATCTCTCCATTGCCGAGCGTCATGGAGTACCATTTTCTGTATTGATGATTGATATTGACTATTTTAAAAAAATAAATGATACCTATGGACACTATGTAGGTGATATTGTTTTAAAAGAGATAGCAAAAACTTTACGTAAAAGTGTCCGTAAAATAGATAAAATAGGGCGTTGGGGGTGGAGAAGAGTTTGTTGTTATTTTACATGCGACTTCAGAAGAGAGAGCTTTGAAAAAAGCTGAAAAACTACGGCAATTGATTGAAAACAATACAATAGATGCAAAATATAAAGTGACTGCAAGCATCGGTGTGGCATCATACAAACAAGACGATACAAAAAGCTTACTTTTTGCAAGAGCAGATGATGCACTGTATCGAGCTAAAGAAGAGGGGAGGAACAGAGTTGTTTGTTTATAAAAAAAGTGTTATTTTCGCGTTGTGTGTAGTGTTGGGACTCAGTGCTTGTGCAACAAAAAATCAGGGAGTTTCAGATAAAGAGTATATGCGTTCGAACAACGACAGTGAGAAAGCTTTAGATAAGTTAGACAGAGAGTAGATGAGCAAAGTGCTCATCTACGAAAAGAGTTCTTATAACTCAGATTCGTGTTTTGCTAAGTACTCAGCAACACCTTGGGCATCTGCTTTCATACCTTCATCACCTTTTTGCCAACCGGCAGGACAAACTTCACCATACTCATCAGTGAATTGTTGTGCATCGATCATTCTTAACATTTCATCAACATTACGTCCAAGTGGAAGATCATTGATTACTGCATGACGTACGATTCCTTTGTCATCGATCAAAAATGAACCACGAAGTGCAACAGCATCGTTAAGAAGTACATCATAATCACGTGCGATGTTTTTAGTAAGGTCTGCAACAAGTGGGAAGTTGATACGTCCGATTCCACCTTTTTCTACCGGAGTCTCTCTCCATGCGAAGTGTGAGAATTGTGAATCTACAGAAACACCTACAACATTTACACCACGTTTTTGGAACTCATCGTATCTGTGTGAGAATGCGATGATCTCTGATGGACAAACAAAAGTAAAGTCTAATGGATAGAAAAATACAACTGTACCTTTTTCGCCATAATTTTCACTTAATTTGAAATCTTCTACGATTGAACCGTCTGCTAAAACTGCAGTAGCTGTAAAATCTGGAGCGGGGTTTGTTACTAACATATATATGTCCTTGTAATATTAAATTTTATAGAGAGATTTTATCTAAATTATATTAATAAAGTTCTGAATAGAAAGAAGAACTGATATAGATTAAAGGAAATTTTTATGTTTTTAGATATAATTGCGACGATTTATAAAGTCTGACTTTGTATTTCAATAAAGAAAATCGATGACGGGAGTAAAAGATGTCACAAAAAGAATACATATTTACTTCAGAGTCTGTAACAGAAGGGCACCCTGATAAGATGGCAGATCAGATCAGTGATGCGATTCTGGATTATATTATTGAAAATGATAAAAATGCGAGAGTAGCGTGTGAAACTCTCGTATCTAATGGTTTTTGTGTAATTGCAGGCGAACTGAAGACTACGGCGTACGCGCCAATGCAAGAGATTGCAAGAGAAGTTATCCAAAGTATTGGATATACGGATGCAACATATGGGTTCGACTACCGTTCTGCGGCAGTTTTAAATGGAATTGGTGAACAATCACCTGATATCAATCAGGGTGTTGACCAAGCCGGAGGGGAAACGGGTGCCGGAGACCAAGGTTTGATGTTCGGGTATGCGTGCAGGGAGACAGATGTTCTGATGCCGCTTCCTATTCATTTGGCACACCGCCTCACGCAGCGTTTGGCTGAGGTAAGAAAAGAGGGAATTATTCCTTATCTTCGACCTGATGGAAAAGCGCAGATTAGTGTGAAGTATGTGGATGATAAACCGGTTTCTGTTGAAACGGTTGTTATCTCTACACAACACCATGAAGGTATTGCGCAAGAGCAGATACACAAAGATGTGATTACTGAGGTAATTAACAAAGTTATTCCTGCTGAAATGATGCGTGAAGATACAATCTTTCACATCAACCCTACAGGAAAGTTTGTCATTGGCGGACCACAAGGCGATGCCGGTCTTACAGGACGTAAGATCATAGTTGATACTTATGGAGGAAGCTGTCCACATGGTGGAGGAGCATTCTCCGGAAAAGATCCGACCAAGGTTGATCGTTCCGCTGCATATGCTGCGCGCTGGGTAGCGAAAAACCTTGTAGCGAGTGGGGCATGTGAGCGGGCGACGATCCAAGTGGCCTATGCCATCGGTGTTGTACAGCCTGTATCTATTATGGTTGATACGCATGGTACGGGAAAAGTAGAAGAGTCCAAGATTGAAGCCTGTGTGAAAGAGCTGTTTGACCTTTCACCGGCAGGTATCATCAAATCACTTGACCTTTTACGCCCAATATATAGAAAAACTGCGGCATATGGCCACTTTGGACGTAGTGAAGAGAGTTTTACATGGGAAAGAACAGATAAAGCTGACGAAATAAAGAGCTATTTAGGCCTTTAATCATCAATAGTGAAATGTAACACAATGTGCATTTTTAAGGATAATGAAGAACTTTTAGCTACATTTAAAATTCTTCATTGTATAGTTACTTTTAATAAAAATTAGGAGAAGAAAATGGCAGTATTAATTACAGATACATGTATTAACTGTGGTGCTTGTATTGACGAGTGTCCGGTAGAAGCTATCGTTGATGAAGACGATAATCCAACAGGTGAAGAAATTTACTATGTATATGGCGACAAATGTGTAGAGTGTGTTGGTCATCATGACGAGCCTGCATGTGCTACTGCATGTCCAACTGAAGGATGTATCGTTTGGGATGCTGTAGGTGAAAGCCCAGAGCATCGTGAAGATATCACTGACGAGCAACGTTCAAGCCACGAGCCTGTTGTAGAATAGTCTCGTTTTGTATAAAGTACCTTTTTGGTACTTTATTTTCTGCAAAATTTACACTTTCATTTCTTAATAATCATAAATTTCTACTTTTTAAACTAAAAAATACTTTTTTTAGGTATAATCCCACTCTAATTTTATATTTTCAGAGGAGATTTGATGGAACGTACACTATCAATAATCAAGCCAGATGCAGTTGCAAAAGGTGTTATAGGCAAAATTTTAGATCGTTTTGAAAGCAATGGTCTTAGAATTGCAGCGACAAGAAAGATCCAACTTTCACGTGCAGATGCAGAAGCATTTTATGCAGTTCATGCAGAGAGACCTTTTTTCAACGATCTTGTTGATTTCATGATTAGCGGTCCTGTTGTCGTTTCAGTTTTAGAAGGTGAAAATGCAATGCAAAAGAACCGTGATTTAATGGGTGCTACTAACCCTAAAGAAGCAGAGCCAGGTACAATCCGTGCAGACTTCGCTGAAAATATAGATGCAAATGCAGTTCATGGAAGTGACTCTTTAGAAAACGCTGCTATCGAGATTGCATTCTTTTTCTCAGAGAGAGAAATTTCATAAGTAATCCCCTATGAAGGTGATGCTTAGAAAAGTAACAAAGACACCATTGAATTTTGAGTTAAAATCTGATGAAATAACTTTTAAAGGTTATTTGGAGTATCATGAGGGCAAATTAATTTTGCTCAAAGCAAAACTTGAAAGTTCTCTTCTTAAGTCTTGTGATATTTGTGCAGAAGAATTTAAACTTGCAGTTGATGAAGATATTGCGTTTTTCATCTCTGATGGTTTATATGAAGATGACGGCAGCATCGAACTCGATGTAGTCGAATCTTTTGATGGTAATGCAGATATTGATGAGTTGTTACACTCTGAGATTGAGCTTATCAGAAGCGATTATCACGCTTGTGATAATTGTAAAAACTAGATCAACAATCTTGCCTCATTAGAGGCAAAGCTTTAGTCGCCTCAGCGGCGTGAGCGAAGTAAAAGGGACTTTGTTCCTTTTGCGGACTAATAAGATGGAAGGATTCCCTTTCATTTTATAAAATAAAATTAAAGGAAAACATTACTATGGCAGTACCTAAGAGAAGAGTATCTCACTCACGTTCAGCAAAACGAAGAACACACTATAAGATTTCTTTAGCACGTCCAGTTAAAGATAAAGATGGAACATACAGATTATCACACCACATCAACCCGACTACTGGTGAGTATAAATAATTAAATGGTAAAAATTGCAATCGATGCAATGGGTGGGGACTTTGGTCCCGAACCAATTGTCAAGGGAACACTTCAAGCACTTAAGAAAAAAGACTTCATTCCTATATTAGTAGGAAAAAAATCAGAAATTTTACCTCTGTTACCAAAACGTTATAGAGATAAGATTTTAATCATTGAAGCCCAAGATGTGATTGCAATGAGCGATGCGGCAACTGATGCTGTAAAACGTAAAGAGAGCACTATCTATAAAGCGATGGAACTTGTTCGAAACGGTGAAGCAGATGGCGTTGTCAGTGCTGGTCACAGTGGTGCGACAATGACACTTGCCACACTGCGCCTTGGCCGTCTTAAGGGTGTTTCTCGTCCTGCACTTGTAACCTTGATGCCGACAAAAATGGGGCGTCGCTCTGTTGTTTTGGATGTTGGCGCAAATGTTGACTCTAAACCGGAGCATTTAGCAGAGTTTGCTGTTATGGGCGGTTGCTATGCAGAAGATGTACTTGGCATAAAAGAGCCTTCTATCGGACTGCTTGCAAACGGAGAAGAAGACTCCAAAGGGAATGAAGTTACAAAAGCTGCCTTTAAACTTTTAGAAGGCTATAAAGGTTTTAAAGGAAATGTTGAAGGTGGAGATATCTTCAATGGAAGCTGCGATGTCATCACATGTGACGGTTTTATAGGGAATCTTGTCCTAAAAACAAGTGAAGGTGTTGCTTCGACTATTTCCATTTTAATCAAAGACTATATTAAAAAATCTCCTATTCGTATTACAGGTGCTCTGTTGATGCGTAAAGTGTTTAAATTACTCAAAAAAGAGATTGACTATGCAGAAGTGGGTGGCGCGCCACTCATTGGAATAAAAGGGTGTGCGATTGTCTCACACGGTAAAAGTAATGCGAAAGCGGTAAAAAATGCTATTTTTCAAGCTATCTCTTATGTAGATACAGGGGTAAATGAACATATTACAGCAAGACTCGCAGAACTAAAAGATAAGGAAGTTTAATATGGCATATGCTGCTTTTCGTTCTATTGGTGCGTACGTTCCACAAAAGATATTGACAAATGAAGATCTCTCTAAAATGGTAGATACTTCCGATGAATGGATCACAAAGAGAACGGGCATTAAAGAGCGTCATATTGCAGCGAAAGAGGAATTTACTTCTGACATGGGTGTAAAAGCGGCTTCTTTGGCAATAGAGAGAAGTGGTATTGCACTAGAAGAGATTGATATGCTTGTTTGTGCAACGATCTCTCCTGATTATTTTTGTATGCCTTCAACTGCAACGATTATTGCGACTAAACTCGGCATCAAAGGTGTGACAGCTTTTGATATTTCAGCAGCGTGTACAGGTTTTGTCTATGCACTCTCAGTTGCAAAAGCTTTCATTGAGTCTGGTATGAAAAAGAACGTACTCATCATTGGTGCTGAAAAGCTCTCTGCAATTACAGACTACAGTGATCGAGGTACTTGTATTTTATTTGGTGATGGTGCCGGTGCAGCAGTTATCTCTGCAACACAAAACAAAGAAGAAGCGATCATTGATGTCCATACCGGTGCAGATGGTGAATATGCAGATCTTCTCATGACACCAAACGGTGGAAGTGGCTCTGCTCATGATGAACTTGAGAACGAAGCTGCAGGCTGTTTTATGCAGATGAAAGGCAACGAAACTTTTAAAGTTGCGGTACGTACACTTACAAATGATGTTAAAGAGATTTTAGAACAAAACAACATTAAAAGCGAAGATGTAACACACTTTATTCCACATCAGGCAAATTATCGTATTATCAAAGCTGTAGGTGATGCCTTGAAAATGCGTGAGAATCAGGTAGTATTGACAGTTGCGAAATATGGGAATACTTCCGGTGCTTCAATCCCAATGGCTATAAATGATCTCTATGAAGCGGGAAAACTCAAAGCAGGTGAGCTTATGCTGCTTGATGCTTTTGGTGGTGGACTTACATGGGGATCGGCTTTAGCACCTTTTTCTCCTATCAGGGATGCCTGACCTTCTTTCAGTTTGTAAGCTTGTAAAATAGTGTGCAAGTTTTGCATGTAAAATTTTATGGAACTCTTTTTCATCAGGGAGATTCAGCTCAGCATCTCGTAGTTTTTCTCCCCACATGGGATTTGGAAAATAACTGTCATTCTCAAAGCGTGCCATAACATGAATGTGAACACGAGGCAGCATATTCGCAAATGAGGCCATATTTATCTTTTTTGGTTTATAGTACGCACGCATCTCTTCTTCAATGATATAGTAAACATCCCATACTTTGTCTCTTAGCTCTTTTGGCATGTCGGTAAGTTCTCTGTAGGGGGCTTTTGTGAAGATTTTGAGCCAAGGTATTTCACTCTCTTCTTTTTCTATGGAAATTGCGGGGTCTTCATATATGATAGTATTATGCATAATTAAACCTTTTTTTGTGATAGGTTTAATTATAGCAAAATTTAACTTTTAGTCTCTATGTCTATTTGATGCGCTTCTGTTACCTCTATATCCACCACCTGAGCGGTTTCTGTCACGACTAGATCCTCCAGAACGGCTTCTGTTTCCTCTGTATCCGCCACGGCCTCTACTTCCACCACGGCCACGAGAGCCATTTCTTTTACCTGCACGTGCTAAGATTGCTTCAAGTTTATCAGCAGGAATACCGATGTTGCTTGGTCCTTTGATGTCTTGCTTGTCAAGAATCATTGAGATGAGTTTGAACATAATCGTCTCTTCATCAATGTCCTCTTTGAGTCTGTCAAGAACTTTATGCGCTTCATCGTAAATTTTTTGATTTTCGATATTTTTTACAATGTTCTCTACTGTACTCTCACGCAGGTCATTCTTGCTCGGAACAAAGGCATGTGCCATAGATGTACCGACTTTTTGTTTGATACGCTGTAGCTCTTTGAACTCTAAGGGTGTAAGCAATGTAATAGCTTTTCCTTTTGTTCCTGCACGTCCTGTACGTCCGATTCTATGTACATAAGATTCAGGATCGAAAGGAATATGGTAGTTAAATACATGCGAAATATTGTTGACATGAATACCACGTGCTGCAACATCGGTTGCAACCAGTACTTTAACAGAGTTGTTTTTGAAACCCTTAATCACTGTCTCACGTTGGCGCTGTTCCATATCTCCATGGAGACCATTTGCAAGATAACCGGCATTTGAGAGTACATTTGAGAGTCTGTCAACTTCTGACTTCGTTCTACAAAATACGACTGTTTTATCTGTCTCTTCTGCATCCATTAAACGGATGATCGCATCATCACGCTCATGCTCGTCGATTACATAGTACAACTGTTCAATGTCAGAGTTTGTTGTCTCTCCTTTTGTGATGGAGACAAACTCAGGGTCTTGTAGAATTCTGCTTGCCAAAGTTTTGATAGGCTGTGGCATTGTTGCAGAGAAAAGCAGTGTCTGACGGTTTGTCGGCAGGTAAGAAAATATCTCATTGATATCATCCAAAAATCCCATATCAAGCATCTCATCGGCTTCATCAAGTACGACCATGCTTGGTGCGAAGTCATTAAGCATTCCCTTTTTAAGAATATCAAGCATTCTTCCCGGTGTTGCAACAACGACAGAAGCGCCACGACCGATAAGATCAAGTTGGCGTTTGTATGAGCTTCCTCCATAGACAGTTACAGTTTTTACACCGAGATTTCTTCCATATTTGAAGATCTCATCACTTACTTGTGTGGCAAGCTCACGTGTTGGCGTAATGACTAAAAGTTCAACAGAACCATTGAGTTTCATGTTGTTAAGTGCCGGTAGCGAGAAGGCAGCAGTTTTTCCTGTACCAGTATGTGCTTGTCCGACCATATCTCGGCCTTGTAGAACAATAGGAATAGCCTGTGTCTGAATAGGAGAGGGAGCAGTGAATCCTGCGAATTTAATACTTTTAAGAATTTCGGGTTTTAAACCAAGTGAATCAAAAGTGATTACCGGTTCTTCATTGTGTGTTGTTTCTGTTTGTGCATTTTCTTGCATCAAGGTCCTTTATAATAGGCTGTTAGCCTTGTTGTATACATAAGGAGATGACGCAAGTTTCACTAAAATTCAAATCTTCAAGTCTATCAGGGCATCTTCCCCTTAAAATAATGATGGAACTATATCTAAAATTTGCTAAGTTTTTATTAAATCTATAAATATATTAAATTAGTTAAGCTAATAATGCTACTTTAAAGCATTTCATATTGTCATATTTTTAGTTCTATTATAGTTTTAAGGAGTATAATAAAAGAAATAATTGAGGAACTTTAATGGAATTGAATATATATATAATAGTATCTGCTGTGAGTAGTCTGCTCTTTTTAGTAATACTCTTTTTATATTTTAGGATAAAAGAACAACACAGACAGCTGCAAACATATGCACAAGAGATGCAGGAGAAAATTGTTGCCGCTCAAAATGAAAACAGTGTTTTAGAAGATGCAAACAGTGCACTCTCCATTGAAAATGCCGTACTGCAGAGTAAGTACGAGCAAGAGATTGCATCATCACAGGAGAAACTGAAACTCTTAAAAGATGCCAAAGATGAACTCTCACGCGAGTTTAAAAACCTATCAAACCAGATATTTGAAGATAAATCAAAACAGTTCTCCTCACTCAATAAAGAACAACTGGAACTCCTACTCAAGCCTTTTCGTGAACAGATAAGCAACTTTTCAAAAGCCTCGCGTGAGCAGTTTGAGGTGGAACTAAAAGAGAGACATCTTTTAAAAAATGAGCTGCAGCATCTCAAAGCGATGAATGAGCAGCTTGCACAAGAAGCACTCAATCTCACAAAAGCGCTCAAAGGTGAAAACAAAACGCAGGGAAATTGGGGTGAGTTGGTTCTTGAGAATATTTTAGAGCAGTCCGGGCTGCGTGAGAGTGTAGAGTATGAGTTGCAGGCAACGCTCAAGTCCGAAGAGGGCAAAAGCTATCGTCCTGATGTTGTTATTCATATGCCGCAAGAGCGTGACATAATTGTTGACTCTAAAGTTTCCCTTGCAGCTTATGAGCGTTTTGTCAATGAAGAGGATCCGAGTCTCAAAGCAAAATATCTAAAAGAGCATATTGCAAGTATATCATCGCATATAAAAGAGCTTTCAGCGAAGAAATATGAAAGACTCGAAGGGGTCAATACACTGGATTTTGTACTTCTTTTTATGCCGATTGAGGGGGCATTTTTACTCGCACTTGAACAAGATGGCGAGTTTTTCAAACGGGCTTATGAGAACAATATATTGGTGGTATCACCTTCGACACTTTTAGTTACACTCAGAACCATTGAGCATATATGGCGAACACAGCGCCAAGAAGAGCATGCCAAAAAAATAGCCAAAGAGGCAGAAGGAATGCTTGAAAAACTTGTCGGCTTTGTTGAAGAGCTTCAAAAGATAGGAACACATCTGCAGCGGGCACAGGACTCTTACGACAGAGCTTTCAATCGCTTGCAGAGTGGAAAAGGCAATGTTATAAAAAGGGCACAGAATATTGTAGAGTTGGGAATAAAACCGAAAAAATCACTCCCTGTTAAAAGTGAAGAGGATGCAGATGAAGATAGAGACTAAGTACAGTTATGAAAAGCTCTACACCCTCACGCAGGAGAGCGATCTGCTTAAAATGATTGCAGAAGAGGTAGGGGAAATTGGAGCAGAGGGCACGCTTGCATACATTAAAGAAGCCATAAAAACCGGCAAGACAATTACAGTGGGCAGCTGTAAATTTAGAATGAAAAAATAGAGGAGTAAAGATGTTACATCAACCTGATATTGCAAAGTTGCTATTACGGATTTCATTGGGTGTTTTGATTTTGTTTCATGGCATTCATAAACTTATTTACGGTATTGATGGTGTGACGGCCATGATTACAGCAGATGGATTACCGGCTTTTCTTGCCTATGGTGTCTATATTGGCGAGTTGATTGCTCCAATTTTTATTATTTTAGGACTTTATGCACGCGTAGCTGCAGCTGTTTTAGCGTTTAATATGTTTGTTGCAATCTATGCAGCGTATGGATTTTCTCTGACGCTCTCCAAATATGGAGGCTTGGCATGGGAGACGCCTTTGCTCTTTTTTATTATGAGTATCTTAGTGATTTTACTTGGCAGTGGCAAATACGCGGTTAATTCAAAGTAAGACTAAGGGTGTCTTACTTTAATGGTAGAGTTAAGACTCCATCCGATTGCAAGCATAAGAAGCATAACCCCGTAAGCCGGCAGGACTTCATAAGCATTGAGAAGATAAACAAGCCACAGAAGAATCGCTCCAAGCGGTGTCGGTACACCGGTAAAATAGTTCTCAACCTCTCCTGCATCGGCATTGATGTTAAACTGTATCAAACGACGCAATCCTGAGATAACATAGTAGATACTCACAACAGCTGCAAGTAAAAGCCCAAATCCATGAAGTGCTGGCGCATAAGAGGCTTGAAAAATCAAAAAGACAGGGACAAGTACAAAACTCAAAAAGTCTGCAAAGCTGTCAAGCTGTACGCCGAACTCATTGGAGAGTTTGTACTTTCTGGCAATTTTTCCATCAAAAATATCAAAAGCCCCGCCGATCCACGCAAGAATGATAGCAAGTGTGAAGTTGTTCTGTGTAATAAAGTAGGTGGCTAAAAGACCGGCTGTGATGTTGACAAAAGTGAACATATTGGCAAGATTAAAATGTGAAGCGGGTGTCCATAAAAATTTCATAAATGAGTATCCTTTTTTAATAAGTGAAATTATAACAAATTGATACTTAACAGAGTAATTTTTAAATATGATAAGTGTTATCATAATCATTAAGTGGTATGTAAGTTGATAAAGAGTATTCTATAATTATAAAATAATTGAGCAAAATATAATTTTTAAAAAGAGAGTAGAGAATGAATAATTTATTGGATTGTCACAAGGGATGCAAGGCTAAGGTTGCAAAAATTAATGCAGATCACAATTTAAAACAGCGCCTTATCTCTTTTGGAGTTATGAAGGGCGCAGAGTTACTTGTGTTAGAACACGCTCCAAGAAAAAAGACCATAGAAGTAAAAGTAGGAAAAATGAGAATAGCTCTGCGTGCAGAAGAAGCACAACTTATAGAGGTAGAAGAAGTATGAATGGTACACCACTAGATCAAAAAGCCTGTCCAATTATAGCCAATCATGTTAAGGTCGCTTTGGTCGGGCAGCCAAATGTCGGCAAAAGTATGCTGATAAATTCAGTGAGCAATGCGCATCTGCATGTTGGAAACTTTTCAGGTGTTACGGTTGATAAAACAGAGGTGCTCTTTGATTATAAGGATTATCATTTTACGGTCGTTGATCTTCCGGGAACCTATGCCTTTACAGACTATACGATTGAAGAGCGTGTAACGCATGACTATCTGTGTGCAGAGGATTATGACATTATCATCAATGTTGTGGATTCAACCAATTTAGAGAAGAACTTACAGTTGACTTCTGAACTTTTGACAATGAGCAAAAAGATGGTCATTGCACTGAATATGAGCGATGAAGCAGAGAAAGAGGGTATTGAAATTGATGCTGCATATATGTCAGAGCTGCTTGGTGTAACTTGCGTGAAGGTCTCTGCTGCGGCAAAGACAGGTATTGAAGATCTTATAAATGCAGTAGTGCAGACCTATAAAGAGCCTAAAAAAGAGCCAAAACTCATCTTTAGTGAAGCGGTTGAAGAGGAGATAGATGTTATTGCCTCGTATTTGCAAAAACATAAATTTCAAGCAACGAACTCTTATAGAAATATTGCGATAAATCTACTCAAAAACAATAAAAAAACCTATGAAAAGCTTCATGATGAACCGCTCTGGACAGAGCTACAGCCTATTCTCATAGAAGCCTCTCGCCATATTGAGCTTCATCATGACACCGATGATATTAAAGAGGCTTTTGCAGAAGAGTATGCAGCATTTAATCGTGGGATTGTCACTGAGGTTGTAACATATAAAGAGGGGAGCAAAGAGCAAAAAACATTAACAGAGAAGATTGATAATATTTTGATTCACCCTCTCTTTGGTATTCCTATCTTTTTGTTTTTTATGTGGGGACTCTTTCAGTTAACTTTTACTGTTGGCAATATTCCAATGGAGTGGATAGACGGCTTTTTTACATGGCTGGATGATACGATAGCACCAACGATTGGTAATGATGATGTCCGCTCTTTGGTAGTGGATGGAATTATTGGCGGTGTGGGTGCGGTTGTTCTTTTTACGCCAAATATCATTATTCTATTTATAGGAATCGCTCTGCTTGAGACAACCGGATATATGAGTCGGGTCGCCTTTTTACTTGATGGATTCTTCCATAAGTTTGGCTTGCATGGGCAGAGTTTTATTCCACTCGTAACTGGTTTTGGATGTTCTATTCCAGCTTATATGAGTGCTAGAATCTTAAAAAATGACAGAGACAGATTGCTGACACTTTTTATCATCGGTTTTATGTCCTGTGGAGCGAGACTGCCTGTATATGTTCTTTTTGCCGGAGCATTTTTTGGAGAAGCAATGGCAGGGAATGTTCTTTTTGCGATCTATGTCAGTGGTGCTATTTTAGGTTTGATTATGGCAAAAGTATTGAAGATGACAGCCTTTAAAGGCGTTGATGAACCTTTTGTTATGGAGATGCCGAAATATCGTCTGCCGTCTTTCAAACTTATTTGGCATACAGTGCTCACGCAGACTATAATATACCTCAAAAAAGCGGGTACTTTCATTGCCGGTGCCGCAATGCTTGTCTGGTTTTTAAGTAATTATCCTCACAATATAGAGCTAGAGAAAACATACACCACAAAGATAGAACAAGCTGCAAATGAGCAGCAAAAAATTATGTTAGAGAACAAGCTTGAAGAAGAGGAACTTGCACAGAGTTACCTTGGACGTATTGGAAAACTGACAGAGCCGATTTTTGCACCGCTTGGCTTTGACTGGAAAATGAATGTGGCACTGCAAACGGGATTGGCTGCTAAAGAGGTCGTGGTTTCAACTTTGGGTGTGCTTTACTCCATGGGTGGTGATGTTACAGAGACTTCTGAATCTTTAGCCGATAATATCCGTAAGCATATTCTTTTTGCTTCTGCCGTTGCATTTATTGTCGTAGTGATGACCTATCTGCCGTGTTTGGCTGCCACGACGGTTTTTGCAAAAGAGGCAGGCAGTTGGAAGTATGCAGTATATCTTTTTATTTTTACCTCTATCGTTGCATATGTTCTTGCTTTTATCGCATATCGCATTGCACTGGTATTTAGTTAACTTATTATTAGTTGATATTTGTTAAAATGAGCCAAAGGAAAAGAAAATGCAAAAAATATTGATGATCGAAGATGATTTAGAACTTGCTGAAATACTGACAGAGTACCTTGAACAGTTCGACTTTGAAGTGATTACAGAAGATGATCCTTTTAAGGCTGTGAGTATTTTAAAACTCGAGCCATTTGATCTTGTTATTTTGGACTTGACGCTGCCGGGAATGGATGGGCTTGAAGTATGTGAAGCGATTCGTGAGCGTCAGGATATTCCTATTATCATCTCGAGCGCACGCTCAGATGTGACAGACAAGATCAAAGCTCTTGAACTTGGAGCTGATGACTATCTGCCAAAGCCTTATGATCCGCGTGAACTGGAAGCCCGCATTCACTCTGTTCTTCGTCGCTATGAAGCCAAGAGTGAAGAAAAAGCTGAGAACAAGAGTGACTTTAAATGTGACAAATCAACGATGACGATCAGCTATAAAGGACGCAATATCGACCTTACAAATGCAGAATTTGGCATACTCTCATATATGATTGCAAAACAGGGACTTGTTGTTTCACGCGAAGATCTCATTCATAATGTAAATGCGATTAATGAAGACTCTTCAAACAAAAGTATCGATGTTATGGTTGGACGTATTCGAAACAAACTCGGAGACAAGTCGCTTATAGAGTCGGTACGCGGTGTCGGCTATAAACTTTTAAAATAGACATAAAACAGTAATGAAACATCACGCAGTACTCATAACGGTACTTTTTGCACTTACTGTCTCTTTAGTGAGTGTAAGTGCGATCTTTTGGGAATTTTACAAGCTCAATCATGAGCAGTACATTGACCATATTTTTACAAAATATACAGTAATCACACAAATTTACAGAGAACATCAGCAGCGTCAAAGTTCTGACATTATGCTAGCGGCCAATCTGGCAGTATATAACCTTGAAGTCATTCAAGATAAAGAAAAAAGACATGAGATACTCAGTCGTGGAAAAATCTTAAAGCGTAAAGGTTTTAAGAGCTTCAATACCTCACTGATGATCAGTGAAAAAGGGATGTACACAAAAAATACCGTTACAAATCTTCGTGCTACGATGCTGCAATTCAAAGGAACTATCTATTTTCATATAGAGACACCAAGTGGTGATATTCTCATTAAAGATGATGAACTCAAGCCGTATAGCTATCTGACAATTCTCTATACCTATGCAACTATTTTTATCATTATAAGTCTCTCTTTTGTCCTTGTGCTGCAAAAACTGCGCCCACTTATTCGTCTGCGTAAAAAGATAGCAGCCTATGGAAAAGGAAATATGAATATCTCCTTTAAAACGCGTTCAGAAGATGAGATAGGCTTAGTGGCCAATGAACTTGAAAAAGCGCGGCAGAAGATAAACAACATTTTAGAATCGCGTACACTCTTTTTACGTAATCTGATGCATGAGCTCAAAACGCCTATTGCTAAAGGCACCATTGCAACACAGATGCTGGAATCACCTAAACAGCGTGAGCGTTTTAGTTCTATCTTTAAAAGGCTCGAAACGCTTGTCAATGAGTTTGCGATGATAGAAGAGGTAACAAGTCTTGAGGATAAAAAAGATTTTTCAGAGTATAGACTTGTAGATATCATTGATGGTGCTATTGATATGGCGATGGTAGAGCGCTCAAGTGTAACTGTGAAAGTTCCGACAGATTATAAGATACAGGCAAATTACCGGCTCTATACAACCGCTATTAAAAATATGATAGACAATGCAATGAAGTATGCAACAGATGCGCATATCACTATTGTAGTCAATGAAGCGGGAGAGCTCTGTTTTGAGAACAAAGGGGAGTGTTTAAAACATCCTCTGCAGTACTATATAGAGCCTTTTACGAAAGAGAATCCTTCTAAGAACAGTTTTGGATTGGGCCTTTACCTTGTGGATTCTATACTCAAAGCCCATGGGCAGGTTTTGGCACATGAGTATGAAAATGGTATCAACCGCTTCATATTTGCATAAGCAACTCTAGTGTAAACTAGCTGAATGAATAAGTTCCTGTATGTTGGTGTAGTTGTCTTTTTTGCCTTTTCCTTTTTTGTATTTGGCTGGTTGAGCCATAGTTCATATATGCCTGGTAAGCGTATTGGAAAGCCATCTTTACTCGATAAAATTAAAAAAGACAAAAAGCTTAATGTTGTACTGCTTAATGCCCCCTCGACTTACTATATAGGAAATGAAGGGCCACAGGGGTTTGAATGTGATCTTTTAAAAGCCTATGCGGATCATTTGGGCGTAGATCTTAATATCACACCGGCACATACGGTCAAAGAGGCACTGCATTTAAGTAAGAATCCAAATGTTCATATTACATCGGCTTCTTTAGCCAAAACACCCAGCAGAGAGAAACTGTATCATTTCGGTCCTTCATACTTTGAAGTACAAGAGCAGGTCATTTGTAATCGAGGCATGCTTGGAAGTGCAAAATTTCCAAGAGATGTAGAAGATTTAGCAGGGCTAAAGATTATGGTTGGAGATGATACAAGTTACAGTGAAACGCTTCAACGGCTCAAAGAAGATGGTTTTGATATCAATTTCACAACGAGTTCGGATTACTCAACAGAAGAACTTTTAGAGATGGTTGGTAAGCATCAAATAGACTGTACTGTCGCAGACTCTAACATCTATGCGCTTAATTTGAAGTTTTTTCCTGAAATAGCACTGGCCTTTTCCATAAGTGGCAGAGAGCAGTTGGCTTGGCTGCTGCAAAAAAATGCTAAAAAACTTGAAGCAGATATGTATACATGGCTCAATGATTTTAATCAACAAGGAAAAGTGACGCAGCTTAAAGATCATTACTACTCCTATGTACTCTTTTTTGACTACTACAATACAAAAATGTTCTATAAAAGACTAAAATCTCGTCTGCCTCGTTACAAAAAGTATTTCAAAGAAGCGGGTACACGCTTTGGCATCCCTTGGACACTTCTTGCTTCTGTCTCTTATCAGGAGTCCCATTGGAATCCAAGAGCAAAGAGTTTTACCGGTGTTCGCGGATTGATGATGCTGACAAAAACGACAGCGAAGATGCTCGGTGTTAAGAACAGACTCGATCCTAAACAAAGTATTATCGGAGGAACACGTCATCTCAATCAAATGATGAAATTTGTTCCAAAAGGAGTTGAGGGAGAAAACCGTCTCAAGTATGCTTTAGCGGCTTATAATATAGGTATGGGACATATAAAAGACGCACAAAAACTGGCAACACGCTTAGGGCTTAATCCAAATATTTGGAGTGACTTGAAGATTGTACTGCCGCTCCTGTCTCAGAAAAAATACTATAGAAGTCTCAAGTATGGATATGCACGTGGGGCAGAACCTGTAAGGTATTTCGATGCAATCTACAACTATAAGGATATTTTGGATAAATATGAGAAAGAGCAGAACTCAAATATGGAGAAAAAAACTCCTTAGTGTTCTGTGCCAAGCTCGCTTAGAAATGTTTCCATATCATATTTGACTCTATATTCAGGTGTCATGATATGAATAAGAATGTCTCCTAAATCAACAACGACCCAGTCACCACTTTCATCGACATTGTTAAAGTTTTCTTCTGGTTTGAGTGCTTTTTTAAGATGGTCTAAAAGAGCAGTGGTGTGTTTTTGACCAAGAGATGAGGCAATGATAGCATAATCTACAAAGTAATTTTTCTCACGCAGGTCAAAGACCTCTATTGCTTCTGCTTTGTTCTTGTCTAAAGTTTGGGTAATTTTTTCAATTCTGTTTTTCATTATGTTCCGTATAATATTTCATAATTTCTTCTGCACACTTGTGCGGCAATTTTGTTCTATCCATATTTTGACGTAACTCTGAAGAGGAGATAGCTGCCTCGACATCGAGCTTAAAAAAATGCTGTGGTATCTTCACATCATCACGAGTCGCTACTATAAAAGTGACAAGTTTTGCAAGTTCACTATACCTATGCCATTTTTGTAAACTTGTAAGATTGTCGGCACCTATGACAAAATAAATTTTGTCATAGCTTTGTAACAACTCCTCTACCGTTTCTATGGCAGGTACTTTTCTCTTTTTTTCTACTTCAAAAGCACTTACATGTACTTTTTTATAATCTGAAAAAATCTCTCTAAGCCATTGCAGTCGCAACTCTGCAGGGGCAGTAAAGTTTTCTTTAAACGGATTGAGAAAAGTTGGCATGATGATAATCTCATCTAGAAAGTCTAACTTTTCTAAAGCCTTTACAACTGCCTCATGACCGAGGTGTGGCGGGTCAAAAGAGCCGCCATAGAGTGCTATAGTCTTCATTTAAACCGAATTATAACTAATTTTGGATAAAATTACTGAATTTTTTACTATTAGGATATAGAATGGCACTCAAAATTGCAATAAACGGATTTGGTAGAATAGGTCGTTGTGTTGCTCGTATTGCAGCAAAGCGAGATGATGTTGAGATCGTAGCTATCAATGATATGGCTAGCATGGATATGATGCTTTATCTGCTTAAAAACGATTCAGTTCACGGAACATTTCAGAGTGAAGTAGAGCAGGTAGATGAAAATTACATCAGTATAGATGGCGAGAAAATCAGAGTATTCTCTGACAGAGACCCTAAAAACTTGGACTTTGCAGGCTGTGGTGCAGATATGGTTTTAGAGTGTACGGGTGTATTTCTCACGCAAGAGTCTGCACAAGTTCATATTGACAATGGTGTAGAGAAAGTTCTCTTCTCGGCTCCGGCAAAAGATAAAATCACACCAACATTTATAATGGGTGTCAATGAAGAGAAATACGATGGACAAAAAATTGTCTCCAATGCTTCTTGTACAACAAACTGTCTTGGTCCTGTTGCGCGTGTTCTTGACGATGCTTTTGGCATTGAAAAAGGACTGATGACTACGATTCACTCCTATACGAACGATCAAAATATTCTTGATGTAAAACACAACAAAGACAAACGTCGTGCCCGTGCAGGTGCTATCAATATGATTCCAACAACGACAGGTGCAGCAAAGGCTATCAGTCTTGTATTGCCACAACTTGAGGGAAAACTTCACGGTCAGTCCGTTCGTGTACCTACTCCGGATGTCTCTATGGTTGATTTGAATGTCGTTGTCAAAAAAGGGACGACAAAAGAGGAAGTTAATGCTGCATTTAACGAAGCAGCAGCAGGAAGACTCAGCGGTCTTTTACTGGTTGATAAAGAGATGCGTGTTTCACAGGATTTTGTCGGTTGTGAGTACAGCTCTATTGTCGCAGAAGATCTCACGCAAGTCATTGGTGGAGACATGGTGAAAGTAATGGCATGGTACGATAATGAGTGGGGATACTCAATGCGTCTTATAGACATGGCTCTACACATCTCAAAATAGGAATACAAACTTGGAACTACTACACTTAAAAAAGTTAGACCTTAAAGATAAAAAAGTATTTATCCGTTGTGATTTCAATGTTCCCATGGATGAATTTGGAAATATTTCCGATGACAGACGTATCCGTTCTGCTATTGCAACGATTAACTATTGTTTAGACATGGATTGTGCTGTTATCTTGGCATCGCATCTGGGTCGTCCAAAAGGAGAGGTAGTTGAAAAGTATTCACTCGCTCCGGTTGCAAGAAGACTACAACAGCTTTTAAAGCGTCATGTAGAACTTGCACCAGGTGTTGTTGATGATGCAACACTTAAGCTTGCGCATGAACTGCCGCGTCATGAAGTACTTCTTCTGGAAAATCTTCGTTTTGAAGCAGGTGAGACAAAAGACGATGAAGAGCTCTCACACAAGCTCGCTTCCATGGCAGAATTTTACGTCAATGATGCCTTTGGCGTAAGCCATCGTGCCCATGCTTCTGTGCACGGTATTACAAAATTCTTTGACAATGAACATAAAGCAGCAGGCTTTTTGCTTGAGAGAGAGATAAATTTCTTTGGAAAACTCATTAACAATCCTGTCCGTCCTTTTGCGGCAATTGTCGGTGGAAGTAAAGTATCTGGAAAATTAGAAGCTCTTGTAAATCTGCTTCCAAAAGTAGATAAGATATTTATTGGTGGTGGTATGGCTTTTACATTTTTAAAACAAATGGGTTATGACATTGGAGCTTCACTTGTAGAAGATGAACTTTTAGATGAAGCGCAAAACATTATGGATCAGGCAAAAGCACTTGGCGTGAAGTTTTACCTTCCGGTAGATGTTGTGGCTGCAGATAAGTTCGCAGAAGATGCAGTGAGCAAGATCGTAACGGCTCAAGAGATACCAAATGGCTGGATGGGACTCGACATCGGACCTGCTACGGTAAGACTTTACCGTGAAGGTCTCAATGATGTTCAGACAGTCCTTTGGAATGGTCCAATGGGCGTCTATGAGATGGAAAAATTTGCCCGTGGCTCTTCAAAGATAGCCCATTTTGTAGCAGACAGCTATGCGACAACGGTTGTCGGCGGTGGAGATACAGCTGACCTTGTGCAACGTGTAGGTGTTGATGATGAAATGAGTTTTATCTCAACAGGCGGTGGTGCATCGTTAGAGTTGTTAGAGGGTAAAACACTTCCAGGTGTTGCTCCACTTATGGTAAAAATTGACGAAGAAGCATAGGAGAGAAGATGATTATTGCAGCGAACTTAAAGACAAACCTGACACGGCATGAGACTGCTTCATACATAGAAGAAGTGAACAGATGTGCACTTGCAAGTAAGCAAGATGTTTTGGTCTTTCCTGCGATATCATCTCTTGACAGCTTTGATACAAAAGTAGAAGTAGGTACTCAAAATGCTTACCCCACGCAAAAGGGTGCATTTACAGGGGAGATAGGCTTAGAACAGCTTGATGAGTTTGGCATAAAAATCATACTCATAGGGCATAGTGAAAGACGCCATGTTTTAGGTGAATCTCAAGAGTTCATTGCGCAAAAATTTCGTTATTTTAAGAGCCAAGGCTTTAAGATAGTCTACTGTGTTGGTGAGCCAAAAGCCAAGCGTGAGGCAGGCAAAGCGGAGATGATGGAGTATATTGCAGCGCAATATGCGGGTATAGATACAGAGTATGAAAATCTTATCATTGCGTATGAACCTGTCTGGGCAATAGGTACGGGACTTACACCAACCCTTGAAGACATTGAAGATATTCACGCAGAGTTGAAGAAAAAATCATCTGCACCGCTGCTCTATGGCGGCAGTGTAAAAGTGAACAACATCAAAGATGTGCTCAGTGTCAAAAATGTCGATGGTGTACTTGTAGGAAGTGCCGCTTTGTATGCAGAGCATTTTTGCACGATGATACAATATGCTGATGAAATTGAAAGTAACAACTAAAGAGCACAAAGTGCGAGAGCTTCCCGCTGAGGAAAACATAATGTTAGCGTAAGAAAAGGAATTACTTCCTTTTCTGTACTAAAATAATGAGGGAGGTTTCCTTCATTTTATGAAATAAAATTAAGGAGAAATAAGATGATAATGAAGGGTAAAAAAGGGCTTATAGTAGGTCTTGCAAACAATAAATCAATCGCATACGGTATAGCAAAAGCGTGTCATGAACAGGGTGCCGAGATGGCATTTACATACCTTAACGATGCACTCAAAAAACGAGTGGAGCCGATCGCCAAAGAGTTTGGCAGTGACTATGTCTATGAACTCGATGTAAGTAATGAAGAGCATATGGCGGGTATCGCTGCAAAGATTGAAAAAGACTTTGGAAAAATCGATTTTTTAGTACACTCCGTTGCTTTTGCACCAAAAGAGGCACTCTCTGAGCCGTTTATAAAAACAAGCAAAAAAGCGTTTCAAATTGCAATGGATATTTCTGTATACTCACTTATTGACTTAACAAATCGTTTAGAGTCAGTACTGAGTGATGATGCATCCATCTTGACACTTTCGTATCTTGGCGGACCGAAATATATAGTGAACTATAATGTAATGGGTGTGGCAAAAGCGGCACTTGAAGCAAGTGTACGTTATATGGCTGTTGATCTTGGAGTCAAAGGACAGCGCGTCAATGCAATTTCAGCTGGTCCTATCAAAACACTTGCAGCAGCGGGTATTGGTGATTTTTCACAAATCCTCAAGTGGAATGAAACAAATGCACCGTTGAAGAAAAATGTAACGATAGAGCAGGTTGGAAACTCTGCGATGTATCTACTGAGTGATCTCAGCTCTGGAGTAACAGGTGAAGTACATTATGTAGATAATGGGTATAACATTATGGGAATGGCAGCAGCGACTACCGATGAGAATGGAAAAACTGTTCTTGCGTGGGATGCTAAAAAGTAACAATAGCAAAAAGTAGCGTTACGCTACTTTCCAATGACCGGCATACTTTCTAGTTTATGAACGTTTGAGTTGTTGTAGTCATTTGGTTTTGCTCTCATATAAGCACTTGCCTTGTCAACATACTCTTGCAGTGTAAAATTTCTATCCTCTTTATCAACAAAGTGTGACTCTTGAGTCTCTTCGACTGAAGTTTTAGAAGATTTGCTTTCTGCTGTTTTTTCTTTGCGCATATACTTCTGTTGAATCTCTTTGTCTTTACTGACAGTCGGCTCCCAATCATCGTGCAGCCAAGTGCCAAGTGAGTGTTGCATAGCTCCCTCTTTTTTAGTTGAAGCATTTGATTTACTTATGCTGTTAAGAGCACTGTTCTGTGACGGTGCGACATTTTGCGATGACGAAGCACAGCTATTACATAAAAAAGCTGTTATTATTAGTGGTAATATTACATTTAGTTGTTTCATATGGAAATTATAGCGAAAAATGAAAAATAAGCCCTGTTTTATGTAAAGTTAAGAAAAGGTTATGTTATACTGCCTATGAAATTTGTAAAAGACAAGGAGAATATATGAAATTTACAAAAATGAGTTTAGTAGCAGCGCTACTAGTAGGTTCGAGTGCGTTTGCTATTGATAATGTTAAAGTTAGTGGTGATGCTAAGCTATTTTATCAAACGAATGATGTGACATATGATGATGCAGGTGTTAAAAATGATAGTGATAGCTTATTTAATAAAGATAGAGCACAAGGTGAAGCTGCTGTTTCTTTAAATGTTACTGCTGATTTAACTAAAAATATTTCTGCTGGTGTAAAGGGTACAGTCCTTACTACACTTGGTTTATATAATAACTTAGTATCAAGTACATGGACTGGTGGAGTTGAAGATACTTATCTAATCAATGAAGCATGGTTGGCAGCAACTCTTGGTAAAACAACTGTTAAAGTTGGTCGTATGCCATTAGATACCCCTTTAGTATTTACTGAAACATGGTCTTTAGTTGAAAATACTTTCGATGCTGCTGTAGTTCTTAATCAAGATATCCCAGATATAACATTAGTAGGTGCATATGTTGGACAAGGTAACGCAGCTGCAGTACTAGGTGGTGGTGTTACACAAGCGAATAGTCCATTCACTTCATTCTACGATGGTGCATATGCAGTAGGTGTTGTAAATACATCTATTAAGCCAGCAAACATACAAGGTTGGTATTACGGTGCACAAACAAGTATTGACGCAGCAATATTACTAAGTGATCCTGCTTTTACAGGCGTTGAAGTTTCTCATCTTGATGCATTTTGGTTACAAGCTGATGCAAATATAGAAGGTATTTTGGCTGGTGCTCAATACACTAAAAATACATATGACTTAAAAGGTGCAGGAATAGGTTCTGTTGATAATGATGTATTTGCATTAATGTTAGGTTATGAGATGAAAGATGTTGCTACAATAAAAGTTGCATATTCTCAAACAGGCAAAGAGAGCGATGTTGGTATGGGTGCAGGCTTTAACTTAGCTACACTTGAAGATAGTACTGGGAAAGCTCGTAGTGCACAATCAAAACTTTATACAGAAGCATGGTGGAACTATGGTTATGTAACACGTGCTGACACTTCCGCTATTAATGTAGCAGTTGAAGGTAATGCTGCTGGCGTTGACTTAGGTGCATACTATACACAAACTAATTCAGATAAAAATGGTGGAACTGCTGAACGTGCTGATATGAGCGAATTTACTGTAACTGCGGGTAAAGACTTTGGTCCATTGAATACAACTTTAGTATATATTTACGCAAAAGCTGATGATCAAAATCAAAAATCTGCAACTGAAAAAGGCGATGCTTATAACACGATTCAAGCATACCTAACACTAAACTTCTAGTCTAACCTCTAACTCGAAGTATAACTAATTCCCTCATGGGAGTTAGTTCTTTTATCACGCCTTTTTATTTATGCTATAAT
>VCAX01000049.1 GCA_013607665.1 Campylobacterota bacterium | reverse complement strand
TCTGAAACATTATTATTTCTCACTGCATGAAATGTTCCATATATAAGAGCAATTTTTTTTACTTCATTAATCTTTTTCTCTGTTTTACTTGAAAAGAGTGCAGGACAAGGCAGGTTGTGGATAGTAACTGTTGTCACTTCTTTATCTTGTTTAGGACAATCTCGGCATGTTATTAATTTTGCTTTTTCTAAAACCTTCAACTCATCTTCAGTTAAATTAAGTTGATGAATGTTTATAGAATTACTTCCTGAAACCAAGTCCAAGAAAAATAGTCGGTATATCATAGGTATTGATTTCTTGATAAAGTTTTGTTAGTCGTCTTCCTCTCCACTCTGGAGAGCCTGCGAAAACAACCATATCTGCGTAATCCATATGAGGCCGTTCTTTAACTGAATTATCTAAAAATTTTTCTATAAAGTCTTTTCCTACTAAATTATCAATGAGCTTAATGATATCCCGTTTTCGAGAACGTCTGATTTGTGGGTTTCTATTAAATATAATTGGATTAAATTCATCAATTATTTCATGAAGAAGATTGATGCAACCAAGTAAAATAAATTCATCACCTGGATTCCACTGTCGTGTTGTTGAGAAAACTATATTCAAAAATTATACCTTATTCGAAGAAATTCTCTAATGCTATCAAACATAAGATTAAAAAAGATATAATTTGTCTAATAATTTGAATTTTATGGGTAGAAGATGAAAGAGATGCAACCTTTTATATCAATAGTAGCACCTTGTTATAATGAAGAAGATGTGATCGATATATTTTTAGAGAAAATATTTGCTGTGTTAAAAAAACTTGACAGGTCGTATGAAATTGTCTTTGTTAATGATGGTAGTCGTGATAATACTTTAGAGATTTTAAAACAAAAAGCAAAAGAGTATGATGCAGTGCGTGTCATCAGCCTTTCACGCAACTTTGGGAAAGAAGCGGCACTGAGTGCCGGGCTGGATATGGCGCATGGGGAGGTTGTTGTTCCCATTGATGTAGATCTGCAAGATCCACCTGAACTTATTTTGGACTTTGTAAAAAAATATGAAGAGGGATATGATGTCGTTGTCGGTAAGCGTGTCGATAGAACAACAGATTCTGCTGCAAAACGGGTCAGTGCCGAGACATTTTACAAGCTTCACAATAAAATATCAGACATTGAAATACCGCATAATGTAGGTGATTACAGGCTTATGTCACGCAGAGTTGTTGAAGAGTTGAAAAAGCTTCCAGAAACACAGCGTTTTATGAAAGGTATCTTTGCCTGGCTTGGCTTTAAAACGGCAGTTGTTGAGTATAAGCGAGAGTCCCGTGCCGCTGGAGAGACAAGCTTTAACGGTTGGAAGCTCTGGAATTTTGCGCTTGACGGTATTACGAGTTTTTCGACTGCACCACTGCGTGTCTGGCTTTATGTAGGGATTGTGCTTGCGGCTATCTCTTTTCTCTATGGTTCTTGGATTATCCTCAAAACACTCATTTTTGGTGTAGATGCTCCAGGGTATGCTTCCATGATAACAGTGGTATTGTTTCTTGGCGGTATTCAACTGATGGGCATCGGTATTTTAGGAGAGTATATCGGCCGTATCTATTTAGAGTCTAAAAACAGACCTGTCTATATTATTGAAGATGAGTATTAAAACCCATATACTCCAGTTGGCTAAGTACGGTTTTTTTGGGGTGCTAGCCACACTGGTGCATCTCTTGAGTGCTTGGGCAATTATCTATTTTTTTGCGGCATCTGTTTTTGTTGCAAATACATTGGCTTTTTTTACTGCCTTTATCTTTTCATACATTTTTCAAACCCTGTATGTATTTAATACCACTTTTCATTTTAAAAAGTTTATAAAATTTTTTTTGGTGCAGTTTGGAACATTTCTATTTTCCTATCTTGTCTCAGATATTTTCCCTATACAAAACAGCTATTTGCACACACTGCTCATAGTTGCTATAATGCCACTTGTAACATTTGTTATACATAAATTTTGGACTTTTAAAGAGATATGATGCAGTTAGAAAAAAACTTTACAACTTTACAGATTTTACTTCTTTTACTTGGACTTGGACTTTCATTCTTTTATGCTTCACATCAGATACTTACTGGGGATCAGACACAAATGCTCTATAAAGGTTATATGGCAGCATATAAAGATGTTTGGATCAACTATGGCAATGCTGCAAGTGCGGTGGGAAATGTTCCAGGGAGTATGCTGACCTATGTTGTGGCATTGCCTGTAATGCTCTTTGACTCGCCTTTCTCGCCAATGCTCTTTTTGATCTTGTTACATTTAGCATCGTACTTTTTACTTGACAGTGTTATAAAAGATATTTTTAAAGCAGATATTCGTCTTGTTTTTTTAATAATTTATTGGCTTAATCCTTGGTTTTTATTTGAAAATATACTTTACAACCCATCTTATCTCTTTTTTTTCTCAGCATTGCATTTTTGGTCTGCTTATAAGCAAAGAGAACAAAGTTCATTTTGGTACTCCTTTTTACATATGCTCGCTATTGGGCTTGCACTACAATTTCACTATTCATGGATCATTCTCTCAATCATCTCGCTTTATCTTGTGTATAGAAATATAGTGAAAGTAAACTGGTTTGGAGTAGCTTTTGGAGTTGTGGTTATCGGTATCTCCTTGATTCCTTATCTGCAAGCTGTAATGCATAATAGCAGTATCACAAAGCATGCCGATGATACAGGACGCTATATCGGCTGGGGTGGAGTCCATGTCTATCCAGTTTTAAAGTCTTTTATCTACTGGCTGCGTTATGGTTCATTTTTCTTTCCAAACAAGCTTATAATGAGTGCAAATTTTGATTGGATTAGTAGTACGCATATGGTGCAGCTCATTTTCACGTATCTCTATAAAGCGCTTGTAATTGCTGTTGGTGTTGTAACTCTTTACTTCTCCTATAAAGCAAACCGTCTTTTATATGATCGTCTGAAAGGGAGAGTCTTTGTACGCAAGGCGAGCAGCTCTAAAGAAGAGTGGCTTCTGCTTTATGTTTTTGGGGCGCTTCTAGGGGTCTTTATCAGCTCGATTCTTTCACCTATTATCTTTAGTTACTGGCATCTTATTATTATATTCCCATTTGCGATTATGCCATTTTTGATCTATTTTAAGCCTTATAGTCAGAACTATTTGAAGAGATTTGTCCTTTTTACTCTAAGCTATTTTTTACTTATAAATATTATGGGTGCAATTGACAGTAGGAAGTATGATATCAAAGTCAATTACGTAAATGATGTTAATGCTTATGTCGCTAAGAGTGTAACTGCTTCAAAGTAATGGCCGCTACCTCTTGAGAAGAGAGTTTTTCTATATCTATAGTCTTATTTCGTGTGCCTAAAGCTCCATAGACTTCCATATTTGTTTTATTGAAAAGCGCTAATACTTTTGCCTCCGATGCGACTGCTAAGTGCATTGGTCCTGTATCGGCACTGACATAAAGATCACAGGCTTTAAAAAAAGCACCTAAAACTCGTAGATTTTTATTTGAATACTCCAGCACTTGGTCACTGAGTTTTGTTGGAATATCGGGAGAGAGGATGTCGATGACAACAACATCTTTATCTTCTTTTTGTAAAGCATTCAGCCATTCACTCCACCATGCATCACTTATCTTTTTATCAAATCGGGCATTTCTAAATATTGCGACGACTCTTTTCTCGGAACTTATACGATTTTCTTTAAGGAGCTGCGTGAGGTCATTGTTGGCTTCCTCTTTTTCTTCTTGCGTGAGTTTGATGTCAAGCGTAGGCTGCTTTTGTGGAAAATCAATGTCAAAAAAGCGTAAAAACTCTAAAGATTCCAATCCCATATGCTTGTAATGTTTTAAACCTCTCTCTTGAATATGGCTAAAGTGTGTCCAAAGCTTTTTATCGTAAAAACTTACTTTGTATTTTGCTTTGACAAGTGATGTGACGATTTGGGCACTTGTCGAGCCACCCGACATATTGATAGCCACATCATATTTTTTTCTTCTTGTTTGCTTGATGTAGCGAAGCATATCCAAAGGCTGCAGTAGTAGTTTTCGTGGTATATCTATGACTTTTTCAATATTTGGCATGGGTTCCAAGATGGCTCCGGCAAGCTTCATTCCCACAATGATGTCGATCTTTGCGTGAGGAAGATTTTTTCCTAGTTCATTAATGAGGGGTGTTAAAAATATAAGATTCCCGATGCGATAGTTCGGTCGAATAATGACGATGCTTTGTATCTTTTCTTTGTTGAGAGTCGTTGAGTGAGCACTCTTTTTTGAAAAAAGCGCCAGAAAACCATTGAGGAGTGAAGATGTTTTTTTACGAATAATTACATGCAGAGGAAATTTCATAGGACTCTTTATTTTTGATGTAATTATAGCAAATAAAGTGCCAGACCATAATAAATGACATGAACTATGCAATTTATTATGGTCTGGCACTTAACTTTTAACAGTGAATTGGGTAAAATTACATAATTATTTACCGGAGAAAATTTGAAAAACATCATTAAAAGATTTTGGCCTTATATAAAAGAGTATAAATTTTACTACATGCTCGTTGTCTTTGGTGGCATTTTAATTGTCATATCCACTGCAGCTTCCGCACAGATCATGAAACCTTTGATGGACGATATGTTCATTGCCAAGAAAAAAGAGATGCTCTATCTTATTCCTTTTGGATTGATTGCCATTTATGCGACAAAGGCGGTTGGGAAATATATTCAGACTGTATTTATGGAGTACATCGGGCAGAGTATTGTCACGCGTTTTAGAGAGCTTTTGCTTTCACACATTATCTCGCAGGATATGGCATTTCTTTACATCAATCGCAGTGGAGAGCTTATCTCACGTGTGACAAATGATATTGGGCGTATTCAGACCTTTGTGGCAAATATTCTGCCTGATTTATTTCGGGATATTTTAGCGGTATTCGCACTTGTCGGATACATCATCTACTTAAATCCAATGCTCTCCTTTTATACGCTGGTTGTCGTGCCTTTGGCGATTATTCCTCTTATGTCCATTGCAAGAAGATTGAAAAAATACTCCCATCGCTCACAAGAAAAAAATGCAGATATAGTCACCCGCTTAACAGAGGTTTTTAACAACAGCGAGATCATCAAAGCCAATGATACGAAAGATTTTGAGCTGAAGCGTTTTAGCGTGCAAAACTGGCAGTTTTTTAAGATCAATATGAAAACTGTCTATGTTGGAGCACTTGTACCGCCGCTTATGGAGATGCTGGGTGTTACAGGGCTTGCAGCCGTCATTTATGTTGGTGGCAAAGAGGTCTTTGACGGGCGTATGACAGTAGGTGAGTTTACGGCATTCATTACGGCTGTAGGACTTGTCTTTGAGCCTATCCGCAAGCTCAGCGGTACCTATGCGAAGATTCAAGATGCCATAGCTGCAAGTGAGCGTGTCTTTGAGGTGCTTGATACGAAACCGAGCATCGTTGATGGAACAAAGGTTCTTGATGAGGATATAAAAAGCATTGCGTTTAATGATGTATCATTGATGTATGAAGGAAGCTATGCTCTGCGTAATGTCAATGTAACGATACATGACGGAGAGAAGATTGCACTTGTCGGTGACAGCGGCGGTGGAAAGTCTACTTTTATTTCGATGTTGCTACGTTTTTACGATCCGGATGAAGGGGTAGTCAAGATTAATGATATAGACATAAAAGAGTACAATCTGGCATCGCTCAAGCACCATATAGCACTTGTCACGCAGCGGGTATACATCTTTCAGGACTCTTTGGCTGCCAATGTCGCGTATGGTGAAGAGGAGATTGATGAAGAGCGTGTGATAGAAGCACTTAAACTTGCCGATGCCTATGATTTTGCAATGGCACTTGAAGATGGCATCCATACAATGATGAGCGAAGCGGGGAGTAACCTCTCTGGAGGACAGCGTCAGCGTATATCAATAGCGCGTGCGATCTACAAGCATGCTTCTCTTTTGCTCTTTGATGAAGCGACATCAGCCCTTGATAATGAGAGTGAAAAGCGCATACAAAAAGCATTGGACGAATACACAAAAGATAAAATAACTATTACGATTGCGCATCGACTCAGTACAATAGAACATGCAGACAAGATACTGGTACTGCAAAAGGGTGAGATAGTGGCGAGTGGAACGTACAGTGAGCTTTTGGAGAGTTCAGAGGTGTTTCAGCTACTGGCAGGAGAGCTTAAGGAATAAGCTTTCAAAAGAGTTTTATGAGTTCTTCAACACTTTTTAGCAATAATCACGGGATTATAAAGCTGCCCACAGCCTAACATATTTTTACGAGGACAACAACAGATGGAATTAGATTTCGCAAAATTTACAAAATACTCAAAACCTGGACCACGATACACTTCCTACCCGACAGCGTTAGAGTTTAATGATAACTTTGTCTATGATGACTATATTAAAAAATTAGAATCACAAGACACTTCTCGTCCGCTCAGTCTTTATTTCCATCTTCCATTTTGTAAAAATGCCTGTTATTTCTGTGGTTGTAATGTTGTCTTTACCTCCAAAGAGGATAAGATGTTGCGTTATATGGATTACCTTAAACGCGAGCTTAAAATTCTCTCAAAACATCTTGACTGCTCGCGTGAGGTTATTCAGATGCATTTTGGTGGGGGAACACCGACATTTTTCTCTGCTTCACAACTCGATGAGATCATTAAAGAGATCAAATCTTACTTTCCAAACTTTGTAAAAGATGCCGAAGTCTCTTGTGAGATCGATCCTCGCCATATCAACGAAGATCAGATGAAAGTCATGGCAGAGCATGGATTTAACCGCGTAAGCTTTGGGATTCAGGACTTTAATGAAAAAGTACAGCAGGCGGTACACCGTATTCAGCCTTACAATGTTACAAAAGATGCGATGGAGTTGGCGAGAAAGTACAATATGCACTCAGTAAATGTCGATCTGATCTACGGTCTTCCTTTTCAAACGCTTGATACATTCAAAGAGACGCTTTCTCTTGCTTTGACGCTGAACCCTGATAGATTTGCTGTATTTAACTACGCACATGTGCCATGGCTGAAAAAGACAATGCGAAAAATAGATGAAACGACTTTGCCGCGTCCTGATGAGAAGCTGCAGATTATGCAGTACACAATCGACTTTTTAACAGCAAACGGCTATAAGATGATAGGGATGGATCACTTTGCAAAACCTCAAGATGAGCTCTTTAAAGCTATAGAAAAAGGGGAACTGCATAGAAATTTCCAAGGCTACACAACCAAAGGCGGCGCTGACTTAATCGGTGTGGGACTTACTTCTATCGGTGAGGGTGTGGATTATTATGCACAGAACTTTAAAGATATGCCAAGCTATGAAGCAGCAATTGATGCAGGGAAACTGCCGTTTGAGCGTGGTGTAATGTTAAATGAAGATGATAGAATCCGTCAATATGTCATTATGGAACTTATGAGTAACTTTAAGCTCGATATCAAACGTTTTGAGAAACTCTACGACATCACTTTCAAAGAGTATTTTGCTGATGCGATTGCGGCATTGCAGCCTTTTGTAGATGAAGGACTTATCACGATGAATGATGAAAAGATCGAGTGTTCTGATACGGGAACACTCCTTATACGTAACATAGCCATGCCGTTTGATGCCTATATGAAGCGTCACGCTAGCAGTGATAAAATATTTTCAAAAACGGTGTAGCAATGGATAAAAAACCAGAAGATATTTTTAGCTTCGATAAAATTGCCGATGATTGTGTGAAGTGCGGGAAGTGTATTCCTGTCTGTACCATTCATAATGTAAATGCAGATGAGGTGACGAGCCCTCGTGGATTTATCGATCTGCTCGGTGCATATAAACGTGGTAATTTGGAGCTTGACAAGACAGCAAAAGATATTTTCGAGAGCTGTTTTTTGTGTACGAACTGTGTTGATGTTTGTCCAAAATCACTCCCGACTGATATGATCATAGAGCAGGCTCGTGCGGACATCGCTCAAAAGTTTGGCATCGCTTGGTATAAAAAAGCATTTTTCCTTCTTTTACGCCATCGCTTGCTTAATGACATCGCCTTTAAACTCGGTTGGGTATTCCAGACCTGTGGATTTAAAATCAAAGCTGACATTGACTCAATGCATTCACGTTTCAATCTGCCGATGCTTAAAGCTGACAGACTCTTGCCAAGCTTGAAAAAGACCTCGTTTTTAAATGCGCATCCGGAAAACATAGATAATGGCGGGAAGCGAAAAGTGGCGATCTTTATTGGCTGTCTTGGAAATTATAATTTTCGCAATATTGGAGATTCTCTTTTAGAGATTTTAGAGTATTTAGAGATAGATGCCTTTTTGGCAAGGAGTCAGAAGTGCTGTTCCGCACCGGCTTATTTTACGGGTGATTTTGATACGGTCGATCATAATGCAAAGTTCAACATTAAGTATTTTGAAAAATTTGCTGATGATGTCGAGGCTATTTTAGTACCTGAGGCAACCTGTTCTGCGATGCTTAAAATTGACTATGAGCACTATTTCCATGACCAGCCTGAGTGGCAGGAACGTGCAAGAGCGGTGATGAAAAAAGTCTTTATGGCAACAGAGTGGTTGCAGCATCATACAGAGCTAGAGTCGATCTTAGCTAAGAAAAAGCAAAAGACGAAAATCGTTACCTATCATGACCCGTGTCACGCGAGAAAGATGCAGGGGATTCATGAAGAACCGCGCAGTCTTATCCGCCAAAATTATAAGATAGTGGAGATGAGTGATCCTAATGCCTGCTGTGGATTTGGCGGTGTGACGATGCAGTCTGAGAAGTATCATTTCGCAAAAGCTGCAGGTGTGCCAAAAGCGGCGATGATTAAAGAGACAGAAGCTGAGATCGTCTCTGCAGAGTGTTCGGCTTGTCGTATGCAGATCAATGCTTCTATGAACTATGCTGAGCTTGATACCGTCTTTAAAAACCCTATTGAGCTCATAGCTGATTCGTTGAGGGATTAGATGGAGCATTTTGTTTGGGATGCTGATCCGATAGCACTTGCTTTTGGCCCTTTTCATCTCTATTGGTATGGTCTTTTGTTTGCCGCGGCGATACTTGCCGGCTTGGAATTTATGAAGCGAGTTTACCTGATTGAAGGAAAAGACGAAAGTACAATAGAGCCGCTTTTTATCTATGCGGTTATTGGTATAGTCATCGGTGCACGACTTGGGCACTGCCTTTTTTACGATCCTGATTATTATCTTGCACATCCTCTGAAGATCTTTGCTGTTTGGGAGGGTGGTTTAGCCTCTCATGGCGGTGGGATTGGTGTTTTAATAGCTCTGTATCTAGGATGTAAAAAATATAAGATCGATTTTATGTGGCTTATTGACCGCCTTGTCATTCCAACAGCGCTCTTTGGCTTTTTTGTACGTATGGGTAACTTTATGAACTCCGAGATTATAGGAAAACCGACTGATGTACCTTGGGCAATCATCTTTGCAAGAGTAGATAATCTCCCACGCCATCCTGCACAGCTTTATGAGGCATTCTCTTACCTTGCAATCTTTTTTATACTGGTATTTGTCTATAAAAAGCAGTATAAAAATTTACAGCCGGGCTTACTTTTTGGACTTTTTTTGGTTTTGATTTTTACAGTGCGTTTTTTGGTTGAATTTTTCAAAACAAGACAGGCTGATTATACGTTGGGTATCGGACTCAATACCGGGCAGCTTTTAAGCATTCCCTTCTTGCTGCTTGGCGTGTTTATGATCTTTTATGCTTTAAGAAATAGAGTTTGATGCAAAAGGTCATTCTCTTTTATTTTCTCTTTATCAATCTGCTCGCTTTTTTAGTGTACGGTTATGACAAATTTATCGCTGCAAAAACAAAAGCCAGAAGAATTTCTGAGCGGGAACTGCATACTTTTTCGATCATCGGCGGTTTTTTGGGTGCGACGCTTGCTATGGCGCTTTTTCGTCATAAAATCTCTAAAAGCTCTTTTCTTATCAAGCATATCAGCATACTCCTTCTCTGGATAGCGGCGATACTTTACTACTTCACGCAGGTGGACGAGCTGAATTTCTTACGCTGATTATCTCTTTTTTCTATGGAGTTTTCTGTCTCTTTCAACGGAGAGTTTCCAGAGATAATTGACTAAGAAATAGGCTGTAAGTGAGCCAAAAATTGAGTAGATTGCCGTACCGAAATAGAGTGGTATGAAAATATTGTCGAGGTTATGTTTAAACCACTCCAAGGTCATCTCAACTGGTTCTGGTTCGATACCGAGTAAAAAAGAACCGGTTAAATACTCCATATAGTACATCGGCGGCATCGTAATAGGATTGCTCAGCCAGCACATTGCCAGTGCGATAGGTACATTGAATCTTACAAATGGAACAAAAAGCAGTACCGCTGCCATCTGCATAGGCATTGGAATAAAGGCGATAAAAAGCCCAATAAGCACACCGCGTGAGATCATTTTTCTGCTTGTTGAGAGGTATTCAGGTAGAATTTTGTACTTTTTTATAAAATCTCGAAGCTTTTTATGTGAAGATATCTTTTTCAATGTTTTTCGTATCATGCCAAATCTTAATGAAAGAATATTTTTGAAAGTATATCTTCTTTATGGTAAATTTTACAGGTTTTTCTCTAAGCGAAATCTTTGTGGCATCAGTTGCGTTGTAAAAAAATGTTTTTTC
>VCAX01000048.1 GCA_013607665.1 Campylobacterota bacterium | reverse complement strand
GAGGCCTCCTGTGGCAAAACCACATCCGGGTTTTTTTCATGAAGTGGGTGAGGAGCGATTTCGAAAATTGGTACATGACCATTATGATGCTATAAAAACAAGTGATATCGTCTTTTTATTCCCAGTTTTTGATGATGATGACTTTGCAGAGGCGCAAAAGCATGCGGCAGATTTTTTAATTGAGATCTCAGGTGGACCTGATTATTTTACACAAACACGAGGTGAACATCAAATGGTTGGGCGTCATGCTCCTTTTCGCATTGATGAAAAAGCACGCCGTGTATGGTTGGAACTCTATCAACCGCTTTTAAAAGAGTTACAAAACGAAGGGATTTCAAAGCAATACATAGAATCCTTTTGGAACTATCTTAACATCTTTTCTATGTGGGTGCTCAATACAGAGAGTTAAAGTTCTAAGAACTTTTTCTCTCTTTTGGCAAAATAGGCACATTTCTTATAACCTACAGCTTTTGCAAGTGCTATGACCTCTTCGTTGTGTAATCCGACCTGCTCGGGTTTGTGCGCATCCGAAGAGAGTGTAATGTCGATACCCAGTTTATATGCCTCTTGTAAAAGTTCTTGTGAAGGGTAGGCTTCACCGACAGGTTTTCTATATCCTGCTGCATTGATCTCCAAGACCATATCATTCTCTTTAATGGCAAGCAGGGCATTTTTCGCAATATCTTTTATGTCTTGTTTTGGCATAAATTTAAAAATCTTAATAAGATCCAGATGTCCTACGATATCAAAAAGTTTTGTTTTTGCCATTGCTTCGATGCTGTTAAAATATTTTTGCCAAATGGTGTCAATATCTTCATACTCATAGCGTCCTATAAATTCAGGATTGTCAAAACCCCATTCATCGATGAAGTGCACGGAACCTATGAGATAGTCCACATCTGCATGCAGCACTCGTTCATCCATGTGTCCGGGCAGATAATCGACCTCATAGCCAAGCAGTATCTCTATTTTGTCTTTGTAATTCTCTCTTGCGGCTTTGACACTTGCCTCATAGCTTTGCATCTCTTCAAATTTCATGCGGTATTTTGGATCAAAATCCATCGGTGCATGGTCTGAAAATCCAAAGACTTTTGTGCCGCGTTTCATGGCGGCTTTAATATACTCTTCTACTGTTCCCTCAGCGTGATTGCAGAGTGGTGTATGGTTGTGTAAATCTACTATCATTTTTTCCCAAATTTATTTATTTTATGCTATTATAGTGCTATTTAAGTAAACTGAACTAATTTTATGATGGAGAATCTCGATGACGCAAGAAGAACTAGATGCATTGATGAACGGCGATATGGATATGGATGAACTCTCTGAAGAAGGTGTCCAAGAGAATGCAAGTGATGAAAATGCAGAAGAAAAAGCAGCTGAAGATGAAGGCGTGAGCGCAGATGAAAATGTCAATATGGATCCAGAAGAGATCATAGGCAACAAAATAAAATCAGCTGAATTGCCGCTTCCTGCAACAGATGAGAATAAAATGGTGCATCAGCTCGATGATGTCACAAAAGAGAGCGAAGAGAAAGCAAGCGAGATTTTTGACATCATTGAGACTATCAGTAACGATTTAATGGAGAAAGAGGAGTCTTTAAATCTTATCATGGATGTGTTAAATGCCAATGTGGCTCTTTTTGAAAAGCTGCATGCAAAATTTCCTGATGTAGAGAGTTTTAGCACACAACTTGAAGAAAATAAAAAAGCACTTGAAGTGGCGAATGAGACCATAGAAGTGCTGCAAAACAGTGGAGATTCCATTATGAATGTAATGGACATTATGCAGTACCAAGATATTCACAGACAAAAGATAGAACGTGTCATCAACGTTATGCGTGCCCTCTCCAAATATATGAATACGCTTTTTGAAGGCAAGATCGATGATGAAAAACGTGTCTCTTCTGCAACACATATCGCCGGTGATACACACAATGATGTTGCCTCCACTGAAGACATCGAAGCCCTTCTTGCACAGTTTGGACAGTAATGAAAAAGGTTGAACTACTCTCTCCTGCTGGAACGCTGGAGAAACTGAAAATTGCTTTTGATTATGGTGCAGATGCTGTTTATGGCGGGGTAAGTCACTTTTCACTTCGCATACGAAGTGGTAAAGAGTTCTCTTTTGAAGATTTTGAAACAGGTATTAAATACGCGCATGCACGAGGGAAAAAGGTCTACGCAACCATCAATGGGTTTCCGTTTAATTCACAGCTCAATCTTTTAAAAAAACATATTTTAAAAATGGCAGAATTAAAGCCTGATGCTTTTATTGTCGCTACTCCAGGTGTGCTTAAACTCGCTCATGAGCTTGCTCCCGATATGCCGTTGCATCTCTCCACGCAGGCAAATGTTATGAATGTTCTTGATGCCAAGGTTTATGCCGACATGGGTGCAACGCGTATTATCACAGCGCGTGAGATCAGTCTCAAAGATCTTAAAGAGATAAAAAAAGAGCTGCCGGAACTTGAACTAGAGGTCTTTGTGCATGGCTCTATGTGTTTTGCATATTCAGGACGTTGTCTCATTTCAACACTGCAAAGCGGGCGTGTGCCAAATCGTGGAAGTTGCGCGAACGACTGCCGTTTTCCTTATGAGATATATGCGGCAAATCCTGAAACCGGCACACTCTTTAAGCTTGAAGAGGAAAAGGGCATAGGCACCTACATTATGAACTCAAAAGATTTGAATTTAGCTTCACATATGCAAGAAATCTTAGATTCTAGTGTTGTCGATTCTGTAAAAATTGAAGGGCGAACGAAAACAGCATACTATGCAGCAGTGACGGCAAAAGCATATAGAATGGCAATAAATGACTATTATGCCGGAAAATTAGAGAGTGAGAAATATCAATATGAACTCAATTCCCTGCAAAACCGCGGTTATACTGATGCCTATCTCGTTTCACGCCCTTTTGAGAAGCATGACACGCAATCGTTGGATTTTACCATGCAGCTTGGTACACATCAAGTCAGTGGTGTCACGAATGAAGCAGGCACGCACTATATGTGTAAATTTACCACAAAACCAGGTGATGAGCTTGAAGTTGTCGCACCGCTTGATGCTAAGATAGCCCTTGTCAACAATGAGAGTGGCGAGACCTATGAGAAAGATGGAAAACTCTACTTGAAATTTCATGAGCTGCGTGATGCAAAAGGCAAAGTATGGGAAGCTGTTCACAGTGGCAACATTAATCCTATAAAGTTGCCGACACAATTTCCTCCATTTACGTTTTTTAGAAAGCTAAACGAAATGAAGAAATTTTAGCTGTTTTGTTTGTGGATTTGGATCATTTTAAAGAGATAAATGATTCTTTTGGTCACGATGTCGGTGATGCAGTTTTAGAGAACAAAAAGATTTTTTACTGGCAAATGGTTGCGTGAAGATACAGGGTTATCTCTATGGTCGTCCAATGAGTGCTGATCGTATTGAAGATATGTTTTTAAAAATAAAATGATATAATTTCTCAAGTAAAAAATTGAAGGAAAAAATGTATGAAATTTGTTTCTATAGTTATAGGTTCTAAGAGTGATTATGAGGTAATGAAGTCGTGTTCTGATACACTGGAGAGTTTCGGTGTAAACTATGAGATGATAATTTCATCTGCACACCGTTCACCGGAGCGTACAAAAGAGTATATAGCAAATGCAGAGAAAAAAGGGGCACAGGTTTTCATTGCAGCAGCAGGAATGGCTGCGCATTTAGCGGGTGTGCTCTCTTCTAAAACTGTAAAACCTATCATCGGTGTTCCGATGTCTGCTTCGGCACTCAGTGGAATAGATGCACTGCTTTCAACTGTACAGATGCCGGCAGGTATGCCTGTTGCGACAGTTGCCATAGGAAAAGCAGGGGCAATCAACTCAGCATATCTTGCAATGCAGATCTTAGCACTTGATAATGAAGAGTTGGCAATAAAACTCCAAGAAGACCGTATAGCAAAAGCGAAAAAGGTTGAGATGGACTCTTTAGAGATAGAGACTATTATAAAATAGTACCATAAAGCAGGAGCGAACTATGAAATGGATGAGCGATGACGAATACAGTGAACTGACCGGTTTGGAATTATCAGCGATCGATGATCTGGTAGAGCGCGGAAAGTTGACTGTCAAAGTTGAAGATGGTGTACGCTACATCGACCCATCAAAAGGCGCTACAGAAGTCATAGTTCCTGCAAAATTAAGTGAGCTCAGTGAGAAGAACAAACATGAGATGCTGGTTCAACCTGAGTTCGTTGAAAAAACGATAGGTACAATCATAAATCTTCATGAAAAAGTACTCGATGCAAAAGATGAAATACTTGAAGCAGTACGTACGGAAAATGAGTTTCTGCGTGAGGCTTTGGCATCATTGCAAGAGCTTTATGATGAAGATAGAAAAACTATTCATACCCTGCAAGAACAGCTCAAACTTTCACAGCAAGAGGTTGAGTTTATGCGCCGTAAGTATAAATTTATGTGGAACAAAGCCATAGACGAACATACTTCATAATGAAGATAGCTCAGGAGTGTGTCGGCTGTATTGTCAATCAGAGCCTTAAAGTCGCTCACGCAATAGAAGCTTCCCTAGAACTAGAAGCAAAACTTTTTCACACAGTGCAGCAGATGAGTCAAAGCTTCTCATTTTCTCTCACGCCACCGGAAATTGCAGCAGATGTTTATGAAACAATGGCTCAAATAGCGCTAAAAGCTGATTTGTATGACGAAGTAAAAGCACAATCAACACAAAAAGCACGCTCTTTTATTCCTTTCTTGCAAGATAAAATTAAAAACTCCGATGATAAACTCCTCACAGCAACAAAAATTGCAGTAGCAGGCAATGTCATAGACTTAGCGGCAGAAGTCGCATTTGATTTGCAAGAGGAGCTTGATAAGATCTTTCATACAGAATTTGCTCATAATGATTTTGAAGCATTGCGTGAAGCACTGCGTGAGGCAAAAAATGTCACGATTTTAGGTGATAATGTGGGTGAACATATATTTGACTATCTGTTCATCGAGGTCTTACAAGAGCTCTATCCGCATGTACATTTTTCTTATATGGTACGAGGTAATCCAATTATCAATGATGTGACGATGAAAGAGGCAAAAGAGGCAGGGTTTGAAAAACTTTGCGAGCTGATAGACAGTGGTGTGAATACTCCTGGTTTTGTTTATGGACGTGCAAATGCCTATGCACAAAAAGTGTTTGACGAAGCAGATCTTGTCATCAGCAAAGGCATGGGAAATTATGAGTGCCTCTCTCCTTCACACAGAGCAAGCATCTGCTTTTTACTCAAAGTAAAATGTTCAGTTGTTGCAGCATCATTAAATAAGGAAGTAGGGGATATAGTTTGTAAGTTAGTAAAGGAAGTCTAACTTTATTTTTATCTTTTTTAGTATAAAATATAACAATTTTAAATACAAAGGGAAAATAATGAAAAAAAAGTTAGCTCTACTCAGCGTAACAGTACTATCAACAACGATGCTCTCTGCAATGCAATTTGAAACTTTAGGGTATAAATCAGTTGCCATGGGGGGTGCTGCGGTTGCTTCTTCCTCTGGATCATTAGCTACATACAATAATCCGGCTCTTCTTGCAAAAGCTAAGTATGATGTTGAAGTTTCACTTGGTGCTGGAGCTTCTTATGAAGATTTTGGTGCGGGCGCATCTGTAAAAGCACTTGATGATAGTGGATTTTTAGATACTATAGACAGAGTCAGTAATGATATTAATAATGTTTCCCAATCAGATATTGACACACTTATTAAAGGTAAAAATATTGTACTTGATATGGATGGTGATGCAGTAAGTATTAATCCTCAAGGGTATGTTGCTGCACAGGTTTCTGGTTTTGGTTTTGGTGTCTTTGGTTCTTCAGAAGTTGTAGGTTCAGCAATCGTAGACTCAAATCATAATCTTCTAATGATAGAGGATACTTCTAATCCTGGAACTTATTTAACTATTAATGATGATGGAACAACCAGTACGTCAACAGATACTGCTACGTATCAAGCACAATCAATGGAATATGCTTTAGATAATGGTTTGACTTACATGGATGTGACAGGTATCGTCATTGCTGAAGTACCTGTTGCTTATGGGCACAAGATTGAACTTTCAGGAGGAAATCTGTTAGTAGGTGGTGCATTAAAGTATATGCGTGGCTATACATATACAGAGCAGTATAAAATAGATGATTCTGGAAGTGCAGACTCTGGGAGTGAGAAAAAAGATAAAACAAGTTCAACATTCGGTATAGATCTTGGTGTGGCATATGAGCCTTCTTTTGCAAAAGATTTGACAATTGCAATGGTTGCTAAAGATTTGAACTCTCCTGAATTTGATGTTGTAGATGGATCAAAAATTAAAGTAGAGCCAATGTATAGAATTGGTGTAGCATATAACATTTTCGATTCTTTAGAGGTAGCTGCTGATTATGATTTAAGTGCAAACAAAACTTTTGTAGAAGGTACGAAATCTCAAATGTTAGGCGGTGGAGTCAACTGGCACCCTACTTCATGGTTTGCTCTTCGTGGTGGATTGATGCAAAATATGGATGCAAATGATAGAGCCGGTTTAATTTATACGGCAGGACTAGGATTTGGACTAAAATGGCTACAGCTTGATATTTCAGGACAATACTCCTCAAACTCGACAACTGTAGATGGGCAAACTGTTCCAGAATATGCTAAAGTGAATGTAGCCCTTATCTCTAGATGGTAGGCATTAAAAACAAATTTTTTCTTTTTTTCTTTATTTTTTGTGCTAATTATTTGGTCGCACAAGAGTCTCATGGAGAGTATCAAATTTCTTTCGTGGGATTTCAGATGGATTATTGTGAATATGATAGAGAGGGTGTTCTGTTAGATAGTGAAAAATCAAATTTTACTGATATTACAGGTGCAGAGTTACAATACAGATATTTTTTAGATGATTTCTCCAATTTTGCGTTAAATATAATGGAAATAGAAGGTAATACAGAATATATCGGTTCATACATTGGTTCAGGAACTGGATATGGTTCTGTTGTAAGTACAACATCAAATATTATCCGAGATATTTCCCTTGGGTACAATGCTAAAAATTTATTAAGTTTTAAAATTATGGTGCTTAGTGGCCTCGGAATAGGATATAGATACTGGCAAAGAAAACTTTCCTCTACACAGGTGGAAGTATATGAATGGTACTCTTTACGTGCTAATGTAGGAATACAGTTTATGCATAAAAATCTGACTGCATCTTTTATTGCTGAGTATCAGCATGGTATTAAACCTACAATGAGAGCTACGGGTATAGCAGATGATTATGAACTCTCTTCAGCAAATATAACAAAACTCTCTCTTCCTATCCGCTATATGATAAGTAATAATATTGATTTAACCTGTGCATATGTTTTTGAATATCAAAAGATAAAAGAGTCAGATGTTGTCTTTGATAGCATTGGAAATGGATATATTGAGCCAGATTCTACTGCATATAATCAATATTTAAAAGTTGGAATAGTTTTTAAATACTAAAAAAGTCTCTTTAGATATAATACGAAAAATAAAATAAGGCAAGATATATGATAACTTTTAGTGAGATGTTACTTAAACTTCAAGAATTTTGGATGAAACAGGGGTGTAATATTGTACAGCCTTATGACATTCCGGCAGGTGCGGGAACATTTCATCCGGCTACTTTCCTTCGCTCACTAGACTCTACGCCTTGGGCAACAGCTTATGTCGCACCCTCACGCCGTCCGACAGATGGACGTTATGGGGAGAATCCAAACAGACTTGGCTCTTACTATCAGTTTCAAGCGCTCATTAAACCTTCACCGGATAATATTCAAGAACTTTATCTACAGTCACTGGAGTATCTAGGTCTTGATGTTGCAAAACATGATATCCGTTTTATAGAAGATAACTGGGAGTCTCCGACACTTGGTGCATGGGGACTTGGCTGGGAAGTCTGGCTTAATGGTATGGAAGTGACACAGTTTACCTATTTTCAACAAGTTGGCGGTATTGAGTGTTCTCCTGTTGCTGTAGAGATTACTTATGGAACAGAGAGACTCGCGATGTATCTGCAAGGTGTTGATACTGTCTTTGATATTATGTGGAATGTAGATAAAGAGGGTAACAAAACACTTTACAAAGATGTGCATAAAGAGAGCGAGATAGAGTTTTCAAAATACAACTTTGAAGTGGCCGATACAGCTATGCTCTTTGAAGAGTTCAATGCAAAAAGCGCAGAGTGTATGCGTACTTTAGATGCAGGACTGCCACTGCCTGCTTATGATCTGTGTATGATGGCATCGCATGTTTTTAATGTGCTTGATGCACGCAAAGCTATCTCACAAACTGAGCGCCAGAACTATATCTTGAAGATTCGTGAACTCTCACGCGGCTGTGCAGAACTCTACAAAGCACAAGAAGAAGAGCGAAATAAACGCGTAAACGGGTAAATATTTCACTTTGTCATATTTTTAAAAAGTTTTTTGATTTTTTTCTATAATGTAAATGTTCCTACCGAGTACTCGGTAGGACAAAACCGACACTAGGAGGTCGCTTTTGAAGCGATTTACCCTAAAAGTCAGGTTGAAACTCAAACCTTTTAGCCTAACTATAAAGGTAAGTGGGCGATAAGCCCACCCCTGTGTTGGAATTATAACACAAAAGAATAAAAATGAAAAAGTTATCAAAAGAGCAAGAAGTAAAATTTAAAAAACTCGGTATTAACACTATTAGCGAACTTGCTCTTTTGATCCCGCACTCCTATGAAGATTATCGCATTGGCGATAAACTACTTCCTCACGCAGCACAGATGATAGATGCGACAGTTGAGTCCGTCTATCGTGCGCCTAACTCCATTCAAATAACTTTCTTTGTACACAACTTTGGACATAGAGTAATGGGTGTGCTTTTTCATCCCAAGCCTTATATGTTGCATCAGTTCAAAGTGGGGGAGCGAGAGTATTGTTATGGCACCATAGAGTGTAAAAACGGCCAATGCTCTATGAGTATGCCAAAAAAAGTGACAAAGGTAGGAGCAATAACACCAAAGTATAAAACGTCACTGCGAAATGATGTCATGGGGCGTCTTGTGGCGGAGTTGCTCACGCGAGAAATCCTTTTAGCTGAGGGGATAAAAGAAGATATCATAGAGGCTATCTTACCTTTACACTTTCCAACAGAGGAAATTTTAGCCCAATGTGAGTTGCGTGAGGAGAGTCTTGCTGCGTTAAAGTACTTGGAACTCTATAGTTATATGAAACAGCTTGCAGGAAAAAGAAGATATTTTCAGGCCCTGGTGTCACAAAAGAGCAATTATGAACCTTTTGCTCAGAAACTTCCTTTTCATCTCACGCAAGAGCAAATAACGGCCATAGAAGATATTCAAAAAGATTTCGCACAAGATGTGGCTGCAAAGAGAATGATAGTCGGGGATGTTGGAAGCGGCAAGACGATGGTTATTTTAGCTGCAGCTTTTATGATGCTGCCGCATAGATCTATCTTGATGGCACCGACAACGATTTTGGCAAATCAACTCTATGAAGAGGCGAAAAAGTTTCTACCGGATACTAAAATTGCTCTTGTGACAAACAGAACAAAAAAGAGCTCTTTGGAGGCGTATGACTTTATCATAGGAACGCATGCGCTACTCTACAGGGAGCTGCCAAAGGCTGGGCTTGTTATGGTGGATGAGCAGCACCGTTTTGGCACACAACAGCGTAATATGCTAGAGAAATTTATAACACAGGGAGAGAAAAAACCACACTATTTGCAGTTTTCCGCAACACCAATTCCAAGAACTTTGGCGATGATAGAGTCAGCACACATAGATGTATCGCTTATTACTTCTACACCTTTTGAAAAAAATATAGACTCAAAAGTCATTTATAAACAAGATTTTACAGAGCTGCTTACACATATGCGAGCGGAGATAGCAAAGAACAATCAGATTTTACTGGTTTACCCTTTAGTAGAGCAGAGTGAAGTGCTGGAGTACCAAAGTATAGATGAAGCACGTGGGTACTGGGAGAAAAATTTTGAAAACGTCTATGTAACACATGGAAAAGATAAAACCAAAGAGCAGGTCTTACTCAATTTTAGAGAAAAAGGGGACATTCTTATAGCGACAACGGTTGTTGAGGTGGGTATCTCTCTTCCAAGACTCACTACTGTTGTCATTGTAGGGGCTGAGAGACTGGGACTTGCTACGTTGCATCAGCTGCGTGGGCGCGTAAGCAGGACTGGGCTGCAGGGATACTGTTTTTTATATACCAATCAAAAAAGTTCTGAGCGTCTTGATGAATTTGTCAAAACGACAAGCGGTTTTGATATTGCGAATCTGGATCTGAAATATAGAAAAAGTGGAGATTTGCTCAAAGGTGTGAATCAAAGCGGCTCACAATTTAAGTGGGTGGATTTTGCACAAGATAATGCAATCGTCAAGCAAGTAAAAGAAGATCTCTCTTCTTTTACAGACTGATTAATAAAGACCGAATTTACCGTCGTTTCTTTTGTAAAGAACACGTGTTTTGTTCTCATTGTCTAAGAAGATTTCAAACATTTTTCCGCTTGATTTGAGATCTTCTAAAACATCTTCCACTTCACGTGGTTTGTAGAGTGTAAGTTCAACTGGGATGATCTCATCATCCATCTCTTGTGCTACCTCTTTTACATTAACTATTTCCGCTTTTGCTTCGTTGAGTCCTACTTTTTGATGGTCAACCTCTCTGTCATGAAGACGACGCATCGCTTTTTGCGCTCTGTCTGTCGCTAAATCGATTGCTGCATAGAGGTCCTGATCATTTTGTTTGATTACAATAGTGTTTTTATGTGCAAGATTGATAACAAACTCCACAATAGAGTGCTCTTTACCTTTTTTTGATTGTGTAGATACAATCACATTAACCGAAATAATATCAAGATTAAATTTTTTGAGTGTCTCCACAGAGGATGTAATATGCTCTTTAATCCCCTCTGTAAGTTCTATATTTCTTCCTGTCATTGATATATTCATGATAAATCCTTTTAATTGATAATTATGAGATTATATCATTAAAAGGTTTATATC
>VCAX01000047.1 GCA_013607665.1 Campylobacterota bacterium | reverse complement strand
AAAAGTTCATCAATGCGCTTGATATGCCTTCCCTCTATAAAAAGTACAAAGAACTCTAAGTTTAAAGCCAGCCTTTCATTTAACAACACGAGGTATAATATCTTTTTTAAAAATTCAAAATAGGTATTTTCCATGAAAAACAAAAAATTCATTACATTTGGCTTTCTCTCTGTTGCACTCTCTTTAAGTTTTGCGCTCTCATCAACTACACTGTTTGCCAAAGAGAATGCAAAAAAAGCCTCTACAGAAGCATCAAGGCTTGAAGCACTCTCAAAATTCACAAAGGTCATCAGTATAGTTCAAGAGTATGATGTTGATGAAGTGACGATCGAAGAGCTTATAGACAAAGCTTTAGATGGAATGATGAAAAATCTCGATGCACACTCAAACTTTTTGACAGAAAAAGACTACAAACGTTTGGAAGTGCAGACAAATGGTGAATTTGGCGGGCTTGGCATCACGGTAGGAATGAAAGACGGTGCACTCTCGGTCATCTCCCCAATCGATGGAACACCTGCAGACAAAGCAGGACTCAAAGCCGGTGATATCATCTTAAAAATTGACAACAAATCTACACTTGGCATGACAATAGATGAAGCGGTATCACTTATGCGTGGTAAAGTCGGTGATCCTATCGATCTCACAATAGTAAGAGAAGGTGAAAGCAAACCGCTCTCCATTCATATCGTTCGTGATATCATTAAAATAGAATCTGTCCATACAAAAATGGTCGGCAAAGATATTCTTTATATCAGAATCTCCAGCTTTGATAAAAAAGTGGTAGCAGATGTGACAAAAGCCATTAAAAAGAAAAAAGCTCTTACAAAAGGTATTATCTTAGACCTTAGAAACAACCCTGGCGGACTTTTAGATCAGGCGGTAGGTACGGTTGACCTTTTTGTAAACAGTGGTACTATCGTTTCACAAAAAGGAAGACGTGCCGTTGAGACAAAAGAGTACAGCGCACACGCAGCCAATACAATTACAAAAGTGCCTTTGGTCGTTTTAATCAATGGAGGCAGTGCAAGTGCAAGTGAAATTGTAAGTGGAGCTCTGCAAGACCACAGACGCGCTGTTTTAGTAGGTGAGAAAACTTTTGGAAAAGGAAGTGTTCAAGTTGTCTTGCCAATTACAAAGACAGAAGCGATCAAACTGACAATTGCAAGATACTATCTTCCAAGCGGAAGAACGATTCAGGCTGTCGGTGTAACTCCGGATATAGACGTACTTCCAGGTGAGCTAAAAACATATAAAAATGAGTTTGCGATCAAAGAAGCAGACCTGAAAAAACACCTAGAAGAAGAACTTAAAAAAGTTGATGGAAAAAAATCAAAGGCTAAAGAAGATAAAAAAGATAAAAAAGATATAATTACGCCAAAAATGTTGGAAAAAGATCTTCAACTTAAAGAGGGCGTTGATATTATCAAAGCACTTATCATTACAAAAGGATAGTAAGTCAATGGAAAAAAGAGAGTTACTTTACGAAGGTAAAGCGAAAAAGATATGGTCAACAGATGATGACAATCTGGTTATCTCTGAGTTTAAAGATGATTTGACAGCTTTTAACGGCGAAAAGAAATCTTCTGAAGCAGGAAAAGGGGCACTGAACAATAAAATAAGTACAGAACTTTTTAAACTTCTAGAAGAAAAAGGTATTCCGACTCACTTCGTGAAAATGCTCGATGAAAACCATATGTTGCATAAAAAAGCGGATGTTATTCTCATTGAAGTTATTGTCCGTAACATTGCAACAGGCAGTCTCTCACGCAACTTAGGTATAGAAGACGGGAAAGTCCTTCCTTTTACCCTTGTTGAGTTCGATTACAAAAATGATGAGCTGGGCGATCCTAAACTCAATGACCAACACGCACTTATCTTGGGGCTTGTTGATTTTCAGGATGAACTGGATAAACTACGTCGTATGGCAAGACAGGTAAACGACATACTAAAACCATACTTTGCAGACAAAGGTCTTAACCTTGTTGATTTCAAACTTGAGTTTGGAAAAGACAAAGAGGGCAACATCATCCTTATCGATGAAATTTCACCTGACAACTGTCGTTTTTGGGATATTGAAAGTGGTGAGAAGATGGATAAAGACAGATTTCGCCAAGGACTCGGCGGACTGACAGTCGCTTATGAGCAAGTATTAAATAGAATTTTAGGAAAATAAGAAAATGAAAGCAATAGTCAATGTATTTTTAAAAGCAGGTGTTTTGGATTCTCAGGGAAAAGCAGTACATCACGCACTTGACTCTCTTCACTTCAGTGGTGTAGAAGATGTACGTGTGGGCAAACAGATCGTTTTAAAACTGAGTGAAACTGACAAAGACAAAGCGATGGCAGATGTTACAAAGATGTGCGAAGAGTTACTAGCAAATACCGTAATTGAAGATTATACTATCGAGCTTGTATAATGAAAGTTGCAATTTTACAATTTCCCGGCACAAACTGTGAATATGATACACAGTATGCATTTGAAAAACTCGGCGCACAAACAGAGATAATCTGGCATAAAGCAGAGGAGATTCCGGCAGATACAGATCTTTTGGTCGTTGCTGGAGGTTTTTCCTATGGAGATTATCTTCGTAGTGGTGCTATTGCAAAGTTTTCTCCTGTTATGAAAGCCGTGGCAGCATATGCCAAAGCAGGTGGGAAAGTGCTTGGAATCTGTAATGGTTTTCAAGTACTCACAGAGGCAAGACTCCTCCCAGGTGCACTCAAACGTAATGAAGGACTTCACTTTATCTCAAAACACCATCATCTGCGTGTTGAGAATAATGACAATATCTTCTTAAAGAAACTAGGTAAAGGTGCTGTGGTAAACATTCCTATTGCACACCATGACGGAAACTACTATATTGATAAAGATGGACTGCGTGAGCTTGAGGCAAACGGACAGATTCTTCTTCGCTATACAGATGAAAATGGTTCGATCAAAAATCCTAACGGTTCTGTTGAATCGATTGCCGGAGTATGTAACAAAGAAAAAAATATCTTTGGTCTTATGCCTCACCCTGAGCGTGCTATGGAGTCAATTCTCGGTAGTGATGACGGCGTAGCGATGCTGCAAGGATTTTTAGAGTCGTGATAAAGCTGCTTTTTCTTACTCTTATTTTGGCTCTGCCGCTTTTTGCGGGCAAGGTACTTTACCTCAGTTATGACAAAGTACCCCAAAGAGTAATAAAAGGCGAAATCTTTCCAGTTACACTCAAAGCACTCTCAACCATACGTGATTTTGATGATATCGAGTATGAATTCTCCAACTATGACGGTTTAAAGATTCTCGATGCAACACCGCTTCGCGAACAAAAAGGAAAGTTCTTCTATGATACTTTTCACATGCTCGTAACCGGCTCTAGAGCAAAACTTCCTGATGTAAATGCCTCACTCATAGCTTCTCAAGAGTACAACGCTACAGTGGTACATGGTGACAAGCTCAATGTCATTACACTCAATCCAAAGAAGAACTTTTCTAATATTATTGCAAACTCTTTGGAACTTCAAGAGTATAAAACAACAAGTTATGACAACCATCATAACATCGTTGTTTTTGTTGCAACTGCTACAAATTCCGATCTTGAAGCAATGCATTTTAATAATGTCTATAAACAGGGGCTAGAGTCTCTCAGCGGCAGCTATGATGATGCAAAAATCACCTACTATGTAGTTATTGACAAGCGACTCGAATATTTTACCTTCTCATACTTCAATCTTCTGAGTAACAGCTATGAACGTGTCAGCGTGCCAATCATTGTGGATGATGACAGCGTAACAACACAGAGTGATCTCAAGCCAAGAGATCAGTCGCATGATACAATCAAGATGTATATTGCCCTTGCTGTCTCGCTTATTGGATTCGTACTTATTCTTATAAGACAAAAGTATATCTATCTTGTTTTCATTCTTATTCCTCTTGGATATACACTCTATCTCAGTATTCCACAAAAAGAGGTTTGCATCAAAAAAGGTGCTAATATATATCTGCTTCCGGTAAGCAACGGTACTGTATTTGAAACTACAGCAACAGAGTATCACCTGCCAAAAGAAGGCAGTGTGACAAACTTTACAAAAGTAAAACTCCAAAACGATAAAATAGGTTGGGTAAAAAATGAAGATACTTGCACATATTAATTGGGCGATAGCCACTGCGATCATCTTTTTAAATCTTGCTCTCTCTATTGTACTCTACCCAATTTTACGACGACCATACTCACGTAAGATACCTGCATGGATTATCCGCATTACAACTTTTTTTAGAGTCACTGTCAAAGGAGATGAAGACCCTGCCGCGCAGATGTTTCTCATTAACCATCAAAGTGATTTGGATATTGCCATTATGGAGACAGTATCGAAAAAAGATCTGGCATGGGTTGCGAAAAAAGAGCTTTTTTATGTTCCTTTTTTTGGCCTTGCAGTGAGTATGCCAGAAGATATTCCAATCGAGAGACAAAGCAAAGCTTCTTTGGTTCGGCTTATTAAAGATGCAAAAGACCGACTCAATAAAGGGCGTGTCATCACGATATTCCCAGAGGGAACGCGCTCACGCAACGGTAGAATGCTCCCCTTTAAAAGCGGCGCAAAGGTTGTTGCAGACAAGTATCAACTTCGTGTACAGCCAGTTGTGCTTATAGCAACGGCGGAGTGTTATGACATTAAAAGATTTTACTATATGCCAAAAGATATTACAGTCGTTTTTATGGATTCTTTTGTGGCGGACAAGAACGATGAAAATTGGCTGAATAATGTAAGAGAAAAAATGCAAAAGGTTTATGATGATGAGTTGGCAAACAATTCTGGCGATCGGTAGCGGCGGTTTTATTGGTGCAGTCTCACGTGCCTATCTCAACGGTCTAATTTCGCATAGAGTTCCGCATGAACTTCCCTTTGGGACACTCGGTGTCAACCTTATCGGTAGTTTTATCATGGGATGTCTTGTTGCATACTTTATGTACTCCACACTCTTCTCTGTGCATGTGAAATCTTTTTTATCTACTGGCATACTCGGTGCACTTACAACCTACTCGACTTTTGCCATAGAGAGTTTTTTACTCTTTAATGGGGGCAGCATTAGCCTGGCACTCATCAATATCGCTCTGAATGCCTTCGGTACAGTCATTATGGCAGGAAGCGGCTACTACTTGGTGCATTCCATAGTTAAATAGCGATAATCTCATCCGCACACCATTTGGCTAAATCCATATCATGTGTGATAAGCAGCATTCCCATCTCACCGAGATGCCCCATAAGCATCTGCATCACATCAAGTTGTATGACATTATCCAGTGCTGATGTCGGCTCATCTAAGAGCAAGAGATCTGGCTCCATCAGCATTGCACGCAGGATTGAAGCCCTTTGAAGTTGCCCGCCTGAGAGTTCATGCGGGAATTTGTGCAGCAGTTTTTCATCGAGATTGAGATTGTCCAAATATTTAGGAAGTGCCGCAAGCGGTGCAACATCTGCGATCTGATTTAAGAGTGTATAGCTTGGATGAAAAGAGCTGTATGGATCTTGGAAAACCTCGGAAATTCGTTGCGTGACGACAATCTCGCCTCTCTTTGGACGTATGTTTTGTAAAACAAGCTCAAATATCGTACTTTTTCCTGCCCCGCTCTCTCCTACTATGGCCTTTAGCTCTCCCTTTTTTAAAGAGAGTGAGAGATTTTCAAAAAGAGTTTTCTCTTTTGAATAGCCAAAGCTCAGGTTCTTTATCTCTAAAACGTTTTGCAACTACTCACTCTTTGTAAGGGCCAAATAGAATTTTGTAAGCTCACGATAGAGTTCTTCAGGTGTAATATCACCATTTTCTTCCCAAATTCTCTTCATTACGACATTATCCTCTTCACCGTCCCATATCTTGATGTATGATCCATCTTTATAGCCATGGTCCTGACGAAACTGGTTAAGAATATTTTTACCGACATAGAGACGGTAGAGCGTATCAAGATTTAAACCGCTCATCACAACGAGGTCAAAAAATTCACTAAAAAGCGCTTCAAGGTCAAGATTCTCTTTTGCAAGCACTATGCGCATAATATTTTCTACTTTTTCAATGACAGCGTCCTGCTCTGCAAAATCGAGTGCATCTGTATCTATCTTCGTAAACGCTTCCATCTCAGAGACATCATTCGCAATATCTTCAATACCGCCACGCATTGTTTTGAAGTAGTTCTCGATCGCAAGACTCATAATAAAGTGCCAAACATCGACAACTTCAATTTGTAGATTCTCCCAATCAGGCTCTACTTCTATGTTTTTCCAGTGCTTCCAAGGAAAACTGTCGATCATCTCTGCACACTCCATATAGATACAACGCTTCCAGTTGATAACTTTTTTGTTCTTGGTAATCCCTTTTACCCAATCTTCTCCATTGGTAGCGTCATTGAGCTGATTTTGCAGCTGCAGCATCAATAAAATCTTACTGTTCATTTAATTTCCTTGAATCTTTTAGTATTGGTGATATTTTATCCAAATATGGTAAAATCCCTCTCATGAAAAGAAGAATTAACTGCAGACGCTGTACATACTATTTTGTTACATGGGAAAAAAATCAACCGCATGGCTGCAAAGCCTATGGTTTTAAATCTGCCCAGCTCCCCTCTATGGTTGTGCAAAAAAGCAGCGGCAGCGAGTGTGCCTTGTTTAAAGAGAAGGCACCTGCCAAATAAGTTTCTTACCAAAACCGAGTCTGTTATCTGTCAATTTAAAATAATCAACTTTTATCTGCCAAAGTGTAGGGCGCAGTGCTAAGGCATAGGGAAAGGTTTTGAAGTACAAACTTTTAAGCTCTGCATCTGTAAGTGTTTCAAATACTCCACGAAACTGCAAGCCTTGAATTTTACCGACCTCTTTGGTCTCAAGCAAAATATTTCCGGCTATTACAGGATTTTTTTTTATCTGCTCACTATGGAGCGTATCTTCACTGCTTGCTACTATAAAGCTGCGTGAGGCATCATCATAAGCATAAAAAAGTGAACAGGCACTCATAAAATCATCTACAGAAGTAGCCAGTGTCAAGACATGATGCTGTGCAATAAAATGCTCTATTTTTTCTAAATTTTTATCCATCAGAGTTTAAAGAGATAGTTCTCCAGATCTTCGGCATCCTTAATGCCTCTTTTTTCTAACATCATCGATGCAATATCATCTTCAACAAATACTTCATACATATCCATCGGGCTGCTCATATTGTAAAAACTTTTCATAAACTCCAAAAGAATCTCGAAGTTATCATCCCGAACACTGTATTGTTTATGCTCTTTATACTCATCCCAATTTATTTTTATCATATCTCTCTAAAGCCTTTTGTAATCTTTGAATTATCTCTTGCATTGTATCAGATGGCACGGCAAAATTCAAGCGCATAAAGCCGCTCCCTTCTCGCCCAAAACTCAGTCCGGCATTGAGTCCCAGTTTCGCCTCTTGTACAAACCACTCACGCAACTCCCTGTCCTCTAAACCCATGCCTCTGCAATCAAGCCATGCAAGGTACGTCCCCTCAATCGGTGTCAAACGAATCAGCTCTTCATACTCACGCAAAAGTGTTGCAAGCCTTTCATAGTTCTCACGCAAGTGCATAAGCAGTGCTTCAAGCCACTCTTCACCCTCTTTGTAGGCAGTTTCAAAAGCGACATGGGAAAGCACACTCCCCTGCGCAAAGTGAACACGCTCATGCGCCTTTTGAAAACGCTCACGCAAAGCAGGATTTTGCACAACTACACTGCTTATGGCAAAACCTGCCATATTAAAAGTTTTTCCAACACCTATGGCAGTGAGGGAAATCTCTCTTGCCTTATCGGAAAGTGACGTAAAAGGAGTGTGTCTGTTTGGTTTGTAAACAAGGTCACAATGTATCTCATCGGCAAAGACGATAATCCCATTTTCATAGCACACCTCAGCAATTGCACGCAGCTCCTCTTTGCGCCATACACGGCCAACAGGATTATGCGGAGAACAGAGCAGCAGCAGTTTTGTATCTTTATCTATCTTTGCTTTAAAATCATCAATATCAAAAGTATAACTTCCATCCTCACGCTGCTGCAATGGGTTTAAGACCAAACGGCGCTCTAATTTTTTAACAGTGTGAAAGAAAGGAGGATAGACAGGTGTTTGCACAATCACACCTTCCCCTTTTTGCGTGAATGCCTCAATGGCTACCGCCATGGAAGCCACAACAGAGTGCGAGTAAAACATATCTTCACGTTTAAACACAACACCATGACGCTTTTGCATCCACGCAATCTGCGCCAAAAATGCAGAGTCAGGCACCTCTTCATAACCGACAATGGGATGTTCTAGGCGTTTTTTTACAGCATCAAGAACAAATTTCGGTGTATTGATGTCCATATCTGCCACCCACGCAGGAAGCACATCTTCTGTACCAAAAAGCTCCTCACGCAGAGTATATTTTTCTGCATTACTCTGCGCACGCGAAGCAGCAGTGCTAAAGTCAAACATTACTTCTTCTTCCAAACACTCAACTCGGCGATTGAGTGTTGATATTTTCGTGCCGTCTCTTTAATGACAAACTCCAGATCTTGATGATGCAAGAGTTCAAACTCATCACCAAGCGTCTCACGCAAGCTCTCTAGTGTTCGCACCTCTTTACCTTTGGCATCATAGTAACCACCAAGCCACAACTCTTTTGGCGTGGACTCCTCCTGCCACGTATAAGGAGAGGTCAGCACCAAAATCCCCTCTGCATTTAAACGGCTGCTGACATCTTCCAAAAATAGCTTCGGATTGTAAAGCCTGTCAATGAGGTTTGTCGCCATAATAAGATCATAGCCTTTAAAGTTCGGCTTTAAGTTACAGGCATCTCCCTGCCAAAATGCAACCTTCTCTTTAAGTGCTTCATAACCAAGCTCTTGGAGTGTTACTTTTTTAGGCTTGGTAATCTCACCCTCTTCTTTGGAACTGTAAGCGACATAGCCCTCATTTTTAAGCTTTGAGCCTACACCGACAAAACGCACGGAGAAATCCACTCCCTCCACTATGTCAAAATATTTTGCCAACTCAAAAGAAGCTCGCCCTGTCGCACAACCCAGATCGAGTGCTTTACTTCTGTTTTTCGCAAAAGATGCAGCTATCTCAGCACATGCAATGGCAAAGTTCTTCACACCAAAGTGCTCATCCCCATACTGAAATTCACAGTATTGTGAAACAAGCGCATCACTCTCATAGATATCTTCACTTTTTTCTTCATTGTTTGAAATGACATAGCGAAAACCTGCATTTTGAAAGAAATGTTTTCTAAAGGCATATCGAGAGTGCTGCATTATCAGATTGCCGCTGCTCGCCCACGATGCACCCAAAATAAGCGCATGTTTTTCATCAAAGGTCGGTGCGGAGAAATCATCGTAAGCAGGATGCACTTCAAAACCTTTAAAGCCTCGAATCGGCGTACGACTCCACTGCCAGACATTTCCGATGACATCATAAATGCCGTTAAAGCCAAACTCATCTACAGGACAAGAAGAGCTGTAATGGTAAAAATTGATATTTGCACGGCTCTCATGCAACTGCGGAATATCATGCAGACCCGAAGCCTGATAGATGGCTGCATACTCCGCTTCACTTGACAGTTGATACACAACACCCTCTTTTTGACTTTTGTACCGGCAAAATGCTTCCGCTTCAAGCGCATTGACATCCACCGGCCAGTTCATCGGCATATCTATGATCTTATAGAGTGCTCTGTACTTATAGCCTGCCTCGGTTTTAACCCAAAAATGAGGATGCCTCGCACTGCTTTTGTGCAAAAAGGCTTTGCCCTCTTCATCCCAATAAGCTTCATTCTCATAGCCGCCATTCTCTATGAATTCCATAAACTCGCCATTACTGACGAGATATTTTCCCGCTTGAAAATCAGCGATCTGCTCTTCATAACTGCCATACTCATTATCCCAGCCATAGAGATGATGCTCTTTTGATTTGCCCAGTTTTATAGTGCCCCCTTTGACAGGAAGCATCTCATTTTTCACAGCTTCGCCTGCGTGAGGGCACAGAACAAAATCTTCGACCTCTTTAACAAACTCTATGGGCATCTGTCGATGCAGCACCAAAGAGGTCTCAATGTGAATCCGCTCATGCTCAATCCCCATCAGTATGATCCACATAGCCGAATCATCACGAATCGGCAGAGAAAAATCAAGCGTGTCGATGAGTTCATTGACAAGCGCGCGCACACGATCGCGATACTCTCTGACCTCGGCAACTTTTGGCCATTTGTAACGATTCTCCTCCAAATCATCCCAATCCATCTCATCCACACCAACGGCAAAGATTGACTCAAACTCAGGGTTAATACGCTCTTGAATTATTTTCATATTTATCAGTTTATTGACAAAAAAAGTAGCCGTATGTCCAAAATAAAAGATCATAGGATGGCGTGTCGGCTCACTCTTTTTATAAAAGACACTCTCATCACGCAACACTTCAAAGACCTTCTCAAACAGATCGAAACTATTGTTAAAATAACGCTTTATCTCTGCTCTTTTTTCATCAACACTGTTACCATCCAGTGTAATTGGGTACATACTCATTCTACTCACGCAACACGCTCCACTCTTATAATGTTTATTATTTTACAATAGTTATTTTTATCTTCTCTCGGAGAGGCTCAGACCAAAGGGAGGATTTGCCCTCTCCGAGAGGAGATAAAAATAACGGCACAATTGGACATACTTCATTATGTTATAATCATTATATGAAATTTTATCAAAGTAAATTATTAAACTCATTTGCAAATCTCACGCACTGCTTTACAACAAAGCAGAGTAAAAACCTCGCTTTTCATGTCGAGGACAATGGCAATGATGTTTTAGCAAATCATCAAAAACTGGCAAATAAACTTGCATACGACCTGCAAAAACTCGTTCATATGAAACAGATTCACTCCAATCTTGTAAAAATCGTAAATGCAAACGACAACTTCACAAACCCACCCACCTGCGATGCCCTCATAACAGATAAAAAAGAGACACCCTTAATAGTAATGGTGGCAGACTGCTCCCCCATTCTTTTCTACGATCCAAAAAAAGAGATCATCGCAGTCGCTCACGCAGGACGCGCGGGAGCATTTGACAATATTGTCAAAAATGTCATTGAAAGTTTTGTGCATGATTTTAACTCAAATCCGGCAGATATTCTTGCCTCCGTCGGTCCGGCAATCTGTCAAAAGTGTTATGAAGTCGGAGAGGAGATAGCACAAGAGGCAGAACAAAAAAATTACGGCTATGCACTTGAGCAAAAAGGCAACAAATATTTTCTCAATATCCGCTCAATTTTAAAAAAACAGCTGCGTGAGAATGGTTTAAATACAGTCCATATAGAGATCGCAACAGAGTGCTCCAAATGTGACAAGCGCTTTTACTCCTACAGAGAAAATAAAAGCTGCGGAAGATTTGCGGGAGTGCTTTT
>VCAX01000046.1 GCA_013607665.1 Campylobacterota bacterium | reverse complement strand
TAAAATATAAATTCTTATAGAAATACTACAATACATTTGAAAAATTTGTGTATAATTATACACAAGGAATTTTTTATGAGTACAGTTCGATTAAATATTACACTGCCAGAATCACTTAATGATGATATAAATCGTTTTTCAGAAGAGCTTCATGAGAAAAAAAGTCATATCATATCTTCTGCACTTGATATGTATTTTGATTATCTTGATCTGAAGTTGGCTGAAAAACGCTTGGCTGATAAAAATGAAGAGCATATCGCTTTGGATGTTTTTTTTGATTCGTTAGGTGCTGATGTATCGCATTGAACTTACAAGTGGTTGTAAACGCGATTTCAAGAAGATAAACAAAGGTGACATACAGTTTATTTATGATTCACTAGCAGAATTTGCTGCAAATTTTTCCTCTGATTATGAATTGTCTCTTATGCAAAGCGGTAAAATAAAAAAACTGCAGGGACAAAAAGAGCTCCTCTATCGACTTCGATTACGCTCTTACAGAGTAATATATAAAAAAGAGCATGAGAAGTTGTTGATTTTAGTACTGCATGTAACAAGCAGAGAAGGAGCTTACAAATAATGTATACACTTTCAGTATCTGCGCTCAATGAACAGATTAAACATCTCTTAGAAGAGAGTTTCTCCCGTGTGTTTGTCGAAGGGGAGCTCTCACGCATCACTTTCCATAATTCAGGGCATATCTACTTTACGCTTAAAGACAGAGACTCTGCTATTAGTGCTGTTATGTTTCGAGGCAATACGACAAAGCTCAAGTTTCGTCTTGAAGAGGGAATGAAGGTCGTTATCGATGGTGCAATAACACTTTATAAACCGCGTGGAAGTTACCAGATAAACTGTTTCTCAATAGAGCCTTCAGGACAGGGTGCTTTAGCTCTTGCTTATGAACAACTAAAGCAAAAACTCTCAGCACAAGGCTATTTTGCGCAAGAGAGAAAAAAATTACTGCCAAAATTCCCCAAAAAAATAGCCCTTATTACCTCTGCTACAGGTGCGGCTTTGCAGGATATGCTCCGTGTTGCCAATGCGCGTTACAGATTACTTGAGATTGATGTCTATGATGTGCTCGTGCAAGGTGAGAGTGCCGCTGCTTCCATCGCAAATGCAATAAAAAGAGCAGATGAAAAGGGTTACGATGTTATTGTCGTAGGACGCGGTGGCGGTAGTATGGAAGATCTGTGGGCATTTAATGAAGAGATTGTCGCAGATGCCATATTTGGTGCAACTACACCAATAGTCTCAGCAGTTGGACATGAGATAGATTGGCTTATTTCGGACTTTGTTGCAGACCTGCGAGCTGCTACGCCTAGTGCTGCTATGGAGATGATACTGCCAGATACCAATGAGCTTTATATGAATCTTGATTCCTATGCACAGCAGCTCATACAACTTCTACGGCAAACTTTGCAGAGAAAAAAAGAGCAGCTTGCACATCTAAAACACTCTTATGAACAGCACTCAGTTGAGAAAAAACTTCAAAACAAAAGAGATGAGATTCTACAGTTGTGTGAGGCATTTACGCAGACGATGGAGTTTAAACTCCTTAGCAAACAAAAAGAGCTGCAAAATACAAAAGAACGTTTTCCTCACGCAATAGACTCTGTCGTGAATCTTGTGCAAAATCAACTTTTACATTTACAAAAAATGCTACAATCCAACCATCCAAAACTAAAAACAAAAAAAGGCTTTGCTCAGATCTCACGCAACGGTGTCGTTATTGATATTGAATCTTTACAAGAAGATGATATTTTTGAAGCACAGAGTGACACCGTCGTACTTAAAGCAAAGGTCTTGGAAAAAAGGAAAATATAGATGAACTATCCAGAATTTTTTGACACAGTTGCAAGTATACAATTACAAGATCCTATTGCAGATATTTTAGGTGCATTTGAACATGGGGCGTATGAGATTAGTTATCTTGAAGTTGTGAAGGCTGCCGGACACTCGTGTCCTACTGTCGCAGGTGCTTATCTTATGGTCGATGCAGCACTTAAAGCCCTCTACCCAAATGAGCGGGCAGTTCGAGGCAATATCAAAGTAGAGTTTGCAGAATCTTTAGAAGAGGGGGTAGCCGGTGTTATCGGTAATGTTATTTCACACATTACAGGTGCAACGGACAAAAGTGGTTTTAAAGGACTTGGCGGTAAATTCGCACGCCACTCATTGATGCATTTTGATGCTGAAATCAGCTCTTCAGCCCGCTTTACACGGATCAACACGCAAAAGAGTGTCGATCTCTTTTACGACCCAAGTTCTGTTCCTGCAGATCCTGCAATGATGCCGCTTATGCAAAAAACAATGCAAGGTGCCGCTTCAAAAGAGGAGATGCAGCAATTTGGCAGACTTTGGCAAGAGAGAGTACAAAGAATCTTTGAAAATCCAGAGAAGGTTATTAGCGCAAGAGAGCTTTAATGCTCTCTATTTTAGTATAAGTGCTGGAAAATAGGTCTGTAGAACCACTGCAGTAGAAGCGGCGAGCTTTTTCATCAGTTTGTCCAATTTGTCCTCTTTGTTCCAGACTGCGTGGGAGACACCACTTAAAACAATAAGCTCATTTTTCGCATCATACTCGACACCTACTTCATCAACAAGTCCGACATCTTTTGCCTGCTGTGCTGTAAAAATATGTGCATTTGCAAACATATCTCTTTTTTTAATGTCAAGCTTTCGTGCCGTTGCGACATCCTGCGTGAACATATCATAGGTGCCTTGTATGACCTTGTTAAGTTCTGCTACTTCATAAGGCTTCCATTTTCTATCAGGTGTGCCTATCTGCTTATAGAGTCCCGCTTTTACCACCTGTGATTCTATGCCTATTTTTTTCATCAGTTCACTGACATTGGCTCCTTGCATAATGACACCGATACTGCCTACCATACTGCCGGGATTTGCGATGATTTTATCTGCCCAGATACTTGCATAATAGCTGCCACTTGCCATTGTGCCTTTAGCATAGACAACGACAGGTTTTTTTGCTTTGAGCCTTTTAATGGCATAAGCAATTTCCACAGAAGGCGCAACAGCACCACCAGGGGAGTCAACAACAAGAAGTACGCCTTTTATAGCATTGTCTTTTGCTACCTCATCTATTTTTTGTACGATTTCACTTGCATCCATGATAGGACCGCTTAAAGCAATTTTTTGCAAGTTATTTGGAGTAAACTCCTCTTGTCCTGCAGGTGCAAAAAGCAGTACGAGCAGGAGCAAAAAGAGCATTGCCTTAAAATGATTTTGAATGTAGTTAATGGTTGCAGTTAAGGGGAAAAAGATTTTTTTAATTGTCTCCATTATCGTTCTCCTTTTTCAAGTTTGCCGTTGATATAGACTTTTGAGATGTTGTAACGATGTAAAATGAGATGAATCGGCAGCTCTTTTGTTGGCTCAGCGTCAAGATCAATGACTATCATGTCAGCATTTTTTCCTGCTTCAATGACACCGGTATTAAGACCGAGTGCTTCTGCCGCGTGAACGGTGACTCCATTAATGAGTGCTTGTGCAAACTCTAAAAGCGGAGCATCTGCATGCATAAAAAGTGAGATTTTCATCTCTTCAAAAAGGTCAAGATCATAGTTTGAGCTCAGCCCGTCTGTTGCTACTATCCAGCGGATTTTTTTCTCATTGAGTGCTTTGATGTTGAGTGTTGGATTGCCAAGGAGTCTGTTGGATATCGGGCAGTGAATGACTGTATGGGAATTTTTTGCAATTGTGTCAAGCTCTTTGGGATTTGCATTGGTAACATGCGTGAGCAGTGCAGGTGTGTTTTGAAAATAGTCTAAAAACTCCTCTGCAGAAGTAACGCTTTTATCTTGTGAGAGGAGTTTGTCAAAAAAGGCTTTAAAGTCTCCCTTGTCTTCATCGAGCCACTCTCGCTCGGCAATACTCTCCATAAAATGTGCTGTGAGCTTCAGGTTTTCATTTTTTGCAATGGTAACGGCTTTTTTGACTAAAACAGGATGCACAGAGTAGGGTGAGTGAATGGCAACAGCGGGGTAAAAGTCTTCTCTCTTTACGGCTTTTGAAGCATCGAGTCTTGCAGTAAAATCACTAAAAAGTGCATCTGCCATATTTGCCTGTGAGCCAATGAGTTCATTGAAAAAAACGACATTTTGTTTTGCTTTTACGCAGGCTTCAAGGTCCATTGCGTGAGAACTAATCGCTCCAAAAGTTGTAATGCCGTTGTCAAGCATTTTATCTATTGCGTGAGACATACATGAAAGGTCACACTCGTTGATAAGATCGGCTCTGTTCTCAATGACACTATAGAGCCAGTTTAAAAAATCTCCATAGGAAAGTTCTGTTTTGTTTTTGGAAAATTCTATGTGAACATGTGCATTAATGAGTCCCGGCATAAGCAGTGAATGCTCACGCAGTGTGGTAACTTCGGCGCCTTCAAACTCTTCTATGAGCTCTTCAAAGGGAGCTATTTTTTTAATCTCTTTGTCAAAAGCAACGCTGAGTCCGCTCACGACTCTGTCACGCAGCATAATGTAGTGGGGTGTAATGATTTTCATATATATTCTCTAGTTTTTTATAATTATACACTTTATTTAATAATACTTTAGGTAAAATAAATAGCAAAATTAAAATTAATAAATAAGACAAAAGGTAAGAAATGAAAATAGTAGTGATTCAAGGTCCAAACTTAAATATGCTGGGTGTTCGTGAACAGAATATCTATGGTCCGATGAAGCTTGAGCAGATTCATGCGCAGATGAAAGAGGTTGCATCTCAAAATGGTGTAGAAATTGAATTTTTCCAAAGCAACTTAGAGGGTGAACTTGTAGATAAAATTCAAGAGTGTTATGGTGAAGCACAAGGTATCATTATCAATGCTGCAGCTTATACACACACTTCTATCGCTATTCGTGATGCAATAAGCGCCGTGAGTATTCCTACTATTGAAGTACATATCAGTAATGTTTATCGCCGTGAAGAGTTCCGTCAAAAAAATCTTATTGCACCTGTATGTGCATCTTCGGTTATTGGTTTTGGTCCTTTTGGGTACCATTTGGCGATGATGGGTATGTTGCAGATTATGAACGAAATCAAAGCAGCGCAGGAAGCACAGGCACAAGCGCAAAAAGCACAAGCGTAGTTGTCCAATGTACCGCTCACGCAGACTCAGAGATGATTTGCTCTCTTTTTATGGTTTGCACTTTCCCTACACTGCCAAGAGAAAATCTTCATTACCTTATGAAGTGACACTTGGCATTGGTGGAAATTTGGGCGATGTACGTCGCCGTTTTGAGCATCTCTTTTTTATGTTCAAACGAGAGAAACAGCTTGCAGTTATGCAGACAGGATTGATTTTAAAAAATCCTCCTTTTGGCTATAAAGAGCAGGATGATTTTTTTAACTCAATCATAATAGTAAGGACTTCTATGCAGCCAAAAGCATTTTTACGGTATTTACAAAGAATCGAGAAAAAATTTGGCAGAAAAAGAAGTTTTGCAAATGCACCAAGGACATTAGATTTGGATATTCTATTTTTTGATAACCGTGAAGTAAAGACAAAAGATTTGACAATTCCACATGCTTCTTGGTTTGAGCGTGAGAGTGTGTTGATTCCATTAACAGGAGTGCGCGGATGAAGATTTTAACTTTTTCTGGAAAAACACCTTCAGAAGCACTGAAAAAAGCGAAGATGGAGATCGGCGATGAGGGAATGCTCATCGAGACAAAAGAGATCCAGAAAAAAGCACTTGGACGTGACGGACTCTATGAAATAGTCATTGGTATTGATGAAGATATGATACCTGCTACATATGGCAAGAATCAAAAACCACTTTCAAAACAAAAGCCACTAAAAAAAGAGTCTAAAGATGTCCTGTATGACATCTCCAATGCAGCACGCCAAATCTCTGAGATCTCTCAAGTGGTTGATGACCCGTTAGCAAAGTATATGAATCCAACATCTGCATCTTCTGCACAAACACAAAGGAGTATGGCTGCGATAGAACCACAGGAACTCAAAGAGATAAAGTCGGAGATAAATAAGCTCACAGATAAAGTAAAAATCATTCAAAATATGTTTTGGGATGAAAAGGCACCGGATCTGCAGCAGAGTATTCCACCGGAATTTGCAGAGATCTATCGTTTGGCATCACAAAGCGGCATGAATAAAGAGCATCTTGACATGCTGATGCAAATTACGTTAGAGCATATGCCGCTGAAAATGCGTGAAAACTCTGCAACAGTTAAGCGCTATTTTCAAACCATTTTACGTAAAATGGTGCCGATTCGCAGAGAGAGTGCACCGGAGATGGGAACGAAAAAGGTCATTATGCTTGTAGGGCCGACAGGGGTGGGAAAAACGACATCCATCGCCAAACTTGCAGCACGTTACTCTTTTTTAATGGAGAAAAAATACAAAGCCGGCTTAGTGGTGCTTGATACCTATCGTATCGGTGCTGTTGAGCAGTTGATGCAGTATGCGCGTATGATGAAGCTTGGTATTGAGACGGTGGTCGATCCTCCGGAGTTTTCCCATGCACTTGAATCATTGAAATATTGTGATTATATTCTCATAGACACTATGGGTTCGTCTCCGTATGATAAAAATAAAATAGAGAAGACATATGAGTGTCTGAATGCAAATACAACTGCATACAATGTAGATGTAGTGCTTGTTATGCCGAGTTCCATTAAGTATGAGGACCTCAAAGTCACTTATGAGAACTTTTCTTCTTTAGGTATCGATACGCTTATGTTTACAAAGTTGGATGAAACGATGGGCTTTGGCAATATATTTTCATTGGCTTATGAGACAAAAAAACCCATAAGTTATTTCTCTGTTGGGCAGGAAGTCCCTGAAGATCTGGTGACAGCATCGAGTGACTTTTTAGTAGAGTGCCTGCTGCATGGTTTTAACAGGAGTAAAGCATGATAGGGCATCAGGCTGAGAAGCTTGAAGAGTTAGTCGCTTCAAGCACAAAGACAACTCAAAAAAAGTCAAAAAAAACGAGATTTATTGCAATAACATCAGGCAAAGGGGGCGTTGGTAAAAGTACCATCAGTTCTAACTTGGCATATGTATTGGCAGAGCGAGGCATCAATGTAGGTATTTTCGATGCCGATATCGGTCTTGCAAATCTTGATGTGATGTTCAATGTAAAAATAAAGAAAAACATTTTGCACGTACTCAAAGGTGAAGCAAGTGTGAGTGATATTTTAATTCCAATCACACGAAACTTGATACTCATTCCCGGTGAGAGTGGTGATGAGATACTCAAATACTCAGATATGGCACTTTTTGAGCGTTTTATGGAAGAGGCGCAGGTCTTAGACAAGCTCGATGTCATGATAATAGACACCGGTGCAGGCATTGGAGAACATATTCAGATGTTCTTAGATGCTGCAGATGATGTTATTGTCGTGACAGTTCCAGATCCTGCTGCCATAACAGATGCCTATGCAACGATTAAAACCATTGCGGCTCTGCGTGATGATGTCGGTATGATTATGAATCAGGTCAAAAGTGAAAAAGAAGCGGTTGGTGTCTTTGAAAAAATAAAAAAAGTAGCGCGTGCAAATATAGGTACAGACTTGGATTTGAAACTTATTGGTAAGATTAATTCTGATGCAAAAGTTGCCAGTGCCATCAAACAAAGAGCACTCTTCAGTGCCCTTTATCCATCGGCGGTAGCGACACGAGATATTGAAGTGATAGCCAACAGAGTTGCATCCAAGCTGGAACGAAATGTGCTAGTTACTTCAAATGAAAGTGGCTTGTCAGGTCTTTTTAGAAGGCTAATGGATCATTTTTAAAAGATGATGGGGTAGTTTATGTTAGGTGAGAATTTCGTCTATTTCTTTACAGTACTTGGTTTTTTTGTAGGTACTATTTTTGGTATTTTAAAATCATTTGATGCCCAAGGACTCTTGACATATACGTTTTTGATTACAACATTTTTCTATCTTTTTTCACATGTAATTATTGCTTTTTACTACAGAACTATTGTGGCAAAAGCGTATAATTTTCCAAAAGAACGCCATGAAGTGGAACTTGATCTCTTTGTAAAAGAGATTAACAAGCGAGAGAAGTTAATTGATTCTGCATGTCGTTTGACAGATGTGGCAATTAAGATGAACAATGAAGATGTAGCTGGACAGAAATTATGATGGCAAATGCGTATGTGCAAGACCTCAAACATAAAGAGGATGAACTCGCAATTCAGCATCTTCCTGCGGTAAGGGCTATGGCATTTCGGCTCAAAGAACGCCTGCCGAGCTCTGTAGATTTTTCCGATCTCTCTGCTATTGGTACAGAAGAGCTTATAAAACTTGCAAGAAGATATGACGAAAATCTAAATGACTCTTTTTGGGGTTATGCAAAAAAAAGAGTTTATGGTGCAATGCTTGATTATCTTCGCAGTTTAGACATACTTTCACGAGCAAACAGAAAGCTCGTTAAGCAGATAGATTATGCAGTTGAAGAGTATCGTCTCACGCATGATGAAGAACCGAGTGATGCTGAACTTGCCGAAATCCTTGAAGAGGATATAGATAAAATTCATGAGGCTCGAATAGCTTCCAATATTTATACAGTCATGCCGCTTCATGATCAACTGCAAGTCGGTGATGAGGGTGCAGCCCTTGCACAAATTGAAAAAGATGAACTCGTTGAGGTTATCAAGAAGGTACTCTCTACATATAAAGAGCGAGAACAGATGATTATCCAGCTCTATTATTTCGAAGAGTTGACACTCAAAGAGATAAGTAATATACTAAACATAACAGAATCGAGAATTTCTCAGATTCATAAGTCTGTTATTCAAAAAATAAAAGAAGGGATAGGAGCATAATATGGCAGATATACTTTCCCAAGAAGAGATAGATGCACTCTTAGGTGTTGTTGAAGATGAAGGTGATGACGTCCTAGAGAGCGGCGATGACAATCTTCTGCCACAGCGACAGATTACACTCTATGATTTCAAACGTCCTAACCGTGTTTCCAAAGAGCAGCTGCGTGCTTTTCGTGGGGTACATGATAAAATGGCACGCTCCCTTGCTTCACAAATCTCTTCCATAATGCGCTCAATCGTAGAGATTCAGCTGCATTCGGTCGATCAAATGACCTATGGTGAATTTTTAATGTCTCTGCCAAACCCTACAAGCTTTAACGTGTTTTCAATGAAGCCACTTGAGGGAAGCGGTGTTATCGAGATTAATCCTTCCATTGCTTTTCCTATGCTTGATCGTTTATTGGGTGGAAAAGGGGAGCCTTTTGACGCAAGCCGTGAGTTTTCAGATATAGAGCTCTCTTTGTTTGAGACTATTTTACGTGTTATGATGAGCACGCTCAAAGAGGCATGGGGTCCAGTAATGGAAGTTTATCCGACAGTTGAGTCCAAAGAGTCCTCTCCAAATGTTGTACAGATTGTTGCGCAAAATGAGATTGTTGTTATGGTTGTTATGGAGATTATTATTGGACACTCTTCTGGTATGATGAACATCTGTTATCCGGTTATTTCACTTGAACCAATTCTGCCAAAACTAGCAAGTAGAGATTTAATGCTTAATGAAACAAGTTCGAAAAAGAGTCGAAATACTGAACTAAAAGTACTTTTAGGTGGTGCAAAGGTTGATGTAGAGGCAAACTTAGGAGATGCCGATCTTTCTATGGCAGAGATTTTAGACCTTAAAGTCGGTGATGTTTTACGTCTTTCCAGTGCAGCAAATGACATTGTGACCGTTGCTGTCGATGGAAAAGAGCGTTTTCGTGGTGAGATTGGACTACGCCGTTTTAGAAAGTCGATTCAGATAACTGAAATTATTGAGACAGAAAAAGATGCAGTCAAACGAACATTAGAGAGTCTGGAAAAACAGAGACATGAAAAGATCTCGGGTGTGCGAGATATCATCCACGAAGATGAAATAACTGAAGATGAGGAAATATAGATGAGTGATTTTATGAAACTCTTTGAAGAAGAGACGGTAGGAACAATTGAAGCACTAGTAGGTGCTGCACCATCTTTGGAACTCAAAGAGGAACAAGAGTTAAGTATCATCTCAAATATAGTACCGCCGATCGTTCTTGTAAAAATAAAAGCAAGCGGTGATGTTGATGCCGATGTGATGGTGGCACTGCCTCCAAGTCTAGCAGCTGGACTTTCTGATATGATGATGGGTGAAGAGCCAAGTGAGAGAGATGATGTCAATGATGATGATATGGATGCTGCAAAAGAGATTGTCTCGAATATTTTTGGTGCAATATCCAATGCGCTCTCTGCTCAAAAAGAGTTACCGGTACTCTCTTTTTCAGTTGAAAATATTGAACTTGTGAAAGATGATGAAGAGGTGAGTTTAGAGTCTTTTAGCAGGATGTTTATTTATAAGTTTGCACTTGAGAGTATCAATTCACTTTTGATGTTTATTATAGATGATAAACTCTATAGTGCACTTTACGGCTCAGCAACACAAGCGGATACTGCTTCACAAACAAATGAAAGTGCAACAGTAAGCTCACAAGGTAATTGTGAGGATGAAGCTCCTAATCTTAGCAGTGAAGAGATGAAAAATATTGCACTCATCATGGATGTGAAACTCCCAGTAAAAGTCCGTATCGGTAAAAAAAGAATGCTTTTAAAAGATGTCTTAAATATGGATATTGGCTCAGTTATTGAGTTAAACCAATTAGCAAATGACCCTTTAGACATTCTTGTTGACAATCATGTCATCGCACAAGGCGAAGTTGTTATTGTCGATGGAAACTTTGGTGTGCAGATAACGACAATTGGAACGAAAAAAGAACGCCTGAATCAATTAAAAGGCTAAAGGAAGAAGTATTAATATGTTGCCTAAAAAGAAGGTCTTAGTCGGTATGAGTGGAGGTGTTGACTCTACTGTTACTGCATTATTGTTAAAAGAAGAGGGTTATGAAGTAGAAGGCCTTTATATGAAACTTCACTCTAAACCGGGGTATCATGAGATCCATCAAGCACGTGCGCAAAAAGCTGCAGATTTCGTCGGAATGAAACTGCATGTACTGGATCTACAGGAAAAATTCAATAAAAATGTTTTCCAACCTTTCATAGATACATATGCAGAAGGAAAAACACCCAATCCATGTGCTCTGTGTAATCGCACTATGAAATTCGGTGAGATGATAGTATTCGCCGATAAAATAGGGGCAGACTATTTGGCAACTGGGCACTACATTAAAACAGATGGCGAGTTTTTCTATCAGGCAGAAGATGATACAAAAGACCAAAGCTATTTTCTCTTCTACGTTAATAAAGAAATTTTACCACGATTAAAATTTCCACTTGGTGAGAGAAAAAAGAGTGATATTAAACGCTTAGCTGCTTCTATCAAAGGGTTGGAATCATTTGCCTCACAAGCAGAATCGAGTGAGATCTGTTTTGTAGAAATTACATATACAGATGTTTTAAAAGACCATGTGCAGGTCGATCAAGTGGGTGAGGTACTTGATATGGAGGGAAATGTAGTTGGTGAGCACAAAGGCTATATGCATTACACTATAGGGAAACGCCGTGGTTTTACAGTTAAAGGTGCGCATGATCCTCATTTTGTTACAAAGATCATTCCTGAAAAAAATCAGATAGTCGTGGGTAAAAGAGAAGATTTAGCATGTAAAGAGGTAGTGATAAACAATCTTAACATGTTTCATGATAAAAAAGAGTTTGATACAACAGTGAAGTTACGGTACAGAACAACTGCAGTGAAGTGTCATGTAAAGATAGAGAATGATAAAGCGTATCTTCAATTAGAAGAAGGTGTTTTTGGTGTAGCAGTTGGACAGGCTGCAGTATTTTATGATGCGGATAAGCTTATTGGAGGTGGTTGGATTATTGACGCATAATCACCACTTTTCACATCTAAAAAAGAATTTTATATTTTTTTA
>VCAX01000045.1 GCA_013607665.1 Campylobacterota bacterium | reverse complement strand
CTCTATACCTTCATTTGTAGCACATTTTATCTTTTTCATACAGCAACCTTTGCTTAGTTACTGTTATCATATTCTTTTTATGAGTTCTTGCGTGAAGATATGGCAATATGCCATATTATTTAGCTTTTTTACGCTCTTTTTGCAGTTTTTTATACTCTTTTTCAAACTTTTTACGGCGAGCATAGGAGAGATGATCAATAAATAAAATACCCTCGAGGTGATCCATCTCATGCTGAATGGCAATAGCCAAAAGCCCGTCTGCCTCAAGTGTTTGCGTATTGCCTTCTCTGTCTTGATAGTTAATCGTTATGCGTTCATGACGCTTTATATCTTCGTGAAACTGTGGTACGGACAAACATCCCTCTTGGTAGCTCGTCTCGCCATCCTTTTGAATGATAACGGGGTTAATGATCTCAAGCAGATTTTCAGGATGCTGTTCTCCCTCTTCATCTGGAAGATTGATAACAAGTGCGCGGATAGGATGTGCCACTTGAATTGCTGCTAGTCCAATGCCGTTCGTCTCTATCATAAAAGGGTGCATCGCATCTAAAAGTTTATGAAGATTTTCATCAAAAGCAGTGACCTCTTTTGATTTTTGACGCAGTCTTTTATCTGGGTATTCAACAATATTTAATTTCATTGACTCTTTTGTTCCTATTTTCTCAGTGAAACCGCATAGTCTGAATTTTTCAATTCATACGCCTTTTCAATCCCGTTAAGCGCACTTACTACTATCTCTTCTACAGAAAAATCCGGATCAATATCTGTCACACCAATAGAGATCTTAAGCTGTATCTCACGATCTGCAAGGAAAAAGTTGGAGTTTGAAACAAGTTCACAAAGACGTTCACTCGCTTTTTTTGCACTCTCAATGTCCGTATGTTTTAAAAGCATAGAAAAAATGCCATTACCGTAATGCGCGACAATGTCACTTCTGCGTGAGGTCTTGAGTAGCAGTCTTGCAATCGTGCGCACCATTAGAAGAACGGCTTTTTCATTTTTAACACTCTTTTTAAGTTCACGGGAAAGCTCTATCATAATAAGGGAACTTTTATGATGAAACTCTTTAATGAGCCCCATCTCCTGCTCCATCTTCGTTAATAGATAGCGTTTATTATAAACACCGAACTGATTATCAAAAATCGTCTCATTCTCTACATTTTTCACAATTTTTGCAGTATCATCGTAGATAGTGCGCATCTGTGTGTTTTGTGTTTTCAAAATTGAGTTGAGCTTTGTTACATCGTTCTCTAACGTGGATATAATGCCAAGCGCCTCTTCAGCTTCTGGTTTGTTTTCGAGCTCTTTTTTTCTTTTTTCTAAGATTTTCGTCATCAAGGACATATTCTTATAGAGATTTGCCGTTACACCTAGTATGCCCTTAATTGAGCTAAAGCCTTGTTTGAGACTCTGCTCAAGTGCAATGGTGTTCTCATCGTCATTGTTCTCTTCAAGCTCTAAAATAGAGTGAATCTGTTTACGAAGGTTTTCACTCTTATCTTCAAGGAGTCTGTCAAAATAGAGTGAGAAATTATTTGGAGTTGGTGGTAAATTATCGGCGATAAGTGTATTTAATACCTCTTTGGCATAAATCTCAATATCGCTTGAAGGGTTGTCCATATCTAATGCACTAATGACAGGAACATCTACTTCAGAACTGGTATCATCAATATTTCTACGACTTTTTTTTCTTAGTGTTCCTGCCATTGCTAACCCCTTTACTCTTTATCGCTCTTTATAAGCACTTCATCGATCATGCCATACTCTTTCGCTTCTGCAGCACTCATAAAGTTGTCACGGTCCGTATCTGCTTCAACTGTTGCAATATCCTGCCCCGTATTGCTAGCAAGAATGCTGTTGAGCTCTTTTTTCATGCGAAGAATCTCTTCTGCTTGAATGGCAATGTCCGTTGCCTGTCCCTGTGCACCGCCAAGTGGCTGATGAATCATGATTCTGGCATGTGGCAGGGCATAACGCTTCCCTTTTTCTCCACTGGAGAGTAAAAAAGCACCCATAGATGCCGCTTGTCCTATACAGATCGTTGCAACATTTGGACGAATATAGTTCATCGTATCATAGATTGCCATTCCTGCAGTAACAACACCCCCTGGAGAGTTGATGTAAAAGTAGATATCTTTTTCAGGATCTTCCGCTTCAAGGAACAAGAACTGCGCGACAATAGTTGAAGCGACAGCATCATTGACTTCCCCGCTGAGCATAACGATTCTGTCCTTTAAAAGACGGGAGTAGATATCATAAGAGCGCTCACCACGCCCTGTTTTTTCAACTACATAAGGAATATAACTCATATTACTCTTCTGTCTTCTTGTTTAAAAGTGTAGTAAGCACTCTATCTTCTACCATTGACATTTGAATTGCCGGAAGATAGCCTGCATCTTTATAGCTCTCATATGCTTTTTGTGGATCTTGACCCATTTGCATCGCTTCAAAATAGATAGTCTGCATTACTTCCTGCTCTTCTACTTTTATACCAAGTTTTTGTGCAAGTGCATCGATGATAAATGTCGCTTTTACACTTTTCTCTGCATCTTCACGGAAAGTCTCACGCAACTCTTTGAGTTTTTCAGGGTTCTCGCGAAGCTCTTTGATCTCATCTTCGCTCATCTCTGAAGCTTTTTTGTTCACTGCCATATCGATCTCTTGCTCTACCACGAACTCTGGAAGATCAAAGTCAAGTTTATTTACCATTGCTTCTAAAAGTTGTGGTTTTAGCTCTTCATTGTAAAGTTTTGCAAGTTTTTCCTGCTCGATCGCTTTTTTCACTTCAGCTTTTAACTCATCAACAGTCGCATCTTCTTTTTGTAAAAGTTTTTGTGCAAGCTCATCATTGACCTCTACCTCTTCTTTTACTTTAACACCGTTGACTTTTACTTTGAACATCGCCTCTTTGCCGGCCAAGTCTTTGCTTCCGTAATTTTCAGGGAAAGTAACGTTAATCTCTACCTCTTCATCACGTTTTACGCCGATGAGTTGGTCTTCAAAACCTGGAATGAACTGACTTGAACCTAAAAGAAGCTCAAAACCTTCACCTTTTCCACCCTTAAATGCTACACCGTCAATGAAACCTTCAAAATCGATAACAGCAGTATCACCCTCTCTCATTTTACGGTTACGTTTGATGTCTACTAAAGGCGCTTGCCCCTCAGCGATCTCTTTGATTCTTGCATCTACTTCTTTGTCGCTTACTTCAGGCTTTTTAAAATCAGGTACTAAACTCTCAACATCATCAAGATTGATCTCAGGGCGCATTGCAACTTTTACAGCTACTTCGATTTTATCGTCACTCTTGTCAAATTTAGAGATTGTAGGCTCTCCGATCAAAGCATCATTTGCGATGTTTAATTCGTCAAGACCTTTTGAGAGTACCTCACGCAATGCTTCTGCTTCTGCATCTTCAACTAGTTTCTGTTCATACTGTTTTTTAATGATTGCAACAGGAACTTTTCCTTTTCTGAATCCTTGAACATTAGCAGTTTTACTTAATTGTTTTGCAATTTTCTCTACGTTCGCATTCACCTCATCCATAGAGATTGTTGCTTCGATTTCAGCATTTGCGCCATTAATTTTGTTTGCTTTGATTTCCATCAATTTCCTTCGCACTATATTATTTTGGGCAATTATACCAAAAATGTCCTAACTTTTACATAACTGTGGTTTAAAGTTTAAAACAAGCAGCCAGACAACGGCCAGATCTATCATCACATCGGCAAAATTAAAGACGGCAAAATTAAACCCGCAATGCCAATAGACCATATCGACAACACCCTCATGGATAAAGCGGTCATAGATATTCGAAAACGCACCACCGAGTAAAATACCGACAGGCAATGCATAACAGATTTTATTCATTCTAATGACATAAACAAGCACACCAAAGACCAAAATGAGCTGAATATATTTCAAATACTCTGTCAAAAATGCAAACGTTGAAAAGGCAACACCCTTGTTGTAAACAAGTATGAGGTCGATGCAGTCCGTGTAGTAGCGAAAGCCATCTACAAAAAGAGATTTGATGTTCTGGTCAATTATAAATATTCCGGCAAGCGCAAAGAGCAAAATTGCCAAAAGTCGCAGTGTATGATTATTCATTGAGCGCTTTTTTAAAGAACTCCAGCAACTCATCCATCTTCGCTTCCATCAATTTACTCTCTTTTGCTTCTAAGAGCACTCTGAGTTTATTCTCTGTCCCTGAGTAGCGAATAAGCTGACGTACACCCTCCTGCTCGAAAGCGCTAAGCTTCTCACGCAAGCCCTCGATTTGCTCAAGCGATTTTTTCTCTTTTACATTCAAGTTCACTAATTTTTGAGGGTAAAGCGAAAAAGGACGCAGCAGCTCTGAAGCTTTTTTCTTTTTATCTATAAGCAGTGCAAGCACGGCAAGTGCTGAGACAAGTCCGTCACCCGTCTTGGCAAAATCATGGATAATGACATGCCCACTCTGCTCACCGCCAAAGTTAATGCCCTCTTTTTTCATAATCTCCAAAACATTCTTATCGCCGACATCTGAGCGGTAAAGGTGCAATCCAAAACGCTTTAGATAATCATCGAGCCCTTGATTACTCATAACAGTAGCCACAATGCCTCCTCCCTTGAGCACACCTCGCTCATGCATAGAGACACCAAGCGCACCTAAAAGCTGATCACCGTCAACGACCTCTCCCAGTTCATCAACAATCACAACACGATCCGCATCTCCATCAAGCGCGATACCCAAATCAGCACGGTACTTCACAACGGCATTTTGTAGATCTTTTGTATGGAGCGCTCCACAATCTTCGTTAATGTTAAAACCATCCGGCTTATCGTGCAGCACGATCACTTCCGCACCCAGCTCTTCTAAAACCGTTGGGCCTACCTTATAAGCCGCTCCGTTTGCCGTATCTAGTACAATACGCATGCCCTGCAAAGTCATCTCTACAGGAAAAGGGTTCTTTAACTGCACAATATAGCGCCCGATGACATCATCAATGCGTTTGGCTTTTCTTATCTGCTTTCCTGTAACCTGTGCCTCACGCAGCTTCTCTTGGTCAAAAAAGATACTCTCTATCTGATCTTCGACCTCTTTTGAAAACTTGTCCCCATGCCCGTCAAAAAACTTAATTCCGTTATCTTTAAAAGAGTTATGTGAAGCAGATATCATAATCCCCGCATCACAACGCATGTTTTCAGTAATGAACGCAATAGCAGGTGTAGGCATCGGCCCAACCTCAATTACATCGAAACCAACAGCAGTAAGTCCACTGACCAGAGCATTTTCTATCATATAGCCGCTGCGACGTGTGTCTTTACCCACTAAAATCTTATTAGTGACTGCAGACTCTTTAAGATAAATCCCAGCAGCCATCGCCAACTTCATAGCCACTTCTGCACTTAAAAAGCTCCCGGCTTCCCCACGCACACCATCAGTACCAAATAGTTTCATTACTTCTCTCCAAAAAATATTCTTTTTGCCGTGCATTTTATAAACTTTACAAAAAGAGACTCAGACCAAAGGGAGGATTTGCTCTCTTTTTGTAAAGTTTATAAAATGCTTTTGCTGCAAATTCGGCATATTTTACCACCCTTTAACTTAATTTTAATTATCTTTAAGCTATTATTGCGCACTTAAATTCCCAAGAAGGACTAAATAAATGGCAAATCATAAGTCATCAATTAAGAGAATTCGCCAGACTATCGTTCGTACAGAGCGTAATCGTTTCTATAGAACTCGTCTTAAAAACATTGTAAAAGCAGTACGTTCAGCTATCGAAGCTGGTAACAAAGAAGAAGCACAAGCAGCATTCCAAATCGCTAACAAACAAATTCACAAATTCGTTAGCAAAGGTATTCTCAAAAAAGAGACTGCAGCTAGAAAAGTAAGCCGTCTTCACAAAACCGTAAACGCTATATAAGACTAACAGCATATGTTAGCAGATAAACTTACCCCGTTTATCAACCGCTATAACGAACTTAGCGAACTGCTAAGTTCACCTGATATCACTTCTGACATCAAAAAGATGACAGAACTCTCCAAAGAACAATCTTCCCTTTTACCTATCGTTGAAAAAGCAAAAGAGTACAAAGCACTCATTGAAGAGATCAATGACTCAAAAGAGATGCTGAGTGACCCTGAAATGGGTGAAATGGCAAAAGAGGAGCTGCGTGAGCTTGAACCGCAAGTGCCTGTACTTGAAGAGGAGATAAAAATGCTCCTGCTTCCAAAAGATCCAAACGATGACAGAAATATCATCGTGGAACTGCGTGCAGGTGCCGGTGGTGATGAAGCCGCTATCTTTGTAGGTGATCTTTTCGATGCCTACACACGCTATGCAGATCTCAAAGGCTGGAAGATAGAACTTATCTCAACAAGTCCATCGGATGCCGGCGGATACAAAGAAGTGATAGCTCTTATCAAAGGGGAACAGGTATACAGCAGGTTGAAATACGAAGGCGGAACACACCGTGTTCAGCGTGTTCCACAAACAGAAAGTCAAGGGCGCGTCCATACATCGGCCATTACCGTTGCAGTAATGCCGGAGGTCGATGATGTCGAAGTCGAAATAAATGACAATGACCTTAAAATCGACGTGATGCGTTCAAGCGGTTGTGGTGGACAGTCGGTCAATACAACCGACTCGGCTGTGCGTATCACCCACCTGCCAACCGGCATAGTCGTAACCAACCAAGATCAAAAGTCACAGCATAAAAATAAAGAAAAAGCGATGAAGGTACTTAAAGCAAGACTGTATGAGCTTCAAATGCAAGAGCAGCAGTCAGAAAATGCAGCAGAACGTGCCGCACAGGTTGGAACGGGAGATAGATCTGGTCGTATTAGAACTTATAACTACCCGCAAAACCGTATAAGTGATCATAGAATCAACTTAACACTTTACCGCCTCAATGAGATCATGAGCGGCGGTCTTCTTGATGAGATTATCGAGCCACTCATTGCAGACCATCAAGCAAAAATAGTAGAAGCAGCAGGGCTTTAAGCCTCGCTCTCCCACTCCGTCTCAAAAGTTTTTTTCACTCTTCCTTTAAATGTAATCGTTCTCTCATTTACACCGAGATAAAGTGTATCACCACTTGTCGGATAGACTTCAATATTATTTTGCACTTTGCCCTCTTTGTAGGCCCTGTAAAAACAGGCTGCCATTCCGCTACCACATGCTAAAGTCTCATTTTCAACACCGCGCTCATAAGTTCTCACGCGAAGATTACCACCCTCCACATGCATAATATTCACATTGGCATTGTAGACATAACGAAGCTCGCGCGCCTCTTCAATGTCAAACTCTTCGATATTCTCTGTAAAACGTACAAGATGCGGCACACCGGTATTTATTAGCCACCAGCTGTGTCCATTAAATTCAATTGCATCATCGAGTATCTCCGGTGGCGTGAGTTCGGAGAGTACCATACCGCTTTTTGGCGTATTTTCTGTCACTTCGGCATTAATGACACCCGCTCCCGTTAAAAAACGCATCTTTGCAGGCGCAAGCTCATTGTTGTACGCATAGTGCGCACAGGCACGACTGCCGTTACCACACATATCAGCATGTGAGCCGTCAGAGTTGTAAAACTCCCACTCAAAATCATACTCCGGATGCGGCACTACGACAATGAGTCCGTCAGCCCCTATGCACTCCTGACGATGACAAAGTTCACGTGCCAGCTCATAGCGCTCCTCTTTTTGTTCTGCATGAAATATTACAAAATCATTTCCGTTTGCGCTGTATTTTGCGATATGTAACATTCTGCTCTTTCTCCTTTTATCTCTATCCTCATCACAGTAAGCCTTATGAGATATCCAAAAATATAATGCTCAGACCAAAGGGAGGATTTGTCGTTATATTTTTGGATATTTCATAAGGCGCTTACTTATTGTACCGCTTTTTGATTTTTTCTACAAACAACTCAATCTCATTTTGCAGATGTTTGAGATTTTGTGCATTATCTATGACCCAGGTCGCTTTTTCTTTCTTTTCATCTATTGGGAGTTGTGAAGCGATACGTTTGCGTGACTCCTCCTCAGAGTATCCGTTTCGCTTCATAAAACGTTCAAGCTGAATATCTGCAGGAGTATAAACGACAACACTCTCTTTTATGGGATAGTTCGCATTTTCAAAAAAGAGAGGGATGTCTATAAGGTAGGGAAACTTGAACTTGTCTTGCTGCTCGCTGCGCTTTTCAATCTCTGCTTTAATTTTAGGATGCAGAAAGTCTTCAAGCAGTTTTTTAGCCTCAGAATGTGAAAAAATGTATGCCCCGAGCTTCGCTCTGTCAACTTTTCCGGCCGGAGTAATATACTCCTCGCCAAAAGTCTCACGCACCCACTCTTTTGAGTTTTCTAAAATCTCATGCGATATGCTGTCTGCATCGATGACCCGCATGCCATTTAAAGCAAGCAAAGAAGCAACAGTACTTTTCCCCGTTGCAATGGAGCCGGTCAGCGCAATAGCATACTCATAAGCCATTAATTTTTAATAATGCCCTTGTAGTTCTTGCGCACATCATTGCCCATAGCAAACGATGCAGGATGCAAGTCAGAGTTATAATACTTCAAACCATCGAGCAGATCTGCACGGTTTAAGATGATGTCTGCAGTCGGATGGTACTCTTTTGAAGCAAGTACCGCAGTCGTACAGCCACCTGAGCGAAACGGCATAACGATCTTGGCGTATTTACCTAAAATACTGAATGTCGTAGAGTTCTCTTCTACATTTTTCAGTGGTGAAACCGGAAGCACAACCAAGCCCGTTTCATTGAGTACACGATTTATATGTGCAAGAACGGCCGCATCATGCTCAAGTTCTGATATTACTACATCATATTTATTGTCAGCTACCTCACGCAAGGCATTTGTATCTGCCGATATAACATCACAACTGATATCGTCAATATGTTTTTGCATCTCTGCAACAAGCGGTGCAGCTTCTGATGAGATAATAAGTACATTGTTTGGCTCTTTATGTGTACACAACGGCACATGCACCATCATTTCGTTATATCTAAAATCTTTCATTGTTCATCATTTCCTTATTCTTTATTAACTTATTAACTGGCTCCAATAAGAGGCCGAGAGCGCAGCAAGGATTTGCCCTCGTTTAGAGTCAGTTAATAAGTTACTTAAGTTAGATGCGATTTTAGCCACTTTTGGATTAATTTTACTTAATTATAGATATAATTACAACAAATTAATATAAATCTAAAGGTTACTCCTTATGAATGTGAATAAAATTCGAAAAATATGCAGACCTATCAGAATTGTTCTTGGTCTTGGATTGATCGCTGCAGGTGTTGTTACCGGCATTAATTGGTTCTATCTTGGAGTTATTCCGCTTATTGCCGGAATTGCAAACTTCTGTCCGCTTTGTATCATCACAAAACAGTGTGACCTTCCTGAGAGTTCGGAGTCAAACAATGAGTCAAATTAGTTATAAAGATGCCGGTGTCGATATCGATGTGGGAAACAGTTTTGTTGAAAACATCAAACCTTTCGTAAAAAAGACAAAGGTACCGGGTGTTCTTGGTGGTATCGGCTCTTTTGCCGGTGCATTTGAACTGCCAAAAGGCTTTAAAGAGCCTGTTATGCTTGCAGCGACTGACGGCGTTGGTACAAAACTCAAACTCGCAATCGACAGCGGCATACACAACACGGTCGGTATTGACCTTGTCGCAATGTGTGTCAATGACCTTATCTGTAACTTCGGTACGCCAAGCTTCTTTTTGGATTACTACGCAACAGGTAAACTCGATGTCAATGTCGCTACAAATGTAGTAGCAGGCATCGCTGAGGGCTGCGTGAGAAGTGAATGCGCGCTCATAGGCGGTGAAACTGCTGAAATGCCGGGAATGTACTCTGAAGATGATTATGATTTGGCCGGTTTTGCAGTCGGTGTAGCAGAGAAGAGTGAGATGGATAGAGTTTCCCTTGTAAAAGCCGGTCACAAACTCATCGCCCTACCAAGCTCTGGACTACATTCAAACGGTTTCAGCCTTGCTAGAAAAGTGCTTTTTGAAAAAATGAATATGAACTTTGATGATGAGTTCAATGGCAAGCCTTTAATTGAAACACTGCTAGAGCCTACAAACATCTATGTAAAGACATTTAAAGCACTCAAAAATGAGATAGTAGCAATGGCACATATCACAGGCGGCGGCATCGTCGAGAATCTTTCACGTGTACTGCCAGAAAATCTTATGGCAGAAGTAAAAGAAGATGCTATAAAAGTGCTTCCAATATTTGAGCTAATGAGCGAGCATGTAGCACGCGAAGAGATGTTTCGAGCATTCAATATGGGCGTCGGTATGATCTTAGTCGTAGAAGAGGCAAACGTAGAGAAAGTCTTAGCTACAGCAGAAGGCTCTTACCTTATAGGTGAGATCAAAGAGGGCGCACGCGAAGCCAAATTAGTATAGTCTTTGAAGGCTATGCTCTATCACATATACACATTGTAATCAATCACTATTTTATTTATTATTGTTTTTCTTGAAGGATAAAATACCGCCGCAAAGGCGGTATGAAAAGAAAGGAGAATTTCTTTTTATTAGAATACAAAGTTAACTTGTGCAGTTAGACCTGTTTGACTGTGTTTAGTAGTTATGTCCTGATTTACGAAATTTGTATATGTATTAGAAACTTCTGGTGCATATGTAAATGCCAAATCTACTGAAGTTACATCACTAAGATTATAAGTTCCACCAACTGCATAGTGAGACTCAACGATTGCTGGGAATCCTAAAAGGTTGAAAGTATTAACAACACCAGCCGATAAGTTTGCTGTGTTCATACCTGTATATGTTTGTTCGCTGATAGGACTTGATGCGTAATTATAACCAACGCGTGCCGCCCAGTTTTTAGCATTATATTCATAACCTAGAGAAATAACATCCTGATCATCCCATTCAAAATCCTCATACCCTTTACATGAAGACCATTGAATTCGTTTGTAATCAATTGCAACTGTATGCTCATCCATAACATAAGAAGCACCAATTCCAATCTCTGCTGGAGTTGATAACTTATCATTGTCATATCCTGCACCCATAGTAAATGGAGCTACTACATCACTAAAGCCTTTATATTCCATATCAATTTGTGATTTACAGCACCTACAGTTAAGTTAGATATTTCATAAGATGCACCTAGACTATAACCAAATGCCAAATCTTGAGCTACACCCATTCCCACTGTTAAGTCCGTTCCAACACTACCACCCATAGCTTGTTGAAGTTCATCAGACATAACATAATTAATATCTAATGCACCATATTGTAAAATAGGAGTAACCGCTACACTAAAGTTATCCATTTTATATGCTAAAGGAACTCCAAACTGCATTAACTGTAAGTTAGTAACCCCATATTCATTTGACCTGTATTTGCAGCATCACGGTAATCTGTACCCATACCTGCAGTACCCCAAATTCCAATACCAGCATAGAAATTATCAGTAATCTTAGAAGCAATAGAAACTTCAGGGATAACACTCATATCAGCCTCACTTGTTGCACTACTTGAAAAATCACCTAAACCACCTAGGTTAAGACCATTTTCGTTTTTAACATCTGGCATAAAAATAGTACCACCAAAAGAAATTTCAGTAGATTTAACAGAAGTAATCAAAGCACCATTTGCTAAAGCAGATTCTGCACCATGACTAATACCGATCGCCGTACCACCCATACCTCGAGACTTAGCACCAAGACCGATTAATGTAGAACCATTTGTTGCGAATGCAGAAGTTGCACCTAAAGCTAAAGCAGCTACTACTGCTAATTTAATTGTTTTTTTCATTTTCTCTCCTCAGAGTTATCAAAATATTGAGATAGCAAAAGCTATTTCGATTGCAAGCATTATAGGACATAAAATTTTAAGTGAATCTTAAACGAAAAGTAAATAATATAAAAAAAATTATAAAAGGCATTAAATTTACTACTTATATAGGCTATTGTGTTGATGAAGATAAATATTTTTTATAATAATAGCTTTTTGTGCTCTATTATTAATAATTATAAAAAACATCAGTTTACAGAGTAAAAGCAGTAAGAAAAGAATTGTGATAAAAAAATAACAATGTGCAGTTTTGTAACATTATTCTCACAATATCATCACAAAAAAATATAATAGGGATTTAATA
>VCAX01000044.1 GCA_013607665.1 Campylobacterota bacterium | reverse complement strand
GGAGATGGTAAAGCTTATTGTGCAGTAAAGCCAACTTATTTGTAACCTTGCTGTAACCTAACTATTTTATACTTCCGCCAAACAAATCACAAAGGAATTCATAAATGAAAAAAGTCGTTTTATCAGCTTTAGCTGCTTTAACTCTCAGTTCAGTTGCTGCAAATGCTTCTGTAAAACTCTATCAGGATGCAAATGGGCAGGTTTTTACAAAACCAGCTGAAGGGCGGACAGAAATTAAAACTTCTACACCTGTTTTTTCCAAAGCTGATAAATTGAAATTTTCTGGTTTGACATATATTGGTTATACCTATAATAACTATGATAAAACATTGGCAAATGGTTCTTTAAATACAAGAGAGGACACTTCACAGTTTGAGATCCGTCGTGCATATTTCCAGCTTAAAGCATACCTTTTAGATGACCCAAAATCATACTATCGTGTGACACTTGATGTGCATCAAGATAATAAAATAGATGCAACAGGTAACGGCACAACAGATGGTGATATGCTTTTACGTATTAAGTATGCATATCTTTATATAAATAATATTTTGCCTCACACAGGTGTAGAACTTGGTATTGCTCACCGTCCGTGGCATGATTATGAAGAGCATACTGCTTGGTATTTTCGTGATGTTTCTAAAGTTTTAATAGAACAGAAAAATGGTGCAGATTTATCAAACTCTGCTGACTTTGGCTTTAACTTTAAAACAAAAACAAAATATTTTGATTCAGAGCTTGGTCTTTTCAATGGTGAAGGATACCACGCACTACAAGCACAAAAAGGTATGAGTTTTGAGTGGAGAACTACAGGGCATATTCTTGGTGTAAATGGAAAAGATAAAGAAAAAGAGCTTACTTACTGGGATGTCTCTTTCTTTGGGCAGTATAATCAAGATCATAAAGAGACTGCAACAGCTGGGCAATATGATGATTTAGTATTTGGTGGTTTACACACTGTTTATAATCAACCGGAATTTTTAGTATCTGCACAGTATGTAAAGTCACTTGATACAAGAGATGGAAGTGCAAGCTCAATGCAAGATGGTGAAGGCTACTCTGTAAATGCTGAGTATCGCTTAGGTGCACAAAAAGAGTATAGAATTTTTGGTCGTTTTGATTCATGGACACCAGGAACTGATGATGGTCAAACAGAGTATGAACAAAAAACTTATATTGCAGGTGCTGCTTGGGATCAAAATAAGAATGTTCAATGGGTTGCAAATGTTGATATCACTGATAACGATGCCGGCTCAGGTCGTGAAAGTTATAATGGCACAGCATATATGCTGACAGCTCAGGTAAAATTCTAATTCTCTAAAACACAAATTTCAAATTTCATTTTCTCCTCTTTTGTTTATGAGTGAAGCCCGAGAGAGGGCTTCATGACTAAACACCTTCTACGCGCAATACTTTCGTATTTCCTACCATCAATTCAACGGTCATCAAAATTCTTTTAAAGACAGACTCCTGACGGTATTCCAAATTATGCTTTTTACAAATATCTTTTACGATTGGCTGCATCTTTTGGTAGTAGGAGTGCGGCATATTTGGGAAGAGGTGATGCTCTACCTGATAGTTTAAAAAACCATGTAAAAAGTCGATGAGGTCTGTTCCTGTATTGTAGTTTACACTCCCCATGATCTGACGCAGATAGTATTCGCCCTGTGTTTTGTGCGGTGTTGAAAACTGGTAGATATCCTCTGCAGAATGATTTGGCACAATGACTAAAAAAGAGTGCAGGTTAGCAAAAAGTTCACCCAGCACCAAAAACCAAAAAGCAGTCGTTACCGCACCCCAGCCAAATGGAAGAAACAGTAATGGTAAAAAGACAAACTGAAAAAGACCATATGGAAGATAGTACTCTTTCCATAGCTCTTTGCCGCTCTCTGTAAAGGGAGAGTATTCCAGCTTTTGTGTCTCACGCAACTGCTGCACTTTTGCATCTTTGTTTTTTAGGATTCTGAGTGTATTTGGCGCATAGTAGAGAATTTTCCACACAGAAGCAAAAATGTAGATGACCGCATACTTCATCCACATAGGAATCTTTTTCTCATGCAGCCATTCAAGGTTTTTCTCAACATTATCAGGATCATCGAGTTCTCCTAGATGATAGTGGTGCATAATGTTATGCTCATATGCCCATGCATCGGGTTTGATCCAGTCAAGCCAGTCAACATAGCGGCATCGCCCCTCGGCAAAGCCTTTTTTTGTGTAGCGGTAGGGAATATTTTCTACTTTATCATACGCCCCGTGCAAAATAGGATGCGTAACATTTGCCCAGCGGGTAACATTGCCTACTCCGATTAAAAAAGCACCTAAGATGCCGAGTGTGTAAAAAATGAAAGAGGAAAACTCTGGATTGCTGACATTTGAAATAGCGACATAGGCAATGAGCAAAAAGCCACTGATTGTTGCAAATTGCCCCCAGCGTTCAAGTTTAAGAAGATGTTGAAAGTCAGCTTCTCCAACTTTAATAGTCCCTTTGATAGCATCAATATCTTTTTGCAGTTGGTCTTTATCGACTTCATGGTATGGTGTGTATTGTGTATCTTTATTGGCAAGTGTTTCAAAAGAGGTAAGTTTTGACAAGAGGGTAACTCCAATTTTTCTTGGAATTATACATAAAAAATAATTAATTTACATATAAGACAAAGATATGGAAAAACAGCTTTTAGCTAATGTAAATACCAATTTAGATAAAATAGCAACAATTATAATAACTGGAGAATTTTAATGGACGCAGCCAAATATATTTGGATGAATAGAAAATTTGTAGCATGGGAAGATGCAAAAGTGCATGTACTGACACACACTATTCACTATGGTAATGGTGTTATTGAAGGGACAAAAGCATATAAAACAGACAGAGGCTATGCAATTTTTCGTCTCAATGATCATACAAAAAGATTAAAAGAGTCAGCGAAGATGACACTACTGAATATTCCATATACGGTAGAAGAGTTGAATTTGGCACAGATAGAGCTTATTCGTAAAAATGAATTTAAAGGAGACAATGTCTATTTGCGTCCTTTTGCATTTTTGGGCTATGGTGTTATGGGGCTGTACCATAAAGATGCTCCTGTTGAGACAGCGGTGGCTGCGTGGGAGTGGGGTGCTTACCTCGGTGAAGAGGGTATGCGTAAAGGGATTCGTCTAAAGATTGTCTCTATGACGCGCCCTGCAAACACTTCAAATATGGGAAAAGCAAAAGCGACAGCGAACTATCTTAACTCACAGATGGCAAAATATGAAGCGATTGACTGCGGGTATGATGAAGCACTTCTGCTTGACGATCAGGGTTATGTTGCAGAGGCGAGTGGTGCGGCATTTTTTATGATAAAAGATGGTGAGATCATCACACCGCCAAGTGACAATGCACTCGCTTCCATTACACAAAAGATGGTCATTGAGATGGCAGAAGATATGGGCTACACTGTAACACGCCGCCGTATCACAAGAGAAGAAGTTTATGTAGCAGATGAGGCATTTTTAACAGGAACAGCCGCAGAGATTACACCTATTGCATTGGTAGATGCAAGAGAGATTGGATGTGGTTCACGCGGTGAGATAACAGCAATCATCCAAAGTGGATACTTTGACATCGTTTTTGGAAGAAATAAAAAATATGAGCATTACTTAACGTATGTTGATGAAATATAAACAAGGATAAAAATGAAAGAGGACAATATACTGATGGCTTCAGATATGAACGACTATTTTAACAAAAAAAAGAGTGAGGGTGGTGGCTTTAAGCAATCAAACTCAGGTGGTAACAGTGGAGGCCCAAGTGGTCCGCAGATGCCAAATATGAATTTTAACTTTGGAGGCGGCAAAGCGGCACTCCTTTATGTGTTAATTGGATTGGTACTTGTTTTAGTCTTGGCAAAACCTTTTACAATCATTCAAGAGGGTGAGCGCGGGATTTTAAGTACAAATGGTAAGTATCAAGACCAAGCTCTGCTTCCTGGACTGCATTTTATCATCCCTATCATCCAAAAAGTTTATACGGTCGATACAAAGGTACGTATAATTAACTACGCAAATAGAATTGAAACGAACTCCAATGCTTCAGGGATTATTACAAAACCTGCCATTACTGTTTTGGATAAGCGTGGACTTCCGGTATCAATTGAGCTGACTGTTCAGTACCGATTAAATGCACAATTTGCAGCACAAACAATTTCAAACTGGGGATTTAGCTGGGAAGACAAGATTATCAATCCTGTTGTACGTGATGTTGTGCGTAATGTTGTCGGTAAGTACGATGCAGAGTCTATACCGGTTATGCGTAATACTATTGCAACATCTATTGAAGAAGGAATTCTCGCTAACATCAAACAGTTGAAAAATGCTCCAGTCATTTTACAGTCCATTCAGCTGCGTGATATTATCTTACCTGCAAAAGTAAAAGATCAAATAGAACGCGTACAGCTTGCAAAACAAGAAGTACAGCGTGCAGAGCAAGAGGTACAGCGTGCAAAACAAGAGGCGCTCAAACGTGAAGCAGAAGCACAAGGTGTTGCGCAACAGGCAAGAATCGAGGCGCAGGGAAAAGCGGATGCCATAACAATTGAAGCAAAAGCAAATGCTGCTGCGAACATTGCAATCGCAAAATCATTGACACCAAAACTTTTACAGCTAGAGCAGATGAAAGTGCAAAGCAAGTTCAACGATGCATTGCGTGAGAACAAAGATGCAAAAATCTTCTTGACACCTGGTGGGTCTACACCAAATATCTGGGTTGATATGAAAGATGCAAAACAGAGAACGACAGCGAGATAAGAATGGATGAAATTCTAAAGAGAGTGGATTGGCAAAAACAAGAACTTTTGCCGGTCATCGTTCAAGATGCTGCAAATAATGAAGTGCTTATGATGGCATATATGAATCGTGAAGCACTGGAACTTTCACTCAAAACAAAAGTTGCACACTACTTTTCCCGTTCAAAACAGCGTATTTGGAAAAAAGGTGAGAGCAGTGGATATACACAGGAAATAGAATCTTTTTTCATCGATTGTGATAATGATACATTACTCATTAAAGTGAAACAAAACGGTGTTGCCTGTCATACAGGTCGTAAATCATGTTTCTTCACAGAGCTTGAAAGCGGTAATGTCGCAAGTGAGGTAGAGGTTGATCTGGACAATACCTATGGTGTTATCGATACACTTTACCACACCATTCAGGAACGCAAAAACGCAGATCCTGAGACTTCATGGACAGCAAAACTCCTCCAAAAAGGTGAAAATACAATACTCAAAAAAGTTGTAGAAGAGGCTGGTGAGTACTGTTTTGCACATAAGGATGATGATGAAGAGGAGATGGTCTACGAGGCGGCGGATTTGACATACCATATGCTTGTAGCACTTGCATCAAAGAATATTTCACCCGATAGAATCAAGCAAGAACTCGCACGCAGGTTTGATATGAGCGGTATTGCAGAAAAAAATTCAAGAGTAGATTAAGCACTGAATATGAAAATTAAAATACAGAATTTTATAGATGGACTTATCATGTATGATTATATCCTCTTTGGCTCTGTACTTGTTCTTTTTGTCCTCTTTATCGTTTTAGCGATTTTGTTAAGAGATAAAATGAAGCTTGCTATCTTCTTGGTCTTACTCGCTTTTGCGACTTTTTTACTGGGGCCAACAGTCGGCTATATCACTCTGCATAAGTTTCTTTTTAAAAATCATACAGAACTTATCTCGCAGAAGAAGCTTAATTTCTCACAGGCAGTTGTGGTCAAAGGAAAAATCACCAATGATTCGAACTTTGATTTTAAATCCTGTAAGATTACAGCGAGTGCCTATAAAGTGACTTCAAATAAATACAAAAACTATATACTCAAGTTAAAGCCTTTTAAAAAGATGTCGATTCTTCAAGAGGATATTAAAAAAGGGCAGACACGTGAATTTAAGATTATCGTGGAACCTTTTACATATAAACGAGACTATAATATCTCACTGGAAGCGAGCTGTAGATGATACTCTTTAACATATGGCACTATGTAGTGCTTGGCTTTATTTTTATAATTTTTATAAGTGGTGTTGTCGCTTCATTGAAACAAACAGATGCTAAGATGAAATACTCTATGCTCTTTTCTATTACACTCATCAGTGCTTTTTTAGCTGTTTTTTCAGTTTTTGTTGTTGATAAGTACACCAAAAAAGTATCGCTGAGCAAATTAAACAACAAGCGTCTTTTAAGTACAGAAAAGATTATCTACACAGGTGTTGTAACCAATACCGGTAATTATCCAATCGGTAAAGTTACCTTTGATATCAAACTTGTCAATAAAGGACATGCTACAGGAAATGTAAAAGGTGGGAATTTTTATAAACCAAGCGGTATTTTAGATTTTTTTTCTGGTGGATTCAGTAGAAACAACAAGCCGCAAACCATTGAAAAAGAGTTTATTGTCGCAAAAAATCTCAAATCGGGACAGTCAGTGCATTTTCGCGTCTATTTTGATTATCCACCCTATTTCAGTTCAACGGCGCAATTTGCCAAGGTATGGGGACATTAACGTTTTAGTATTTTAAGCCTATCTTTTTTAAAGCATGGTTGATGTGCTTTATCTGCTCATTTTTATCTCTACACCACTGTGGCGCCAAGAGAGAATTATCGTTTATACCTGCGGTTACACGCTGTACACTTACATGTTGTGGTTTCATCTCTATGGCTTTGATGAGTGTGTCAATGTAAAGCGCTTCGCTGATAGGTTCAAATTCTCCACGCATATACTCATTTGCCAAAGCTGTGTGCTTGACGACATAGAGTGGATGGTACTTTACTGAGTCAATACCCCACTCATATGCTTCTTTTGCAGTCTCGAGCATCATCTCCTGTGTCTCGTCTGGCAGACCAAAGATAAGATGTCCACAGACATTGAGGCCTGCTTCTTTGGATTTTATAATCCACTCTTTTACATTGGCACTGTCATGCCCTCTGTTGATTCGTTCGAGGGTTGTATCATAGACAGATTGAATACCAAACTCAATCCATATCTCTTTTTCCTTTGCGAGCTTGCTGAGATACTCCAGTGTTTCATCCGTTATGCTGTCAGAGCGTGTCCCGATGCTCAGGCCAACGACATTATCAAAAGAGAGCGCTTTGTCATAGAGTGCCTTGAGTGTTTCAAAAGGAGCATAGGTATTTGTAAAGGATTGAAAATAGACCAGAAATTTCTCTGCGCCATATTCATTTGTTTGGCGAGAAGAGATGGCATTGAACTGCTGCTCTAGCTGTAGGAGCTGTTTTTCTAAAAAGGGATTCTCTTTGGAGTTGAGATTGAGATGAAAGCCTTTGAGTTCCTGAACTGCATCTTTACTGGCAGAAAAGGAGTCATTCTCACAAAAAGTACATCCTCCTTTTGCTACGGTACCGTCGATATTCGGGCAGGTAAAACCGGAAATATTGATACCGACCTTGTAAACCTTGGTACCAAACTTTTCACGCAGGTAACTGCCATAAGTATATATTTGCTGCATTAAACGATATATTTGCCTGTAAAACAAGCTGTACAGTAGCTCTCATCTGTTGCATTGACACTTCGCAAAAGTGAAGCTTCATCGAGGTAAGCAAGAGAGTCCGCTTCGATAAATTCACAAATCTCTTTTGTACTCATATTCGCTGCAATAAGTTTCTCTTTATCAGGTGTGTCTACACCATAGAAACATGGGTCTGTTGTCGGTGGTGAGGAGATTCGCATATGCACCTCTTTTGCACAGGCTTCTTTGAGCATTCGTATGATTCTTTTTGATGTTGTTCCACGAACGATGGAATCATCGACAACAACAACGCGTTTGCCTTTAATGATGTCTGTCATTGGTGAGAGCTTCATTTTTACTTTCAGATCACGCATCTCTTGTGTTGGTTCAATGAAGGTACGGCCAATGTAATGATTTCTCATGATTCCCATCTCGTAAGGAATACCGCTCTCTTGCGAATAGCCAATAGCTGCAGGAACACCGCCGTCTGGTACCGGAATAACAAGGTCTGCCTCGATAGGCTCGATGCGTGCAAGCTCTTTTCCCATATTTTTACGTGTCTCATAGACAGACTGTCCAAACACGGAAGAATCGGGACGTGCGAAATAGACATACTCGAAGATACAGTGTTTTGGAGTTGATTCAAAAACTTGAATACTTTGCGGTGCTTTACCCTCTTCAAAGACAAGAAGTTCACCCGGCTTGACATCACGAATGAAAGTGGCGCCGACAAGATCAAACGCACAGGTCTCACTTGCAACGATATAACCACCATTTGGAAGACGCCCAAGACTTAAAGGACGAAAACCAAATCGATCACGCATAGCAAACATTTTCGTTCTGCTCAAAAAGACCAAAGAAAATGCTCCTTCAATGCGTTGAACTGCATCGATGATTCTGTCAAGAAGGTGTCCTTTTGTACTTTTTGCTATAAGGTGGATCAGGTTTTCCGTATCCATAAAAGTTTGAAAGATCGCACCTTTTTCAATGAGAGAATTACGTACTTCTTCTGCATTTGTAAGGTTTCCGTTATGTACGATGGCCATCTCTCCAAGGTCATATCTTGCAAAGACAGGCTGTGCATCGAGAATAGAGTCATCCCCTGCAGTAGAGTAGCGTGTATGTCCCACCGCACTCGAACCTTGAAGCGTTTTTAAATTCGCTTCGTTAAAAACTTTCATAACCAAACCACGGTCTTTAATCGTATGAACTTTTGTTCCGTCAGCTGAGGAGATCCCGGCCGCCTCTTGTCCGCGGTGTTGCAATGCATGCAAAGAGAAGTAAGCGAGTTTAGAAGCTTCTTCGTGACCAAAAATACCTACAACAGCACATTTTTCATTCATATTTTCGCGCAAATCTTATCCTTAAAAGGGGGTAGTGAATTATTAGTGCAATTATACTCAAATAACCTATAAATAATCTCAAAGCTATCTTAATTCTTGAGAATAGTTTTCTTTATAAAGTGGAACTTTTTTTGCTATAATAATGCTAAACAGTGTAAAAAAGGCAGTCTGTATGGATATTGTTTTACGTAACAACCTTATTCTTATTACAACTGGATTTGATACATTAAACTCCGAGTGGATGAAAGAATTTTTAAATCAGCATACCAGAGGTATGCTCTTTTTACCAAAATCCGTCCTTGTCTTTAGAAATGAATCACTCAAAGAGGTGCGTGAAACCTTCATCAGAAAACTCAGCGAACACCATGCAAAGACACACGATTTCAATCATGAGTTCTTTTTACGATCCATGCTCAAGTATGGTACACAACCAATAAAAATAGAACTTGATAAAATGGAAGAACCGGAAGTTGTCAAAGTCCATCTCTACGCCTATGATAAAAATACGGTGCTTATCTCTCTTGATTCGCCAAATGCATGGGTGACGAACTATCTGCGTTCGCAGCTTGAGGTCTATGTTGAGCGGGGAACGGATATCTCTTTGGTGGTTGATGTGAGTGACTACAAAGCTAAAGCACGACTTGAAAAAGCACTCAACAAGCGTCACATCTTACACTACCAAGTACAGTACACCTACGATAACCATTTTATGTCCAAACTCTATTCAGACTTTGCGAACTTCTCTTTTGGTGACTTGAGCAAGGCAGATGAATTAGAAGAGAAAAAAGAGTTTTACACTATTTTAGAATGTCCTATCGGTGCTTCACAGGATGCTTTGAAAAAGAGCTATAAAAAACTTACAAAAGTTTATCATCCGGATAAAATTATTCATGAAGCACCACATATGGTGCAACACTATACACAGAAGTTCCAGCTCCTGCGTGAGGCCTATGAAGCGCTGCGCGTAATTAACGGATAAAGCTCTCCTGTCGGTCTTGTCTTGACAAGTGCTTTAAAATCTTCACTGCTGTAGAGTGCAAGTGTGCTTCCTTGGAGCTGCTGCAGCTCTTTTGAAAAACCGCGTTTGGAAAAAAAGATGATTTGTGTCGGCTCAATGCCCAGTTTATTACATTTGTCATTTATTTTATGCAGCTCTTTTTTGTTGACTTTGTGGTTGGTCCACTTGCACTCTCCGATGTATATACGTCCATTTTGTGTGAGTGTCAAGATGTCTATTTCAAGATTTGCATCCCAGTAACTGCCGGAGCTGATGATGTGTGCGTCACGCAGATTGTAGTTTAGCAGTACTTCTGAAAGCTCCTCGTAGACAAGACTTGTGTAGCTGTTGTGGCGCAGTGCAAAATCTTTCAAAAAGGCATCATACTTTTTTGCCTCTATCTCTTTAATGTGTGGTACGACGAAGTAGAACCAAAAACGAATGAAAGGATGCGTGAAAAGCACCTTGTGCGAGATTCGATGACGTGCCTCTTCACGTTTGAGTTTTGTTTTTGGATAGCGCTCACGCGGATGTTCTTCCCGTGAGTACTCGAGTTGGATAAGCCCCTTTTCCTGTAGATAATTCAGCGCGACTCCACCGTTTTTATTGTTGAGTCCTGCTTTGTTAAAAGCCGAAAAAATTCGTCTGTCACCTGTCGCAAGTGCTTTAAGAAGCCTTCTGTTTATGGTGTCGTTGAGTGTCAACTCACGCATCTTTTCATCAATATGATCAAAATGGTCTAAAATGAGTGTTTGAATAAGCTCTATAATTGGTTTTGTAGTGTCGATATCCCAATCGAGTCCGCCAAAGACGGCAAAGTAGGAGATCTGTGTCTCCATATCATCGGGATAGTTTTGAAAGTAAAAAGAGCGAAACTGCTCTAAAAGTTTCATATTAGTCATAAGAGATATTTTAGCATAGTTTTAAGGAATTCTTCACATTTCGCTGCCGTATTTAAGTGCATCAATACCATATTTCTCACGCAGTTTTTGTGCAGATTTGCTTAAAGTCTGCATCTTCTTCTCCTCCTCAAAACCAATGAGTGAGAGCTCTTTACGTGAGTCCTTTGTAAAGCTTGAGCAGTTGATACTCAGCCGAATGACATGCAACCTTTTTTGTGTGTCTGCCTTGTGAAACATCTCCAAACAGAGTGCATCGAACTTCTTTTCGGTAAAAATTTCCGCTTTTGAGACATTGATATGTGACTTTTGATTCATTTCGTAGTTGATGCTGAGGTGAAAAACTGTTGGAATGACATCAAGTTTCAAGATTGCAAAACTCAAATGTCTCGCTAAAATATGCACGCGTCTGCGAAGTTCTGCGCGATCAAAAAGAGGATCGAATGTGCGTGAGATGCCAATGGACTTTCTCTTTTGTTTCGTATTGATTGCTGTATCACTCTCGCCATTGACTCTTTTGTAAAGCTCTTTTGCATAGGGTCCAAAAGACTCCACAGTACCTCGTCGTTTTCTAAGTTCTCCGAGTGTGTGAATCTGTGCTGCGTGGAGTTTATTACGCATACTGCGACCAATACCTGCAAAATCTTCAACTTTTATGGGATTGACAAAGGTATCAAACTGCCAAAGATAAATCGTTTTACAGCCAAAAGGTTTTGCGTAAGTTGTTGCGAGTTTTGCGATATAGCGTGTTTTTGCAGCACCAATAGAGACGGGGAGTTGCAGCTCTTTTTTTATCTCATGTCGGAGTCTGTCGATAAACTCTGGCACATCTTTATCCGCTACCCAACCACTTAAATCCCCATAGAACTCATCTATGCTGGCCTGCTCTATAAGCGGAATCTTGCGTGAGAGAAACGCATGCAGCTTATGAGAGAGTTCTTGATACAGTGACATATTTGGTGCTTTGATGATGAGCTCCTCACAGCGTTCTTTTGCCTCACGCAGACTCATCGCCGTCTTTATGCCGTATGCTCGCGCTTCATAGCTCGCTGTTGTCAAAATTCCCCGAAGCCGTCCGTTTTCCATAAAAGAGCCAATATCATCATCTTTTGTTTCATAAGCCTTGTAAAATGTAGGCACAAAAGAGCCGGAGTTTTCAAAATTTACCGTCTGGTTCTTTGCCTCACGTGAGAATATCTTTGTATCACTTCGCCCGCCAATGACAACAGGTTTATGTTCCAAAGAAGCATCTGCTATACGGGCGGCACTGACAAAAAAACAGTCTATATCTATATGGATTTTCACTCTTTTACCTCTTTTAGAAAACTTTTGAGAAAAGTATAGATGAAAAATAAAGAGAGATAAAAATGCATGACAGATTGACAACTATTTTACCCATCTGTTTACCAT